>DATJZV010000081.1:0-27598 GCA_035498715.1 Nitrospirota bacterium
TATCCTCGGTCCTCGATTGCCTGTAAAAATGCATCCACGTCCGCATCGGCTTCTTCAAAGATGAACGGCTCGTCGAAGTCGCGCATCTTCGCAAGAGCTGCCTCTGCTTCGGGCAAGCCTGAAAGAGCCGCGATCTCCTGCGTGGACATGTCACCGAAGCCCCTGACCTTGGTCGACAGACGTTCCCGCAGATCGCTCAGCACATCCCGGAGTTCGTGGTAGGGGCTGCCGAAGCAGATCTGCCGGCATCCGGCTTGCGTCTCGCCGTCGACAGCAAATGGGAAATATCCCTCGGGAATAAATGCACCGCCCCCATTTTCAGAAACGAAGGGATGCCCGTTCGCGAGCCTGGTCCGGTAGACCTCGATCTCAGCCCTCGTCTTGCTGGAGCATATAATGAGAGGAATATTACGCTGTCGTATCAATTCAAGCGCGGGACGCGCGTCGTCGAAGGAGTACGTCTTTGGATGAAGCAGGGTCCCGTCGAGGTCGGTGAAGACTACAATCTTGTGCATAATCCGTTCCCCCGTAACCGGTCAATCATGGAGACATGAGGCATGACTGCAAGGAGAAGGGCCTGACCTCCTCAGGGAGGCGATGGCACGCGCCGGCCAAGGTCTGAGGACCGTCGGTCATTTCTATCAGGCAGATCTCCTGACCTTAAGCAGCTTCGCGGCAATCGCCGCGATCAGCGCAGAGCTACAGCTAAGCATCGCACCCATCTTGGCGGCACCTTGGTGTACCGGATAAATAAAGGCCTCGCCTGCGACGAATAGGGCGACGGTAAATCCGAATCCGGCAATGATGCCGACCACTGCCAGTTCCTTCTTGTGCATTCCCTGGGGCAGCGGGAATCCCAGTTTGTATGCAAGATATCCAAGGGAATAGATGCCGGCGGTCTTCCCGACCAACAGGGCAGCCAATACCAGCCACGTCGCCGTCCCAACGCTGGAAAATTCCACCCCGGCATTGGCAAGGCCAAACAGAAAGAGCCCGAAATCGACGATCACTTTCCACTCATGCTCGAACAGAGCGCCCGTGGAATGATCGGCCGGGTTGTCTTCGAACATATGCTTCGTCTCGAACGGGGCATGGGGCAGGAACGGTATGATGAAGACAAGAGCAAGTGCCGGATGAAGATGCGCTTGAAAGAGCCCGGTCCAGGAAAGACCTCCGCCGATGAGGATGTAAGGCCAGTACGACTTGACCCGGCCCCGGCGAAGAAGATATGCCACCGCCATCCCGGCAAGTGTCAGGAACAGCCAGAGAGGCTCAACGGGCAGGAGCGGATTCGGATAGAATATGGCAATGATGGCAAGTCCGATGCCATCATCAGCCACCGCGAGGAGGACGAGAAACGAAATGGCCGGATGATTGTTGCCGAACAGTATCCGGGCAGTAAGCCATGTGAAGGCAATGTCCGTCGCCGTCGGTATCCCCCAGCCCCTGCGTAGGCCAGCGGAGCCGATGAAATGATTGAGCGTCAGATACACCAGGGCAGGACCGATAACGCCGCCAATCGTGGCGAGGAGGGGATTCACTGACTTCTTGATCGGGTGGAGATCTCCTCCGGGCAGAAGGCTCTGTGTAATCTCAATCGCCGCGATGCCGAAGAAGAAGACCATGAAGATATCGTTCGTCAGGAAGTGAAAGCTGATCGGTCCGAAGAAGCGATCGTGCAGGAAGTGAGCATAGCTCTCCGGAGCGCTGTTGGCCCAGGTCAGCGCCATGACAACGCCGCAGAGAAGCGGGACGGAGAACTCACGGAGAAGATTTATGCGCTCTTTCACGGTCAGGACCTTTTCAGATCATGTGTCGGACATTGATATCATCGTAACAGCGGTCATGAGTGATGTCAACAGGAGATGCGGATGCTCCTGACGCAACAAAACAAAAAAGGGCGGCTTCTCAGCCGCCCCCGTAGATATATTCTTCCCTATAAAGCAGTTTCGTGATTAATGCCCGCCGACTTTCAAGAGGCCGCTTGCCGCCAGAGACAGCACCAGCACTTCAACGATCGCAATGACAACGTAAGCCATAACCTTCTTTCTGAACAGGATCGGCAGAATTACCAGGTAGCACAGAATCGTGAGGCCCGACAGGATCGCGATGCCGACGAAATTCAGGTAATCTCCCTTCCCGACCAGCGCAGTCCAGTGCCAGCCCGTTGGGGCGTTCAGGGCAACGTTGAAATCGTGGACTCTCATGGTCCAGTATTTCGGCAGATCATCGATCGGGACATAGCTCGGGAGCACCCCTGAAATGTAGACTATGAAAGTGACCACGAGCAGGAACAGCCCGAACCACATGCCGACATTGAGAACGCCTGCGTATGCTATCTGTTCTTCCGATGCTTTGGTTTTTTCGTTCGTCATTCTACTTTCCTCCGGCTTCGTCTTTCGTTTTTTTACAATGATGAATCTTCTTCGTGTCTCCGCGTCTCAGTGGTGAGAATTACTTCCAGATTCCCAACCCCTTGAGTAGGGACCTGGCTCCTGCGAAGAGCAGGAGGCCGATCACCATCCACTTGATGGCCTTGGGTTTTGCCTTGGCGAGTATCTTCACGCCCACAATGGAACCGAGCATGATGCCCACGAGGGACGGCACCACGATCATCGGAAGCACCGCACCTTGGTTCAGATATACCCATGCCGCAGACGTATCGGTGATCGAGAGCAGGAACTTGCTCGTAGCCACTGATATCTTGAGCGGTGCGCCCATCAGGATGTTCAGGACGGGCACGTTCGCCCAACCCGCGCCGAGGCCGAACATCCCAGCCATAACACCGATGACGATGAAGAGGACCAGGCCCAGGGGAGTTTTGTGGACATTCCACTCAACGTCCTTGCCTAGCGACTCTTCCCGGTAGATGCCCATGATGCCGAGACTCTGGGATAGCGCATCCGGCTTTGGCACCACAGGGAAGTCGGACTTCTTCGCCGTCGCCATGATGACGACGATGAACAGGATGGTCGCACCCAGGAGGGTATTCACGACGTTCGGCTTGAGGGCGAGGCCGATCATCGCGCCGACGATCGCAGCTGCCGACGCTATGAGCGCGACGGGAAGAGCCAGGCGAAGGCTGGCGAGGTTCCTCTTGAGGAGACCCGGCCCGGCAGCCAGCGCCCCTGCTAGCGCCACAAGCAGACCGGCGCCTCTCACGAAATCGATATTGAACGGGAAAAATCCGCCCACGATCGGCACGAACAGCACACCGCCGCCCACGCCGCCGAGGACCGCAAGGATTCCGAGGATGAATGTCACGACGAACAATGACAGCGGCCAGACCCACCAGGGCATGGTCGACGCGGGAGCTGCAGGCACGGCGGCAGGCGCATGCATGTCACCGTGCTCGGGTGCCGCAGCGGCAGATGGAGGAGCAGGCGCAGTATCATTTGATGCGAACGCCGCATGAACCGGAAAGAACGCTGCTGCGATGATCAACATCAGGATTATGACTCTTGCATAGCGATGTAGCATTTCTTGTCATTTCCTCCCTTGGAGATATTATGAATGGAATCGGTAGAATTATTTAGTTGTTAAGAATGAGTTGCACTTTACCATTGCATTATGCACATGCAGGGTTTCATTTTGCACGGAATATTATGTTATTATAATGTCGGAGTTGATGTCAAGAAAAATGTCAATTTAGAAACATGAGAATCCATAAAATCAACATAACTTCCTATAAGTATCCTTTATATATGGTCCCGAATGAATTTGTGTCACGAAAAAAAAGCAAGGCGTTAAAAAACAAAACAATAAAACCCGGCATTCTCAAACAGAACATCACAGTAGATACAAGCGCGGTCTCCTAAATTGATCACCCGCGGACGTACTTATCAAACACTTTCCTGACCTGGGAGCTCAAGACTTCGTAATCACTGAGGAGCTTCTGCCCTGCTGACCCGCCATCACTGTGATATCCCATTCTGCGTGCGAGGAGATGCAATTTTTCCGGGTCCCTGGTCAGATCGTTCGTCCCCTGGTTGGAAACGATCCGCATCCTGCTCTCGAGCTGGCGTATGAAGAGATAGGCCCGGGCCAAAATCTGGAGGTCTTCTGGCTCCAGAAGCTTGTTTTTTCCAAGTGCGCGGATGACATTGTACGTTCCGGGAACTCTCACCCGTCGGTGCCCCTTTCCATGAAGGAGTTGCATATATTGGACAAGGAACTCGATGTCCACCAGTCCTCCCGCTCCCTGCTTGATGTTGTAGTGCGCACTGCTCTTCTTTCCCACCTCTTCCTCGATCCTCTTCCGCATTGCCCGGATATCTACAGCAAGAACCGACTTGTTAATGTCTCGATAGATAATCTCCTGAATGGACCTGCAGAACTCCGCACCGACCGCGCGGTCGCCCGCCACATGGCGCGCCCGCAGGAGCGCCTGTCGCTCCCAGGTCTCGGCCTGCGTGGAAAAATAATTCCTGAATGCGTCAATGCTCTGTACGAGCGGCCCTTTCGATCCCGTAGGGCGGAGACGGGTATCCACGCGGAACACGAACCCCTCCCGGGTTAGCGTTGAAAGATACGAGATCGTCTTCTCCGCTACCTTGCTGAAGAACTCGAAGACCGAGAGCCCCTCAGGCGGCATCTGTGCGCGAGGTTCGGAAAATACGAACAGGATGTCGAGGTCCGAACCGTAGGTGAGCTCTCTCCCCCCGAGTTTGCCCACGCCGATGATCGCAAAGCCGGATGAAGAGATCTCAGTACCGTACCGCCGGGCAACCTCGGAAACCGCCAGCATCAGCGCGGCCTCCAGGCAGACTTCCGCGAGCTTCGACAGATCGCGGGAGACTGCCGTGAGATTCATGTTCGACAGCAGGTCCGCCATCCCGATCCGGATCTCCTCCTGATGCTTGAACCGGCGCAGCGTATCGAGTTTTTCCGAAATACCTGAAGACCGCGACAGGGCCTCGGAGAGCTCTCGCGCGAACACGGCATATGTTCCGGCGCCATAGGCCTTTCTCGATTCGAGCAGGTTTTGGAGGAGCACGGGCCTGCTTACGAGCATGCGAGAGAGATATTCGCTGTTCGCGAAAATTGCGATCAGGACCTTGACGGCCGAGGCATCGAGCTTCATGAGCGATTGAAAGGTCTCCCACGAGCCCTGTGCTGCGAGAAAAGATTCCAGATGATTGAGCGCCATGTCCGGATCAGGCGAAGAAACGATCTCATGGAACAAGGCCGGAAATATCTCATTGAATAGCTTGCGGCTCCTCGGTGTCCGGTGCACAAGGGCGGGGCCTTCACGGAGCAGGATCAGGTTCCGGTACGCCTTTCCCGGATCACGGAACCCATACCGCCCGATCGCCGCGACCGACTCCTGCTCTGACGTTCCTGGATCGAGCAGCAGGTCGTAATCGCGGGCCGCTGGCTCCGATACCTTCTCGTCTCCCGTGAACGCGAACAGATCGTCGTAAATGCTCCTGACCTTCCGGGTGTGTTCGGTATAGTCCCGGAGCAGCGACACTGCCTCTTCCCCCTGTTCGAGATATCCCGTGCGCCGGGCAAGCGCGCGCAACTCACGCTCATCGGACGGCATGGTCTGGCTCTGGAGGTCGTCGAGGATCTGGATCCGGTGCTCGACGGTCCGGAGGAATACATAGGCCTTCGCGAGGTCGGCGTGCTCCTCGTACGAGATCAGCCCTTTTTGGGAAAGCGTGTGCAAGGCCTTGAGCGCGTTCTTCTCGCGAAGCGACCGGTCCCGTCCCGCGTAGATGAGCTGGAGCGCCTGGATCACGAACTCGATCTCGCGGATGCCTCCGTAGCCGAGCTTCACGTCGCGGTATGTCCTTCCTTTCTGTTCAACGTCCTTGTTTATCTTCTGTTTCATGTCGCGGATCTCGGATATCGCGCTGTAATCGAGGTACTTCCGGTACACGAAGGGCATGATACGTTCCGTGAACTCCTTGCCCACAGCGCCATCACCCGCCACAGGCCTCGCTTTGAGCAGCGCCGACCGTTCCCAGGTCTGGCCCCACGATTCATAGTAGAGCTCGTAGCCGCCAAGGCTCTGCGCCAGCGGTCCGCGCTGTCCCTCCGGCCTCAAACGAAGATCAACGCGGAACACGAAACCATCCTCGGTCTTCTCCCCGATGGCAGCGCTCAGCCTCTCCGCAAGCTTGATGAAATACTGGTGGTTCGTGATCCTGTTCATTGCGGTCCCATCGAAAGCGGTCATCCCTTCGGTCTCGCCGTCCGCGGTGTATACGTACATGAGGTCCACATCGGAGCTGAAATTCAGCTCCTGTCCTCCGAGTTTGCCCATGGCGATTACCGTGAACCCCGCGGGTGCGAGCGTCCCGTCCGGCATTGTGCTGACCGGTCTGCCGAACCGTTTCGTGAGCCCCCCCTCCGCCCATTCATAGGCCTTCTGCAGGCAGACCTCGGCAAGGTACGATAGGTCCGCTACCGTTTCCTGGAGGTCCGCTTTGCCGAGCAGGTCACGCAGTCCGATCCTGAGCATCTCCTGTTTTCGGAACAACCTCAGAATACGGAAGAAGCCCTTATCGCTCTCTTCCCCCGCCAGTCTGGCTCCAAGCTTTTCAGCTATGCTTTTTTTGTCCTCGGGGTGCTCGAGATAGTCAGGGTCGGACAGGACTGCCAGGCTTTCATCTGCGGCTCCCACGAGAAAGGTCGAGAGGAACCGGCTTGCACCGAATATTGTAATAAGAGAAATAAGGATATCCAGTCTCGCCCGGCAGCAAGAAAGGAATGAAGGGACGTCATTGAGAGCGCTCACGAACCGCTCGAAATTGTTTAACGCCATATCGGGGTCTGCCGACCTGGAGAGAGAGGCCAACAACCCCGGTAAAAGCGTTGAGAATCCATCGGCACCCATGGAAGTGCGCAGAAGTTCAAGATTCCTCTGTGCCTGAGAAGAGTCCTGCATCCCGAGGCTCTGCAATTGCTCAAGAGTGAGCGTTATATCGTTGTCAAATGACATTTTTTATATTATACTGTCAACCAATACTAGATACAAGCGCAGATAAAAAGTTTGCTACGGATCGACACTTATCATGATGAGACAACTCCGAGACAACCAGCGTTGCTTCGTATGTGGCAGGGAAAACCCCAGCGGTCTCGCCGTTGAATTCCAGATCAACGCGGAAGCCCGATCAATCCGCGCTACTTTCATTCCAAAAGAGGCTCATCAGGGATATGAGGGGATCATTCACGGCGGTATCCTCTCCGCGCTGCTCGACGAGGCTATGGCCAAGCTGGCGTACAGCCTTGGCATTCCTGCCGTAACCGCAGAGATAACGGTAAGATTCAAGTCTTCTGCCGCGCCCGGCGAAGAGCTCAACGTCTCCGGCCGGCTCATGCAGGAGGCGCACGGACTTATCCGGGCCGAAGCAAAGATAGAAAGAGGCCCGGTCCTCGTAGCGGAAGCAGCGGCGAAACTGCTGAAGATAAATTAAATTCAATGCTCCGGGTAATTGCTTCAGGGAACCCGCATCCTTTGCTCTGAACTCTTTCCCTTGAACTCGATGCTCTCAACAGTATGGTATACACTCACAAACAGCTCATTGAATTGATCAGGACCAGGTCCGGCAAGCCCATGATGGTCCGGGAGCTCATGCGTCTGCTCAAGCTCAAGAGCGACGATCGGCACGAGCTCAAGAGAGCGCTCAACGAGCTCGTCATGAGCGGCGATATCGTCAAGACGCGCGGGAACCGTTACGGCCTGCCCGAGAAGATGGACCTTGAGACCGGCAGGTTCCAGGCCCACCCGGCAGGCTACGGGTTTGTGATACCTGAGAAAAAAGGCAGGTCCGATATCTTTATTTCCGCCCGGAGCCGCCTCGATGCCATGGACGGCGATACAGTCGTGGTCCGGGTGACGCCGCCCGTCGGGAAAAAGAAGGCCGCGGGAAAGCGGGAAGGCACCATCATCCGCATCCTTGAACGGGCGCATACCAGAATCGTCGGGACGTATGAACTCCCTGAGCCCAGGAGCGGAGACCATGGGTTCATTACCTCTTCCGACCCCAAAATAACGCAGGACCTGATGGTGAGCGGCGAAAACGCCGGCGGTGCCAGGCATGGTGATATCGTCTCCGCCGAAATCATCGCTTATCCCATGCGCGGCAGGCCGCCCGAGGGCAGGATCGTCCGCGTCATCGGAAAGGCCGGAGATCCCGGCATCGACTCCGAGATGATCATCGAGCAGTACGAGCTTCCCGTGCAGTTCTCCCCTGCCGCGCTCCGGGAGGCTACGGAGATCCCGCAGGAGGTCAGCGCGGCAGTGCGCAAGAACCGGCGTGACCTCAGAGACCTGCCGACGGTCACCATCGACGGCGAGAAGGCCCGCGACTTCGACGACGCGATCTCACTTGAAAAGATCAAATCTGGCTATCGGCTTTGGGTTCACATCGCCGACGTGGCGCACTACGTCAAGGAAGGCACCATCCTCGACCAAGAGGCCTACCAACGCGGCACAAGCGTGTATTTGCCAGACCGCGCCATCCCCATGCTACCCACGCCGCTTTCGAACGGCATCTGCAGCCTCAACCCGAACGTTGATCGGCTCACGCTCACCTGCGAGATGGACATCTCGTCAACAGGCGATATCATGAGGTATGACATCTACGAAAGCGTCATCAACAGCAACGAGCGCATGACCTACACGGCCGTGCGTGAGATCCTCGTGGACCGTGACCCGGCGCAGCGGAAACGTTACAGTGCCCGGCTCAAAGAGTTTGAGCTCATGGCGGAGCTCATGGATATCCTGCGCTCCAAGCGGGCAAAACGGGGGAGCATAGACTTCGACCTGCCCGAGCCTGAGATCGTGCTCGACCTGCAGGGGCGCATGACCGACATCATCAGGGCCGAGAGGAACATGGCGCACCAGATCATTGAGGAGTTCATGCTCGCGGCCAATGAGACCGTGGCGGGGCACATAGAGAACAAGGAAGCGCCGTTCATCTACCGTATCCATGAGGAGCCTGCAGAAGAAAAATTGACGGATCTCGTGGAATTTCTTGCCACGCTCGGCATCACCCTGCCTGCGGTTAAGAAGCTCAAGCCCTTGCATTTGCAGAAAGCCCTCGCGAAGGCCAAGGGGACGCCGGAAGAGACCTTGATCAACACCGTCCTGCTTCGCACGATGAAACAAGCGCGGTATTCGGCCGAGAACGTTGGGCATTTCGGGCTCGCCGCCGAAACCTACACCCACTTCACCTCTCCTATCCGCCGCTATCCGGATCTCATCGTGCACCGGATCCTGAAAGCGGACATGAGAGGCAGACTGAAGGACGAAGCCTATACCGGACACCTCGCTGAGACCCTGCCGGAAGCCGCCGCTCACTGCTCGCTTCGCGAGCGCACCGCCATGGAAGCTGAACGGGACGTAGTCACCCTGCTCAAGCTCGAGTACATGAAGGACAAGCTCGGCGAGGTGTACGACGGTATCATCACTGGTGTGGTACAGTTCGGCCTCTTCGTGCAGCTCCGCGAACTTTTCGTTGAAGGACTGGTCCACGTCTCGATGCTTGCCGACGATTACTATCATTATGTTGAGAAACTGCACTGCTTGCGAGGTGAACGGAAGAAGCGCATGTACCGAATCGGAGACGCGGTAACGGTGCGTGTAGACCGTGTAGACACTATACGGAAAAGGATTGACTTCTCGCTGTCTGAGTAGTGCTCTTGTATTCGATCCGGTGAGAAAATCGGGCTTGCTTCGTCTTCGCCTCTCGATGAGTCAAGAGATCATGTTTGAAAGGATGGGATATCGATCCTAAGCCTGCGGTTATAACTTTAGCGTGACTTCCCGGTCACTGTCGGTGAGACCCAAGCTGTATGCGGCTACCTTCTGCGGCTCATTGGGGCTGTACATCTTGGCATACGGGTCAGAGACCAGGAGTTCCTTGGCGCGGTTTACCGCAGCCTTGTCATCAAGCCCGATGTTTATCAGGTGTATCCCCGCGCGGCTGACAGAATACGACCGGAACGAGCAGGGATAGGTGACGATGGCAGGATCGGAGACGTAGGTGATCCTTCCCACAGTCTCGACCTTCGAGACGTGATGATGGCCGGATATCACCAGCCGGACGTTCGGATGGGCCTCGAGGACCTCGCGCACGCGCTTGCTGTTCTTCACCATCCAGAAGGACCATGAACGCGTCTGGTCCTTCGCCGTCGTCGGCATCAGGAGCTGGTGCGTAAACACGACAATGAGCTTCTTGGATTGGTTTTCCTTGAGCTCTTTCTCGAGCCATTTGAGATCATCAAGACTCGCCTCGCCGTACGGTTTTCCGTCCACCGTCACATCGAACCCAATGACCCTGACACCGGACACCGGGTCGAAGGCCCATGACGAGTGGCCCGGCCTCAGCCCTTTGCCGCTCCAAGCCTTGAGGTATTCGTCCCTACCCAGTTTCGAGACACCTGAGACCGGAGACACCTCGGTATTCCCGAGCAGGATATAGAGCGGCATATCGAGGTGTGCCGTCCATCTCTGGAAAACGTCAAGGGATTCCTTGTCATTCGGACCGTAGTGTATCTGGTCCCCTCCGAACACGACGAATTTCAGCTTCGGCAATCTCCCCAGCTGGCGAAGAGCATCGATGAACAGCGGCACGCTTTTTTCGCGGTATTGCCAGTTGCTTTCCCCGCGCACATCGAGATGGAGGTCCGTTATGTGCGCAAAATTGAATTTCGGCATTTCCACCGCTTCGGCAAAAGGGATAAACATCTCTCCCATCGCTGCCAGACCGGAAAACGAGATGCCTGCTGCCGCGGCGCTCTTCAAGAATCTACGCCTGTTCATGAACACCTCGAACCGTTTTCACTGCTCTCTCTTCCTGATATCGATGGCGACTTTGCATGATGAGCAGAGGAACCGGGGGATGTCCACGGGATAACGGTGTTCCTCTTTGCCGAACCCCCAGTCAATGATATCGACGACCGGCAGATTCTCACGAATGGCGTGGTCCATGCAGAGCCCCATGCCGCAGATGACGCACGTCGCCACCGCATCCGAATCTTTTCCCTGTTTTGCACATTCATAGCATTTCATGGCTGTCTCCTCCGTCACGTGCTCCAGAACCGATAATTAGGAATAAAATTGACATATTCCCGATTATATGTCAAGGGTAAAAAAGGGAAAAGGCCCTGACCGGTTGATATTCCATGGCATCTATGCTATGTTACTAACCATGAAAGAGCTTCTCAGAAAACTGCCTGCAGTCGATGAGGTCCTGAAGGAGAAAGTGGTCCAGCAGTGGCTCGAGAATCATCCCCGGGTCCTCGTGCTTGACGCGATCAGGACTGCGCTTGCGGTAAGGCGCAGGGCCGTCCTTCAGGCAACCGACAAGGACTCCGCTCCAAAAATCGATGAGCAGTTCTTCTCCATGGCCGCGATCCTGGACCATGCCGAGGATCTCCTCAGGAACCTTTCCGAACCCAGCCTATGTCCGGTCATTAACGCCACTGGCGTTGTCGTGCATACCAACCTGGGGCGCTCCATCCTCTCGGAGAAGGCCATAGATCGGATCGTTGAGGTAAGCCGGAGCTATTCCAACCTCGAATATGACATCGCCGCAGGCGAACGCGGCAAACGTTACATCCACGTGGAGGGCATCCTTACTCGACTCACCGGCGTTGAAGCAGCAACGGCTGTGAACAACAACGCTGCGGCCGTGCTTCTCTGCTTGAATACCCTTGCCCGTGGGAAAGAGGTAATAGTCTCACGCGGCGAGCTCGTTGAGATCGGCGGGTCCTTCCGCGTGCCCGATGTTATGGAACGGAGCGGTGCGAAACTGCGTGAAGTGGGCACCACGAATAAGACCCACCTCAAGGATTACGAAAAGGCAATCAACGAAAACACCGGTTTGCTTCTCAAAGTACATACAAGCAATTATAAGATCGTAGGTTTCACCAAAGAGGTCTCGCCTCAAGAACTCGTGGCCTTGGGTAAAAAGAATAACCTGCCTGTGATGTGGGACCTGGGAAGCGGCAGTTTCATCGATCTCGCTGCGTATGGGGCCGGCACCGAGCCTACCGTGCAGCAGGCCGTAGACTCGGGTGTCGACGTGCTCACCTTCAGTGGCGACAAGCTCCTTGGCGGACCGCAGGCAGGAATGATCCTCGGAAGGAAAACCTACCTTGACCAGATAAGGTCCAATCCTCTGGCCCGCGCGCTCCGCATCGACAAGCTGACCCTTGCGTCCCTCGACGCTACGCTCACCCAGTACCTGGACATGGATAAGGCTATTCGTGAAATCCCTACGCTCTGGATGCTGACCCAACCTCTCGGTGAGATCGAACGAAAGGCCAGCCTTATGGCTGAGGGCATCAAAAACATAGGCAATGAAGAATTGTCAATAACCATCCAGGACGACACTTCCCAGAGCGGTGGCGGCGCGCTGCCCACGGGGAACTTCCCGACGAAGACTGTCTGTCTACGCCACGACCGTTTGAGTGCGAACCAGATCGAATCCCACCTTCGCCTCGGTAAACCGCATATCATTACGCGCATCAAGGAAGGCATGGTCATCTTCGATCCGCGGACGCTGAATGATGAAGAGATCCGAAAGATAGTGGAAGCACTAAAGAGTATGCTCATATCGTAATTTGTGCCACAGAGTACACCGGGCTCACGGAGTAAATCCTTTTTAACATTGACGGGTACTGAAAGGGTATGATTTGCACCGATAAATCTAGTGATTTAGCCGTGTGTATCATGATTAAATCCGTCTCTATCTGTGTCTAGGGTTCTTCTCTGCGCGCTTCGTGCCTCCGTGGTAAACAATTAATCCCATGAAATATATCATCCTCGGCACTGCCGGACATATCGACCATGGTAAATCGAGCCTCGTCAAGGCCCTCACTGGCACGGACCCGGACCGTCTCAAGGAAGAAAAAGAGCGTGGCATCACTCTCGACCTCGGGTTCGCATCCCTCGATCTCCCCGGCGGCAACCGTCTCGGCATCGTCGACGTTCCCGGCCATGAGGGGCTGATCAAGAACATGCTCGCCGGCGTTGGCGGTATCGACATCGTGATGCTCGTCATCGCTGCCGACGAGGGCATCATGCCCCAGACCCGCGAGCACCTCGCCATCTGCGACCTCTTACACGTGAAGAAGGGCCTAATTGCACTGACCAAAATGGATATGGTCGAGAAGGACTGGCTCGCCCTCGTGCAGGACGAGGTCCGGGATTTCGTCAAAGGCACATTCCTCGAAAAATCGCCCATCGTTGCGGTCTCGTCCAAGACGGGAGAGAACCTGCCCGGCCTCGTGCAGGAGCTTGCCAAGATTGCGAACGAAGTGCTACCGAAGTCATCGAACGGCATCCTGCGCCTGCCTATCGACCGCGTCTTCACAATGAAAGGCTTCGGCACGGTCATTACCGGCACCCTCCTCTCCGGCACGATAAGCACGGAGCAGGAGGTCGAGATACTCCCGAGAGCAATCAAAACAAAAGTCCGCGGCATCCAATCCCACAACCTGGCGGTTCAGCGCTCCGTCGCCGGTCAGCGTACGGCCGTTAATCTCCAGGGCGTGGAGAAAGACCAACTCTCCCGCGGAGACACGATCGTGAGCGCCGGCTTCTTCACGCCCACGAGAACACTTGACGCGAAGCTTGACCTTCTCAAACAGGCGCCGCGCGGCCTCAAGACCGGTTCGCGTATCAGGTTCTATAACAGCACGCAGGAATCAATAGGCAGGATCACGCTTTTGGGAGCGAACGAACTCGCGCCCGGTCAGGAAGCATACGTCCAGTTCAGATTTGAACAGCCGGTTATCGTCCAGCACGGCGATCGTTATATCCTTCGTTTTTATTCTCCCATGGAGACCCTTGGCGGCGGTATGGTCCTGAATCCCCATCCGCGAAGGCATAAACAGGCCACGATGGGAGAGTCGCTCAAGAACCTCGAGGTCCTCGAAAGAGGAACGATCGAAGACCGACTCGCGCTCTATATCTCGGGGCGCGGCCTCGCGGGCATGGAAGAGGCTGAGGCCATCGGCACGGTCGCCGCGGACAAGCAGGAGATCACAACGGCTCTTGCATCCCTCACCCAGAAAAAAAGTGCCCTCAGGGTGGACAATCTCTATGTTCACGCGTCACACCTTGCTGCGCTCGAAAAGAAGTCCCTCGATATCATTGCCAAGTATCACAAGGACAACCCTCTCAAACCGGGCCTGGAAAAAGAAGAATTGAAAGGCATGCTCCGATTGCGTTTGTCGCCGAAGGTCCTGAACTTGACCATCGACGGGCTTGTCAAGAAGAAACAGCTTGAGACCGACGGCTCCAGGCTGAGGCTTCCGGGATTCAAAGCGGCTGTGGGAAAGGACCAGAGCGCTTTCAAGGACAAGATCGTTGAGGCAATCAGAAAAGGAGGCTCCCAGCCGCCCCTGAGGGAGGAACTCCCTGCCCTCTTCGGTATCACTGATAAGGACGCCAAGGATTTGTTGAAGCTCCTTGCCGAAGAAGGCCGTACGGTCAGGATCAATGACTCGCTCCATCTTCACAAGGATACCCTTGAAACGATAAAGACCGACCTGAAGAAGTACTTGGAGGAAAAGAAAGAGATCACCATGGCCGAGTTCCGAGACATTGCCAAGACCTCTCGCAAGTTCGCCGTGCCGATCATGGAATACTTTGACTCTCAGAAACTGACGCAAAGGGTCGGGGATAAGAGAGTGTTGAGGGGATGAACAAGCAGCAAGCCTTCTTCGCTTCATTATGATAGAAAGCCCCTTTCCGTAAACGTTAAAGCGACGTATACTGTGTTGCTTAGTTTCCAATATTTTCACTTGTACTTGAAGTATTCCGCCATTCCGACCCGCCACGGCACGTCTGTCCCGATGCACCAAGAATCATTTGTATCCCTGTCGAGAAATGTTCGTGGGGCAATAGGCAACAACCGAAATTCAGCAGAACGACTGCATGCAGGACAGCGTAATATTCGTGAGCAACAGGTTATGCTTTTTCACGTCTTCCTCTGTCTTCTCATAAGCCAGTCAAGTGATATACTGTATGTAGAATAGCACGATACGCCTATGCAAAAATCCTCCATGATAAATACTATTTTTCGCTCGTTGCGGCACCGGAATTTCCGTCTTTTCTTTTCTGGCCAGCTCGTCTCCCTCATTGGCACGTGGATGCAGAACGTGGGGCAGGCGTGGCTAGTGCTGGAATTGACTCATTCATCCTTTAAGCTCGGCGTGGTCTCGGCGCTCCAGTTTGCGCCAATGCTGTTCCTCTCTTTTTTCGCGGGACCACTCGTCGACTATTTCTCTAAGCGGAAGATCATCATCGTGACTCAAACGATCCTGATGCTCCTCGCCTTTACGCTCGCAATCTTGGATTTTACCGGCGTTGTCCGGTATTGGCATGTTCTGATCCTCGCCACCTTGCTCGGGATTGTGAACACAATCGATATGCCGGCGCGACAGTCCTTCATAATCGAGATGGTCGGAAAAGAAGACCTCATGAACGCCATTGCTATGAACTCGTCCATCTTCAATGCAGCCCGGGCCGTGGGTCCCGCAATTGCGGGACTCCTCATCGGCGCGGCAGGCACGGTACTCTGTTTCTTTGTGAACGGCCTAAGCTTCCTCGCCGTGCTGTGGGGCCTGCTGCTTATGAAATTCGAAAGCGCTCCTGCCTCAGAGCCGCGGACCTATCACATTGTTGAGGACGTTAAGGAAGCGATACGCTACATCAAGGCGACACCCGTGGTCATGGTCACGATCCTTCTCGTGGCCGTAATCAGCATCTTTGCAACGAACTTCACGGTGCTTGTCCCGATATTCGCCCGACAGGAGCTCCATCGGGATGCTGCTGCATTCGGCTTTCTTCTGTCTTCCTTCGGCGTCGGCGCTCTGATTGGCGCTGTTTCGTTGGCGGTCCTGAGCCGCCATGGACCGAAACCAGCTGTTCTCCTGGGCGGCGGCATGGGACTATCGCTCACGCTGATCATGATCGGTCTTCAGAAGACTTACGGGATTACAGCACTCCTGCTCGTTTTGTCCGGCTGGTGCATGGTCACTTTTTTCGGCATGGCGAACACGACTGTCCAGCTCAATACCGAAGACCGGCTGCGCGGCAGGGTGATGAGCGTGTACACCTTCACCTTCGGAGGCCTTACGCCCTTTGGCAGCCTGTTTGCCGGGACCGTCGCCCACTGGATCAAGGCTCCCCTCACCTTCGCCGTGGGAGGACTGATCTGCGGCATTGTTTTTTTAATCGTGATCCTGAAGCGACAGAAGATAGCGGCGTGGCGGACAGGCTCGTGAGCCGTTCGTCAGGACACATAGGTGTAACAATATTTAACCGCGCCAGCCTAATATCAGAAACGACTACTGGAAGCTCAATGTGCGCAATGTTTAAGAATCTCTTAATGCGAGCAAGCACTTCTCGGCGTCCTCCGCGTCTCGGTGTTGCCTATGGTCACTGCGGGAAGTTTCCTTTCTTTTCCTCCCCATGACAGCGTTCAATGAATGGAAACAACATGTATGCAAAGGAAAGCCATTTTCATCAACTGAAGATCAGCGGAGTGCAGATCATTGCAGTGGATGCAATGCCATGTCTTTTTCTCATATGGTACCATGGGTTTCCTGATAAATCATTTGCAGCAAAGGAAATAGTCCGGTTGTTCATCCCTCTCAGATATGCTAATATAGTTCCATGCCTGGCGGCGAAAACACCATACTGCGCGAGCTCATCCTCCTTCTGGCGGTGTCGCTCCCCATCACGTTCATCTTCCACAAGATGCGGTTGCCTGCTCTGGTTGGGTTCCTCATTACGGGCATCATCCTTGGTCCCCACGGCGTTGCGTTCGTAACGGACACGACGGTCGTCGAGCGGCTCGCAGAGATCGGCGTGGTGCTTCTCCTGTTCACCATTGGTCTGGAGTTCTCCATCGACGACATCATGCGCTCGAGCCGCCAGTTCATTGTGGGCGGCGGCCTTCAAGTGCTCATGACCGTGGCTGCCGTCACAGGCATCTCTCTGCTCTTCCATTACCCCTTGCCACAGGCGGTTTTCTTCGGGTTCTTGGCCTCCTTAAGCAGCACGGCCATTGTGTTGAAAATGTACTCTGACAGGGGCGAGCTGGACTCGGCTCACGGAAGGCTTGCCACCGGCATCCTCTTGTTTCAGGACATAGCCGTCGTTCCAATGATGCTCCTGCTCCCGGTCCTGGGACAGGCTACGACGCAAGGCATCGTTACCCCGTTTTCCATCATAATGAGTCTGGGCAAGGCAGTCATTGGACTGGTAGCCGTATTCCTGACAGCGAGGAAGATCGTACCTTTTCTGCTCCATCAGGTGATCAGGCTCAGGAACCGGGAGATATTCTTCCTTCTCGTGGTGCTCCTCTGCCTCGGCACCGCATGGGTAACTTTCAGCCTCGGCCTGTCCCTGGCGCTGGGTGCGTTCCTCGCCGGGCTCATCATATCGGAGTCCGAGTACAGCCATCACATCGTGGCCAATATCATGCCTTTCCGGGACTATTTTGCGAGTATCTTCTTCATTTCTATCGGGATGCTGCTCCAGACGGGGTATTTTGCTTCTCATTTGGTATTTGTGGTCGGGATGACTGCTGTCCTTATGGCCACAAAGACCATCCTAGTCATCGTGACCGCCAAGCTTCTCCGTTATCCGATGCGAAGTTCCATTCTTGTGGGACTAGGACTCGCGCAGATTGGGGAATTTTCGTTCGTCCTGGCGCAACAGGGTATGGGCAGGGGCCTCTTCAGCGGTGAGATTTACCAGGTCTTCGTCGACACGTCCATCATCAGCATGCTCGCAACACCTTTGATCGTTCAGATCGCCCCTACCGTTGTCAAAAGTCTCTCTGCCGCACACATACCGCGCGAGGATAAAGGTGATGTGTGCGCGCTCACGGGACACACGATAATCGCCGGATACGGACTGAACGGCAAGAACCTTGCCAAGACCCTCAAGGCGACCCATATTCCGTATGTTGTACTCGAGGTTAATGCGGACACCATCCGTAAGGCACGGGCGGAAGGTGAACCTATCCTCTACGGAGACATCACCAGGGAAGATGTCTTCATCAGGGCGGGTGCCAATTGTGCGAAAGTGATTGTCTTTGCCATTTCAGACTATTCCGCAACCCGGATGGCCGTGAGTATGGTCCGAAGAATCAACCCGTCGGCTTTCATCCTCGTGCGGACGCGCTATGCTACGGAGGTAGATGAATTGTTGAGCATAGGTGCAGACCAGGTCATTCCGGAGGAGTTCGAGACCTCAATCGAGATCTTCTCTCGGGTGCTTCACGAATATCATATTCCGAGCAACATCATCGCAAACCAAATCCAGCTCGTGAGGTTCGGGGGATACAAGATGCTGCGCGGCCTCTCCCTCGACCAGGAGAAACTCGAGCGCGTTGCCGCCCTCTTCGCCGGAGCGACAGTGGATAATATCCAGATCCAGCCCGAATCGCCTGCGGCGGGAAAAACACTTCGGGAGCTGGACATCAGGAACAATACGGGAGCCACGGTCATTGCCATTGCGCGGAACGGCGAGGCCGTCACGAATCCGGGCCCGGATTTCAAGATCGAGCCCGACGACATCATGGTAATCCTCGGCGCTCATCGTGACTTGGACCAAGCGGTGAATCTGCTGACGAAAAGGGAGAACAAACCTGACGCGGCGAAAGGTTGATATGGCGAATAGTGAATCTGCCAGTCAGAATGACGTCATAATTAATAAATAAAATAAATTGCAGTTGCCAATTACAGCGGCCTCAAGTATAATTCGTACAGCCTAATCCATTATGGATGCCGTTCTGCAATTTCCAATAACGTTGTATGGGAGAGGTTACGGAGCTGGTGCCCGTCCCGGACTTCAAATCCGCTGTTCCCTGGCTTTGGTCAGGGAAGGTGAGTTCGATTCTCATGCTCTCCCGCCATTCTTCCTTGTATTTTCAATAATGATCCCTTTATTTTCAACAGTATCCGCACTTTATTAGTGAAATCAGAATGGGCAGTAGTCGGGCAGTAATCGGGTGCTGCCTTTTTATTGCTTGCAAAAAAACTTTGGAAGTCGGGGGAGCAGCCGAGAGCACGGAGGTGGGCATGAAAACCATAGCTTTGCTGATGATCTTCATTCTTATGGCATTCACTTTGACCGGGTGTCTCTATACGCACGTTACTACGCCCCTAAGCACCGAGCTCAACAAGACGGACCTAGGACACAAAAAGGGCGAATCATCGATCTACTCGGTCATATGGCTCTTTGCCTGGGGTGACGGCGGCGCTGCCACAGCCGCGAAGAACGGCGGGATTACCGTCCTGACACATATGGACAGGGAATTATACAGCATTTTGTTTGGCATCTACACGCATACGACAACGATCGTCTATGGAGACTGACGGAGGTGATGGTTGAAAACGATCAGTCGAGGAATCATCATCCTATCGTTGTCCCTGGTTCTTGCTGGATGTGCAAACGGGGTATTATTCGGCAGCGGACTTTACTCTCACACCGTCCAGCCGCTCACGATAAACCGGAATCCCACCGAAGTCAGGAGCAGCATGCAACCGATGTTCGGTCGCATCAACCAGTTTCAGTATGCGGTGATTTCGGTCCGCGTTGGCAAAAACGGTCTCGGCCAGGTTGCCAAAGAACACGGGCTCGAGCTGATCTATTTCGCCGATATCGAAAGATGGAGCGCGGTCTTTGGTCTGTGGCAAATGGAAGTTGTGCACATCTACGGCAAATAAGTTCTGCCGACTCCCGAAAAAAAAGAAGCCCTCCAACTGCGAGCCGAAGGGCTTTTCATGTATAATATCGTAAAAAATGCAACGCTTGATTCTGTTGTTATAAAATGTAATAGCGACCTTGCCACCTTTGGAGGTGGTTATAGATATCTTGGTATACAATCACAGAATACTTGCCGATGAATGATCACATCTGGCAATACCTGTATGTAACCCATGTAGTCAGCTGTTCGCTTTTTCAAATGCTCGTGAATAAAACAAGTTAAGGAAGGATGGAGCCAACAAGCAATATTGACTGAAATGATGATTCTTTTGCCTTATGCCGCGAACCAACACTTGTTACCATTTGCCCTCTGATATCCGCTTATCATGCAAAATTGCCCACACGTACGACGGTCCTCTAACGTCATTAGAAATTACACCTGGACCATCAAGTGGGACCATGCGATATGCTTTTCTAAAATCATTTTTTGCAATCCAATAAACCGTCCTACTCGGGCATAAGCGTTCTTGCTCTATTACATAAGTAAATTCGCGTCCTCGCATAGTATGAAATTTTTCGCCTTCGTGCGCACGGATGCGCTTCCACGCTTGATCAAAGGATGTCATAGAATGCTTCCTTAAAAAGCTAGTATTTTTTGTAGAATCGCAGTGATTGTTAACTCTATATCTACCACTCGACCATTTTTCAGAGTTCAATCGATACTTGATGTCGTACTTGAAGATAAAGTCTAACTCCTCATATACTAGAGAGACAAGCCATTCAAAAAAGCGAGCGTATATTTATTTGCGATGCGTGAATTGATGCGCAAACCAAAAAAGGCCGCCCCGGCGAGCTGCCTTCACATGATTAGAATTAATGGAGTGGATGAAACCCACTATATCCTCTTGCGCCACGCTGGCATTGCTAGCACCCCAAGTCCCAGGCCGAGCAATGTGAGCATACCCCGTTTTGGAATTGCGGTTGGTCCATCCAACTCAAACACTCTGTCTCCAAGAAGAGCACTAAACCATGTAGTGTTATGACCGTTACTATTAGAAGCAAGCAATCCGGTGTTTCTATCGTCGCTATCAGCTCAAATCCAGTTCAACTCCCTTTAATTAAGACAGTAACCCATAAATTAGACTGCATATCTTATACCTGCTTCAAACTATATGATTTACTGAGATTCTACTAGGACAAGCTATAGGAAATGCTGGTTTTTTGTAAAATTGTTCGACGGAAGTTTCTGGAAAACTTTACATTTCCTGGAGTGTTTTGCATAGGGGACTAGACTAGTATTCCTGTTGATTAAGCTATAATTATCAATAGTCCGCACTTTGTATCTTTTGGAATAATGAGTAAAGCTTTAAGATAATATCAACAACTGCTGCTTTTCAGTACCTAATGAATTTATGCCTAGCGCGAACCAATATTCAGGTACTGTTTACCTGCGTTGAGGATGGGCAGAGAAAGCATTAGTTCAGGCTGAATTCTGTCTCGCTTAGTGCTCTGAATTCTCTGGCATGATATTACTTAGATATATCTCTCTATATAACCGTTTGGGGTCAAAGGGCTGAAGCGTGGCATTAAAGCTGGCAATACTGGCCGGCCATTCCATGAAGCGTATTTCGAAACGCACCGTGCCTTTCGGCGGGATAACGACTCCAGGTTCATGGAGGTTCTTTTCTTTGAGTTCCTGGACATTCACTTCGCGCTTGGCCAAAACTTCATAATCTCTCTTCGTGTACAGTTGTTTGCCGTTCCACATCCTTGCAGTATCAAGAACCGTACCCCGGGCATCGTACACATCAATAACTAAATACCAGTCAGACCGCTCCTGGTTCGTAGTATTCTCTATCACTCCGCTGACGAGAAAATCCTGGCTCGCGTCCACAGATCCAGAGACAGATGTGATCTGCAGTCCCTCTGGTGCGGTCACACTCTTTACCATTTCTCCATCCGCCTTCGACTCCGGCTGCATGTATAAATATACGCCGTACCCTCCTGCATAGAGAATGAAGAATAACAGGATCAGGAAGAGATATTTTTTACCTAATGATTTATTAATGACACGCGATCTTTTCGGTGGCGAAGAAGGAGAAGCAAATTTTGCTTCCTGAGTTCTCCTATGCTGATTTTCATAGGTAGCTTTATGTACCCCGGACTGAACCGCAGCCCTGGAAGGGTTTGCTATATGTGTCTTTATGGCTTCATATGCGTTATTTATTTCTTTTAACTTCTCTTCAGCCTTTTTTTGCAGAGATGGATTGTGAGAAAAGCGGTCGGGATGCCATACTTGGACCAAATCCCTATACGCGGTCTTCGCATCCTCTTCAGAAGCACCCAGCGTCAGTCCAAGCTTTTCGTAACATCGCTTAATATAATCCATAAGGAATTCCCCTTCACGGGAAAATGCACTGTAAGTGCATCGTAGGCTCCACATCAATTACAACGTATCAAGCTGTGATAAAACGTGCAAATATTTTCTCTCTCTATGTATTTTACCACAGCATCGACCGGTGCTGTCACTTCTGTATACGTGTAGGCTCAAGGGATGAAGAAAAAAGACAGCAAATGTCTCTGGTCGCCTTGGAAGGCGCCTATATTTTTCCTTGTGCCCTTATCTTTCCAATGCCACTCGACACCAGCAAAGTTACCGCATGTTAAGAAAGCAGTGATATAAAAAAATAACTCCCCAATATCGAGGGATTTTAAGATCTGCTACCTGCTTTACGGCACACGGGAATTCTTGCAGGTGCTCTTTATATGATTATCAAATCTGTCATTTCCGCGCTTCGGTTACGGCAGAGGTGTTCGTTGCCGAGACTCGTGCCAGATAAAAAAAGCCCTCACGAGAACGTCGTAAGGGCTTTTTGCTGCTTGATAATGACATCCTACTTTTTGTGGCACTTTGCGCAATTATCTTTTATTGCAAATGCCTTGGTCCCATTGTGGCAGGCGCCGCAGAACTTCCCGGCCTCCATGTCCTTCATGGTGATGGCGTCAGCGCCCTTCTTCATCTTGAAAAGTGCGGGGTTGGAATGGCAGTCGGCGCATTTTGCACCCTTTGCGTGAACGTCGCCGCTGAATACCACCTTGCCGCCCTTCTCGAAATCCAACGTCTTGCCCGGGCCGACTGCAAAAGCTGATGCTGCAAGCACGAAGACTACTGCTATTGCGATTACTACAGTAAAGATCTTTTTCATTATATGTCTCACCTCCTTTCATCGTAGTATGATCTTTGTTATATCTTGCAACTGCGAACCACACGGAGATACCGCACATCAGAAAAAAAATGAAGCCAGCGGTTCACGAGCATTTAATAAATTATAAAGATTTAATAAGTGAAAGAGTTTCTCGCGGATTTCCATGGTTCACGACACCGGTGATGAACTCAACAGGTGCGATATTTTAATTTCGGATCGTGAACGACAAAACAGACAATGTAACCACCGTAATAATAGTGGAGAAATGATCGGATGTCAAGCTACATATGCAATATTTTATTATTGTGCGGATTATAGAATGTATATTCATTGTAATATTTTTAATCCCTTAGTTTTACGGGGTCATTGAACAAAAAAAACCCTCACGGACAATCCGTGAGGGTTTTTTGCTACCGTATGATGACATCTTATTTCTTGTGACACTTAGCACAGTCGGCGGCGTCCTTCATGCCGAAAGCCTTGGTGCCGTTGTGGCATGCACCACAGTACTTGCCGGCCACCATATCCGCCATGGTCATCGTGTCGCCGCCCTTTTTCATCTTGAAAAGGCCGGACTGATGACAATCAGCGCACTTGAGGCCCTTGTCGGCGTGAGCCTTGCCGTCAAAAACCACCTTTGCTGCGCCCTTGGCTTCGAACTCAACGGTCTTGCCGGCTGGAACTGCGAATGCCGAGACGGAGAGAACGAATGTTACAACTGCTACGATCGCTACGACGAGAAGCTTCTTCATTATGAGTTTCACCTCCTTTCATCGCTAGATATAAAAACGTTTACAGATGAGACACCCGGGGACATCATAAGGTTTAATTTCTCCCTCATCCCGGAAACAGCTTCTTATAAGAATGCTTGCGGACTCCGGTATTCATGGCACGAGACACAGTCTTTCTTTGCCGATGCCTCGGTCACCCGCCACAAGTGGGGCTTATGACAGTCCTTGCACTGCATATCCATGTTGAGGTGGATTTTGTGCTTTCCGATCTTTGGCGTGCCCTGATGGCAACGCAGACAATCTTCATTCTTCGGCTTAACCTTGCCCGCAGTGTGTGGTTTGTGGCATTCGTAGCAGTAGAACTGCATGGGCGACGTTTCAGCGAACTGAATCTTCTTCGCCTTTTTAATGATCGATGGATCAGGCGCGAAGAAACGCACATCCATGGTAGCGTCCCGGTTGAGCTGCTTGCGGATGTTCTCGTCTGTGCTGTGGCAGTAGAGACACTTTAATCTTCCTGGCTTGAGGTCCTTGGTCCGGTCTGTATGGCAGTTGATGCACGCAAGTCCGCCCATGCCCTCACCGTGCACCTCTCTGCCCTTGTGACACTTGGCGCAGAATTTTTCCGTAGGGAGGAAGTGGTGCAGACCGCTCTTATCAGGTTTCACTTCTCCGTGGCATTCGGTACATTCAATCTGCTCCATGTACACATGCTTTGCATGGAACAGAGACTTATTGATCTGCTCAGCCTTCCCTCCCTGCTGGGTATGGCACTGGTTACAGGTTTTCGAGGTTACGATGACCTGTCCTTTATGCCGTTCCGGAACCGCGTTCGGCCTGTGAAGCACAAAACTGATGAGGAGTTGGTTCTGTTCGGGGATCGTAAGATGGTGACATTCATGGCAGTTCAGTGATTTATGTTCGCTCTTTGCCCAGCTATCGTAGGCGGGTTGCATCAGATGACAGCCGACGCAGAATTTGGGGTTGTTCTGGGTGAAATCGTAAAATTTGTACGCAACAAAACCGCCGCCGAAAACGATAATCGTGATCAATGCAACGATAAGGATCTTCGCTTTTAACGAGATCGGTTCCTTTAACCGATCACGGGTCGCGCTCACCTTCTCCTTTGCCCAATCAAACAGCCTCATGCTCCCCCCTGGACCGCATCATGAAAATTATAATTCCCTTTCGCTAAGCCTTGCTTTATAACACAGGGAGAAGTCTATGTCAATACCTCGGGACAAATAAATATGCTGCACCAGTCTGTTTAATATCTTGACAAAAAATAGTGAATTTGTTATGTTTTTATATTCTTATTTAAAAATTTAATAGGGGGGGGCGTTAATGAAGAGGCGCAGATTCCTAAAAATCGTACTGGCCTTTCTCGCATCTATAACCCTACTTTCTTTTATCTATTCCCTTCTGAAATTTCTCGTAGCTCTCCCTGCCAGAACGGCTGAGACAAAAAAGCTCATCATCCGCAAAAACGAAATCCCTGCCGGGGACGCGAAGGATATCATTTACAGAAACACCCCCGCCGTGATCATCAACCGCTCCGATAAGGGCTTCATTGCGTTATCGAGGGTCTGTACGCACCTCGGTTGTCTTGTGGAATATAACCGGGCTAAACAGCGGCTTATTTGCCCCTGCCATGCTGGGAACTTTGACCTCGAAGGCAACGTCTTATCGGGACCGCCGCCGAAACCGTTAACGGCCATTCCGCTCAGGATCGATGGCGAAAACATTGTTATAGGGTGAGGACATGTGGACGAAAATAAAAAACTGGCTCGATGTAAGAATCGGTTTGAACGACATCATCCAGACAAAGATCATTGACTATCGGATACCGAAGAATATCAATATCTTTTACACGCTTGGATTCCTGGCAGTCATCGCGTACGCGGTCCAGGCGTTTACCGGCATCATCCTTCTCATTTATTACATCCCGCACCCTGACCACGCATTCAGGAGCGTCCAGGATATCATGACCAAGGTCCCCTACGGCTGGCTGTTCAGGCAGATGCATGTCGTGGGCAGCAACCTGATGATAACCGTGGCCGTCCTTCATATGATCACGGTCTTCCTGATGGGAAATTACAAGCGGCCGAGAGAGCTGACATGGCTGGGCGGAGGCCTATCGCTCTTGCTTACCATCACCTTCGGATTCAGCGGCTACCTGCTACCGTGGACTCAGTTGAGCTACTGGGCTACGACTGTCGTGACATCCATGCCCACGGCATTTCCTCTCATCGGTGATCCCATTGCACAGGTTCTGAGGGGCGGAGATCATGTAACGGAAATCACCCTGAGCAGATTCTTTGCGCTTCACGTCGCGATCCTTCCGCCCTTATTCCTGACCCTCATGGGCATTCATCTGTTCCTGATCAACCGGATTGGTATTTCAGCAACGCCATTCGGCATGGCGGACGAGGAAAAGCGGCCTCTGACAGAATACAAGCGGAAGATCCATGCCGACGGGTACCCCTATTATCCCGTTTTTTTTCAAAAGCAGATGTACATGATGATGGCGTATTTTGCCGTTATGTTCTTCATCATCACCTTCTTGCCGAACCTGTTTTTCCCGGAGGAGGCCAACATCCCTGCTGATCCCTTCAGAACGCCTGCGCAGATTCGTCCAGCATGGTACCTGCTTGCGCCCTATCAGCTCCTGAAGCTCGTTCCGAATAAATTCTTCGGCATAACAATTCAGGCGATCCTCGTCGCGCTCTTCCTTGTCTGGCCTTTTGTGGACACCTATCGCGAAAAAAATGTTCTGAAACGGCCAGTCCTACGAGGGGTGTTCATATTCCTCCTCGTCATGTGGGTCGTTCTCTTGTTCTGGGGGAGGAATTCATGAGATATCTTCTTCTTTCACTCACGATACTCTTCACGCTCCCCTCGATGAGCATGGCGGGATACCGGGAAGAATTTGAAAAGGAATTCATGACAAAGCCGTGGGCCGGGGAACAGGTCGAGGAAAACTACTGCATCTCCTGCCATGCATCGGACAAGATGAAGCCCGAATTCAAAGAAATCGTCGATGCCTGGCAGGCAAGCTGGCATGCCCAGAACAGGATATCCTGTGAACATTGCCACGGAGGCGACTCGAAAGACGCAGACATGGCAATGTCGCGCCAGCGCGGATTTCTCGGCAGCCCGTCGTATAAGGACGTCCCGGAATTCTGCGGGAAATGCCATGTAGGGATCCTTACCAACTTTCTGGAAAGCGGCCATGGCAAAGCGCTCAAGGCAGGAAAGAAGGCACCTAATTGCGTAACCTGCCACGGATCCCATAATATTCAGAAAGCGAACATCGATATTATTAGTGAGCAGCTCTGCACGAAGTGCCACACGTATGAGCGGGCCAAAATCATGAAAGTTACGCTCTTCCTCGTAGAAAAAAAGGCTGCACAGCTTGAGCAGAGCATTCAGGAGTTAAAAAAGGAAGGCATCTATCCGGAAGATGATGAAAAGAGCCTGTTCAGCACCCAAGCCGCATTCCGCACCCTCTTCCATACAGTAGATGTCAATCTTATAAGGAGCAGGACGGATGAGTTTACCTCAAAGCTGGATCAGATCGACAAGAACATCCAAGTTTTGTTCCAGGATTTAAGTGGCAGGAAAAACTTCTCGGCGTTCCTCATGCTGGCGTTCTCAGGGATGGGAATCATCATCTTTCTGATGTCCACGACGAAAAAGGATTAGCGGGAAGCTCGAATCGGACCGCACGGGGAGAAGTCTGCCGCCCCCCTATACCTGACCGTCATGATCCTGGTCACCCCGTTAACCATAAGAAAAGAAAGACGCCCCGCAGGATGCGAATTGCGGGGCGTCTTTCTTATGGCCGGATCATAGCGGAAGGAGTGAATTCGCACCTTCCACGTCCTTCCTGAAGGTTCCTCTCTGCCCGTGGGTCGTGGGTAGATGTCGTTCTAGTTTGTCGACATCCGGTACCCAGACCGTGCCTTGGT
>DATJZV010000082.1:0-8851 GCA_035498715.1 Nitrospirota bacterium
CATGCCGGGAGAGGATATCTCCTGCATGCGTCTGCGTTTCACGATCTCTTGAGCCTGCTGCGACGAAACACCTCCCGGGAAACCCTCGGGGTAGCCGTACAGTTTCCAGAATTCCTCATCCACGACCATCCACTCTTCATCGACAACATCGGACGCGCCGTCCCTCGGCATGGTGATGAAGTTCGACCGCGCGAGCGTGAGGAACTTGCCGTCGGGAGAAAGCAGGCCAAGGTCGGCACAGAATGAATGGGTTGGTCGCCCGAGATCAAAATACCAGCTGCCCGTCCGCTCGTAGACCTCCTGGTCATAATAGCCCAGAGCATTGCGGCCGTCGAACTGCACACCAGTCACGTCGTAAATACGTATGCACAGCCTGCTGTTCCAGCCTAACCATGCCTTTTCCCGTTCGATCCGTGCCGGGGTCACTTCCCAATAGGCATGGGCAACGTAGGGATCCCGCGTCATGAGAACAATCTTTTCTTCACTGTAGCCGGGAGGAAGCTCCTCGTACGGTCGATTTGTGGGCGCCGATTTCTGTTCAGGAACGGGGCCTGTGTAGAACTTGGCTTCGGCAACTCGCTCCTGTGCCATAAGCGGCACCTCCGCGCCCACGGGCATTTCCCACTTACGTTCCGGCTCTTTTGCAGGCTTCTTGACCGTCTTTATGACAGGCGCCGAAGCCTTGGCGCGCCGTGCCGGGCGCTTTGGTGCCACCGCCTTTTTTGCGACAGGTTTGCCAGCTTTCTTGGGCACAGCTGACGCCATTAATACTTTGATAATATCATCTTTCTTTGCCCTAGCGGGCAGCGTTATCTTTTTCTTGTTGGCCAGGGCTTTGAGTTCTGCTACGGTCTTTGCTGCTAATTCAACTTTTTTCATCTCAAACCCCCTATCTTTCCAGCATTTAAACTTCCAATCAACTATACCACAAAATACGGCATTGTCAAACTTATTCCCTGTGCCGCGCTCCTCAGCTTTTTTGATAAACACGCACAAAAGTCTTATAACTGCGTGCCATGAAAGGTCGTGTCGCGATAACGGGACTGGGGCGCTCACGCCGCTCATCCTTGCCGGCTTCTGCCAGCCCGGAGCATTGTCACAGTGGAACGAGGAGCCGGCAAGAGCGAGTGTGCCCTTTGATAGGGACCGGGACGGCTTCGGGCTCGCTGAGAATGCTGGCGTACTCGTGCTCGAAGAACTGACTCATGCGCAGAGGAGAGGAGCGAGGGTTTACGGAGAGCTCGCAGGATACGGACTCCGTTCCGATGCACATCATTACTCACGACCGTACCCCGAAGCAGACGGCCCTGCCCGCGCGATGGCACTCGTGATCAAGGATGCGGGAGCGAGCCCGGACGCTATAGATTATATATGCCCATGGGACATCGACCATGTCGAACAACAGGATAGAGACCCTAGCGATCAAAAAGGTCTTCAGCAAGCACGCATATAACCTCGCCGTGAGCTTATCGAGGTCCCTGCTCGGCCACACGCTCGGCGCGGCAGGAGCTGTCGAGGCAGCGGTAACCGCACTTTCGCTCCATCGGTGAACAATCCCGCCTACGATAAATTACGAGCACCGCGACCCCGAATGTGATTTGGATCATGCTCCCAACCAGACCAGAAAGACATCCGCTCAGCCATTTCCAACTCACTCGGCTTCGGCGGGATCAATGCCGCCCTCGCCCTGAAGAAATACCCTAGTTAATGATATTGTCTGGGAATCAAAGAAAATCAGTCAGTTAACAAAGATTTTTTAATTGACATATCAAATTATAATTAATAGACTATATGTTAACTGTTGTTTTAGAATGTTACGTCCCAGACTGCAGCAACATATTTTAAAAAATAAAGAGCCTCAAAATCTAAATACAGGAGGTAAATGCATGAAGATTCTCAAATCCGTCGCAGTATCCGCGCTGCTGGCATTGCCAATCCTGGCATATAGCCTCTGTCAGGACGGAAGCGCAGCGGAGCCAAAGAAAGCCACGAGTATCGATGAACTCGCAAAGATGTACGATTCAACTGGCTGCAAGCAGTGCCATGAGGGAATTTACAATGATTGGGAGAAGTCGATCCATTCCCGGTCCATCTTTGGAACCGGCAGGACGGCAGCTACCATAAAGACGACGGTAACAGTCGGGCTCATGGGATGGAAATACTCCGGCGTCAAGAAACCGGAAGATGTTACGGTCAAGAGCCTTATGATCTGTATGAAGTGCCATCTTCCCCAGATTGCGGAAGCAACGGATGACGTGGCGAAAGAGATCGTGAAGAACGTCTTCATCTATACAGACCCCAAGTCGAGCGATGAGGAGCGGGAAAAGTCGGTCTCCAAGCTATCGAAGGTAAATATCAGTTGCCTTGTCTGCCATCAGCGCAATGCCATCATCCACAAGTGGGTCGACGGGTTCCCGGAGAAGGACACGGTCTACGGTTCCAAGGACGGCGCCCATGCCGATGCAATGTATCCGAAGATGAAGACGAGTCCTATCATACATGAATCCATCCTATGCGGCCAATGCCACGGGCTCGGTCCAAACTTCGAACTCGAGAACCCCTCACAGTGCGGTACCCTTTATGGCAGTTACCTCTGGGCTTATCGGGCTGAGGGAGGCCAGGAAAGCTGTCAGGAATGCCATATGAAGAAGAGCAAGCTCGGCCACAACATGCAGAGCTACAACGATATCAATATGGGCAAGACGGCCGTTGACTTCCGCGTTGAGACGCTGGGCTATATCTGGCGCGATAAGGCTAAGATGATCCCCCAGGCCCTTGTCAAGATTGAGATGACCAACCGCGCCGGCCACGCCATCCCTGACGGCTGACCAACTCCCAACCGGCTGGTCCTGGAAGTGACCGCGAAAGACAGTAAAGGTAATCAGTTGTTCCAGCAGTCAAAGATCTACATGCCTATTCCCCAGCAGCTCGGCCGCGGCGACAAAATGGGCCGCGGACCCTATGAAAAGAGCGGCATCATCCTTGACAACGGCCTGCCGCCAAACAAACCCGTGCGTGAAAGCTTCGAGATACCGTTCCCTGCGGAGTTCACCAAGAAAGATGGCAAGGATGTGACGAACATCCTTGATTATGACATGACAGTGGACATCGAACTCATGTATGAGCCTTTCGGCGACAAGGAGACGGGCATCACCTGGCACAAGGTGACAAAAAAGGTGAGCGTCGAAAAAGGCGGGGTGTAACGAATAAGCCGTCATCTGATAATGGACTATGGAAAAATGCCGGCGCGGGTTGATCCCCCTACCTCGCCGGCATTTTTTTCTTCAATCATAGTGGGGTGGCTGCGTGATCCCGCTTCTCCTTTTCTCCGGATCAATAAGCACAAGAGTCTGAAGCCCGGGTTGACAATAATGTATAAGAGAAATCCTGGTTATCATTTTTATTGTACTGTGATACAATGAAAGAATGAAAAATTCCGGAAAGAAAAGCAACGCATCCGGGAGAAATGCTGACAGGACCGAGATATTGGTTGTTCGTAACAGGGGGCCGTTCATATTCAGAAAGGTGCGGCTCGCAGTGATCAGCGGCAGGGATGCAGGGAAAGAGACGATGCTCCAGAAGACCCTGGTCTCGATTGGCGCGCTCCCTGAGAACGATCTCGTGCTTACCGACCAGACGGTTTCACGTAGGCACGCGGTGGTCGAGGAAAAGGCCGACGGCTATGTTATCCGCGATCTCAACAGCACTAACGGGACGTTCCTCGACGGCGTACGGGTACGCGAGGCGTATCTCACCCCGGGATCTGTCATTCGCCTGGGACAGACCGAGATCTCCTTCTCGCCGCTGGAGGAACGCATAGAAATCCTGAAAAGCGATGCAGACCGCTTCGGCGAACTTATCGGATCATCATCCCCCATGCAGGAGGTCTACGGCATTCTCGAGCGCATCGCTCCTACGGACGTTACTGTGCTCCTCGAAGGCGAGACCGGCACGGGCAAGGAGCTTGCGGCACGGTCAATTCACAGCCATAGCCGCAGGGCGGGCAGCCCTTTTGTCGTGTTCGACTGCGGCGCAGTAGCGCCGAACCTTATCGAGAGCGAGCTTTTCGGCCATGAAAAGGGCGCGTTCACCGATGCGGTCAAGTCCCGGCAAGGTGCATTCGAACTTGCCGATGGCGGAACCATCTTTCTCGATGAGATCGGCGAACTATCCCTCGATCTCCAGCCAAAGCTCCTCCGCGCCCTTGACCGGCGCGAGACCAAACGGGTGGGAGCCGACAAACCCGTACCGGTAAATGTCCGAGTCGTCTCCGCGACGAACAAGGACCTCGAAGAAGAGTTAAAGGCCGGAAGGTTCCGTGAGGACCTCTTTTACCGGCTCTCGGTAGTGCGGGTATACATGCCCCCGCTCAGGAAAAGGAAAGAGGACATCGAAACAATCACCGGATATCTACTCGCGGGAATATCCTCCGAGATCGGCAAGAAGGTTGACGGCCTCTCTCCTGAGGCCGCTGCAGCACTGATGGCATATTCCTGGCCCGGGAACGTGCGGGAACTTAAGAACGTCCTCGGACGGGCCGCTGCACTGAGCGACGGCGGTAAGATCGAAGCAAAAGACCTTTTCCTCTCCCAAGGGAAGAAAACAGCCACCCTCGAAGGCCTGAGCGGCAAGACGCTGGAAGATATCGAAAAGGCCGCGATTCATGCTACGCTTAAATCAGTATCGGGAAACAAGACCGAGGCTGCGAAGATGCTCGGTATTGCGTATTCAACACTGTATGAAAAGATGAAGAAGTACGGAGTGAGGGATTGACATCCTCCCCGCCCTGAAGTGACAGGGTTTTACGGCGCAAATGATAAAGCGCCCTTTCCATTAGATGCTATTGACCTATATTGACATATTTGGTGACAGAACATCGGGAACATCCTGACAATGTTTAAACAGCAATCGTTAATTATCGGAACGGAAATAATTAAGATGTAGATACGTCAATGAAACAGATGATACCGGCCGGCAGATCACGTGCTGACAGATACATGAGCGATGCTTTTGCATTTTAAGAATTAGGAAAAAACTGGAGAGGAAGGAACTGTTAATACTAAGAAAAGATAACTGAGGCAACTAACCGTCTTACGATCATTGTCCATCAAAAAAAATGAATAAAATCTTCCCCCGTCTTCCTTCACAGGTTCCCTGGTTCCAAGAATGATCTGAAGATTACAGATACGCCAGAATTCGGCACTCACTTCATGCCGCTTCCGCCATCCCCTCCTGCGATCTTCTGCGTTCTTTGCCTTTATAGTTATAGGAGGAGTCTGTTATCGTCTCCCTTATGGGGTCGATGCCCACACGCACCCATCCCTTCCGGCGTTTAAATGATGCGATCGCGCCCGTCTCTATGAACTCATCAAGGCGGGAAGCCTTAACAAAATCGTACCTTTGATTTTGGTAAATAACGCGGATTAACATACAAAGGCCTCCTCTCTTAGAATTAATTGTTGTCCGATTTATCATTATTCTTTTTTTGATTATCTTACCTCAACTTAAATATATCAACAGATATGCTAATTGTCAAAGCAGGCATTACAGAGCATAATCCTTTATTATTATTTTTATAGAAGATATAAAAAGATGTTCCTTTGCGCATGAGTGCATTATTGCTGTCGCGTCCTTACTATGGGAAATTTTGCGTCACAAGTACAGTTAACGAAATCCTCCCGCGTATCTCACTATCAACGAAGCCGCGATGACCGCGAGGATCATCGCTATTTCGATAATGATCCACGGCAAGGATTTTTTGAACAGAAGCTCCGGTTTCATGACCCCTTCGTCCGTTTGAACTGTAACTTTCGGGCGGTATTCCCTCCCAAGCTTTAGTTTCCTGCTCTCTACGCGAAACAACAGGCTCGACGCGTCCGGGCCAAATATTTTCGGGCGCGGCTGGATCCAGAGTTCGTCCGTGGAAAGGTTTCCTGTCGTCCCGCTGCATCCCAACGCCGTGACCGGCACGCTTACCCAGCAAAACTTCCTGAACGCTGGAAGTCTTATGGGCTTTCCTGCCTTAGCAAGAATGATCCTGCCCAAGCCTTTCGGCACGGCTGCGGTATCGAGAAGCACGCGCTGGATCGCCTGTTTCATCTCGAGAGCGCTCTGAAACCGCTTCTCTCTATCCTGTTGGAGGGCCTTCCTGATGATCTCCGCAGTGCCCTTGCTCAACTTCGGGTTCAGGCTCCGCGGGTCGGGAAAATCGAGGGGGCTCTCCGAAGGGTTGCGGCCCGTTAGGCAGTGGTGTAAGGTTGCTCCGAGGGAGAAGATGTCCGAACGGACATCGGTCTGGCCCGTGCCGTATTGCTCGGGCGCCGCGTACCCCGGCGTGCCGTACACGAAGGTGTCTTCGCTCTTGGCTTCTTTGAAGTACCGCGCAATGCCAAAATCGATGAGCTTTACCCGGCTGTTCCCGTCTATCATGATGTTCGCGGGTTTGAGGTCACGAAACACGACCGGCGGCCTCTGAACGGTCAGGAAGTGCATGGTCTTAGAGATCTGGAGTGCCCATGACAGGGCCTGCCGTTCATTCACAGGCCTTCCCTTCCGGGCTTCGAGTATCTTTTCCAGCGTCTTTCCCTGCACGTGTTCCATGATGATGTAATACCTTCCGGGAAAGCTGAAGTAGTCGTAGACCTTCGGGAGGTTCGGGTGCGTGAGGCGCGTCAGGATCCTCGCTTCGGTCTGGAACTGAGCGAGGACTTCATGAGCTTTCTCCGCAGAAAGATTGCCCGCCTGGAGTTCCTTGGCGGCAAGTATCTTTCCCCCCTGCAGCCGGTCCGCAACTTTGTAGACGCGCCCCATACCTCCCCGGCCGAGGATCTCAAGAATTTCATACCTGTTTTTGAGAAGCCTGATCATGATCGTCGACCAGAAGTCAAATGTCCGGAAGTTGGATTGAATGCGACACCGGGCATCAAGGATCTGTAGCTTACACCTTGACCATTACCCCCGGACCGCTGACATCGCGCTGTTTTTCTCCGCACTTTGGGCAGAACTTGACTTTCGATCTCACCGGACTGCCGCAACTCCCGCAGGGGCGACGGCTATCCTCGTTGAACACGATCCTCGTGCCACCGATGTCTATGATGTCTCCATCTACGAGCGCGCGCCTGCCGGTGATCTTTACCTGGTTCACCATCGTGCCCGCAGCGGACCCTTTGTCTTCAATGATGTAGCTTCCTTCTTCCCGCACCACGTCAGCATGGTGCTGCGCTATTGCACTGTCCTTGAAGAGGCCAAGGGTGTTGCGTTCGTCCCTGCCGATGGTCACGGCGGAGTCGACATCAATCTCCTGTTTCGTTCCTTTTCCTCGCACAAGGCTCAAATGGCCGATCGGATAACTTCGCTCCAGTTGCCGGAACGATATAGCCAAAAGACCTAAGATGCTCATGAACGGTACGGCGAAAGCCAAAGCTGGTAATCTCATCCCTATACCAAACAACGATGACTGGGGCTGGAAAAAGGAGCGCGCTGTCATTTGGCCTGAGCGGAGCGTGATCGACACGTTCCTGAGATATTCTCCCCGTTTTTCCGTCATATAGCTGACGGCATATTCGTTGCGTATTCTCTTGCTGATGGTCTCGTAGATCTCCGCGAGGCCTTCGGCAGAAGGCGTAAAGAAGTAGGAACCGCCTGTTTCTCGGGCTATCCGCTCAAGCCGTGCGGTCCGCACGTCCTCGCCGATTCCTATGACGTATACGGATACGTTCGTCTTCACTGCAGACTCAATGGCTTGGCCGATGTCCAATGCGCCCCTGTTTGCGATTCCGTCGGTAAGCACGATCACTGCCCTCCTCCCGGAGATGCCTTGGACCGATTCTACGCCCCTTGCGATGCCATCAAAGAGAGCTGTGTGCCCGCCGGCCTGAATGGCTTGGACAGCCCTGGTCAGGTCGCCTTGGTCGCCGGTAAGGGACTTGAGCATTACTACCTTGTCGCTGAACGCGAAGAGAGACGCCCGGTCGCCCTTTTCCATGAGCGAGATGAACCGGTTAACCGATTCCTTCGCGCGGATGATCTTGTCGCCGGTCATCGAGCCGCTTCGGTCCACCACGATAGCAAAGCTAAGGGGCTCACGCTTGCCTTCTGTACCGGACATCTGCATCTCCGTTATTTTTACGGGATGGCCGTTTTCGACGAGCGTTATGTCTTCCTTCGTAAGGCCGCGCATCGGCCTCCCTGCCGCATCGAGAATTGAGACGTATGCTTTGACCCTGGGAAACGCGCTCAAATCGAACTGGGTGATCTGGAGAGAAGCACCATCGCTCGCCCATGCGACGTTTCCCTGCAAACCGATCCCGCTGAGAAGAATGAAGATGATTGCCGCTACGGCTGCTTTCCGCACGGCAGAGAACATCAGCATGATGCTCCCTACACGGATGACGTCTCCGTCGGAGAGCTTTCCTGTCTTCGTCAGTTTATGGTTCACGTATACAACCCTGCCCTTCTGGTCGGCTTCGATGGAGTAGCGTCCGTTCTTCCGCTTGATCAGGGCATGCTGCTCACCCACACCTTCCGCACCCGAGAGACAGACATCGGAGCGGTCATCCCTGCCCACGACATTCAGCTCTTTGAGGAGTGGGAATTCCCTGCCGAGATGTCGTCCCTTGATCACCTTGAGCCTGGCTGATACGAATGCCTCCTCAACGAGGCTGATAAAGGCTCCGATAGACAGCCCCAGCAACGCAAGCCCGGCCAGGACCGACCAGATGCTCGTGGCCGAAAGAGCGGTAAAGAGCAGGCCGCCGAGAAATCCTCCTATAGAACCGCCGGCCAGACCGTAAAGGGTGCGGTCGAGGGACCTGATCATGACTCCGCCGCTTATGCCGATTGCCGCGCCGAG
>DATJZV010000083.1:0-9535 GCA_035498715.1 Nitrospirota bacterium
TCCCGGTAGCGTAACCTGCCCTCCAGGTCCACTCCTTGCTGCTCTTCCACTGCACCCCAACTTTATAGACCCACATGTCTTTCCAGCCGAAACCGGCGCCGCCATCATTCCCAAGTTGAGCGGTCTGAAGGTTGGGTAGCATCGGGTTATTGATAGCCTTTATCTCGCTGTAATTGATACGCTGCACGTCGAGCACAAAGACCAGCTCAGGTGATGCTTTAACTGCCAAGCCGGCGGTCCAGTTCGAAGGAATGTCGAAATCACCCTGCTCGGCGAACAGGCCTTTATACTCGTTAAATGCACTCATGTATGTTCTTGTCTGGTACGAAAGACCAAGGTTCAGCAAATTCGGCACGATCTCTCCCTGGTAGCCGATCCTTGCGCCATAGCCGTATGAGTACGCGTATCCGTTGTTTGTAAGGTTGTTAGGATCACTGGAAAAACCAAGTTGACCGAGTGCCTGCAAGCCTTTTGCATCAAAACGCTGCATAGCCAGTATCGGGGTAATACCAATGGCATGCTTGGAACCCAGCTTCCTGGCATAGGTGGGAGCGATGAACAACTGCATGAGATCAACGCCGGTCGGCTCAGAACCACCGAAGGTATTTGTCGGGTAATCGGTGTTCATGCCTCCGTTCCCGAATATTGAGAGGCCGAAAGAGCTATTTGAATCGATTATCCAGTTCGCCCCGAAAGAGGGAAGCACAAACAATGTTGAATTACTTTTCACCGTACCTGGTGCTAAAGGGAAAGCAGCCGGTGGCGATCCTGTCGGAGTACCACTAACAGTATACTCCCTGTTCGGATTGAAGAAGGCAAGTCCGAAATCATACCGTTTGCCGAGGAATGCCATATTAGCAGGGTTGACGGCCGCATCGAGGGAATCTTGCGGGAGGGCAACTCCGGCGCCACCTAATGCTTGGTCATTGACTCCATATCCGTTAGCAAAATAACCATTTGTCGCGTATGCGCTCTGTGCAACAAAAACCATCGCCACCATCAAGATAACGGAACTAATCGAGATGCCTTTGAGATTCGTGAATCTTTTTAGTTTCATACCCGCTTCCCCCTTTGACTTCATAGATTTATGCTGTCATTGCAGTTACCAATACTCCCCATAAATAAGTGATCAGAATTGTTACAGTATTTCATAACTTGTTATATATGTCAAGTGTTTTACTGGAGAAATATAAGGGGAATACATCCAAACATCATCATCGCTCGAAATGCCAGAATGATCCGTAAGGTGTCACAGATTGGATTGCTTGTTCATGATGCGATTCATGAAACTTCCTTAACAGAAAAATCCGCCCATCAGGTTAAGTTCGTACCTTCGTAGCTTTGAGAGGCGCCCGGTGATCTTTTAGGAAAATAGATACATTGGAAATCAGCAGCTAGATTACCATAAGCGCCTCCGGATATCCGTGACCTGCCTCGAGATGGGGGCCCATCATCGTGCTGCCCTCCTTCACTCCTAACAACATAGTTGATATGCTTAGAAAAAACTATTACGTCAGGAAGTGACTAAACAGTCTTTCAACATGGTTTTGCCGAGTTTTGACCATGTTTTTGCTGACCTCAACCATTATTTGTTACAACATTAACAATTATTATGCTTTAATATTTTCTATTATTTCATTATGTTACATGAACATCCCCGTTAATCAATAAATAGATATGCATAGAACGGTAGAACTTGTATGATCATGTCTTGTTACCTTTATGAATCACTTAAACGATGGGAATCAATTCTGGGTAGAAAATTTAATGACCCCTTCAAGCGTAGTTTGTTTTGTAGCAGCCTGTGGAGATATAAGATTTTCTCCTGCAATTGGCTTATTTGTACTCTTTTATCTTGCTTTTTACTCAATTTTTGCTACAATTTTTATCGATTCCAGCCTCCGATTGAGATGTTACAAAACATACGGCAAACAGTTTCACGTGATGATCCTGACAACATGCGCGTGGATATTGTGAGAATTCATGCTCCCTTGACATATACTTAAAAACTGTACGGAGGAGGTTACCCCATGCCTAAAAAGACAGAAGGCAAGAACAAAAAAAAGAAACCCGTCCCCCGAAAATCAGTTAAAAAATCAGCAAAAAAGAAAGCACTCAAAAAGAAAGTAACCTTAAAGAAGAAACCGGCAAAGAAAAAAGCCGTCGCCAAAAAGAAAGCTTTGAAGAAAAAAGCTGCCAAGAAAGCCGATAAGAAAAAGGCAGCGGCAAAATCCCGCCCTAAAGGAAAAAAGGCGGCTCCACCGAAACCGCTCATGGTTACTCCCGGCCCTCCGTCGGGCAGCATCCCGCCTGTGGAAGAACCGGCACAAAACGAAGTGGCCGCAGGTGTCGTGACTCACTATTACAGCCACCTCGGCGTCGCGGTGATCCAGGTGAACAAAGGCGAGATTAAGGTTGGCGAAACCATCCACATCAAAGGGCACACGACTGACTTTACGCAACAGGTCGATTCCATGGAGTATGAGCACCAGCATATCGACCGGGCCCCGGCCGGCCGCAGCGTCGGGCTCAAAGTGAAGGACCATGTTCGGGAACATGACATCGTGTACCTTGTAAAGTAGTTCACTTTATTTTTTTAACAGGATTGAGAAGGTTAAGATCTTATCTTTTAACTCCTGAATGTACTGTGAATTCTGGATATAATAATGATCTTCAGCGCAGGTACGATTCCTGCGCTGTGCGTTTTTTATTACGCCCTAACGCCAGAAGGAGTACCCTATCCCCTCTGTTCACGGGAACATAACCGGCCTCAAGCCAGCGGAAATGAAGATGCTCGAGCGTCTTTACCGCAGGAAGACGCCTCCGAACATTGTTATCACACCCGAGGCCGCACGCGCGCTGACAGAAGCATCGGCCGAGACTGGCAGGCAGGTCGGCCTCATCATCGACCGCTCCGGCAGCATCCGGAACGTTGTCGTGGGCACGAACCGGGACATCCTCATCCCTGACCTTTCCGAGCTCCGGCTCGGCACCAAGCGACTCCGCGGCGTCAGATTCATCCACACCCACCTGAAAGACCTGGCGCTCAACCAGGAAGACCTAACCGACCTTGCGCTCCTGCGGCTGGATATGATTGCTGCACTCAGCGTCCGTCCCGATGGGCTTCCTGGAAACATTTCGATCGCTTATCTTATTCCTCCCAACCCCGAGGAGAAGCTCTACGAGATCCTGCCGCCGCAGTCCGTTCATACGGTAGCCATGGATGCGGCCGAATTCATCGCGGACATCGAACGACAGATGGAGCGCGCTCAGACCGCCCTGGAAGTCGCTAAAAGAGACCGCGCCATCCTCGTGAGCGTTTCGAAAAAGAGCAGACACGAGCAGGAAGAGTCCATCGAGGAGCTCAAGGAGCTTGCCCGATCCGACGATATCACGGTTCTCGATGCGGTGATCCAGAGGCCGCACGACATTAACCCAAGATATCTACTCGGTGAAGGCAAACTCAAGGAACTCATCATCCGCTCGCAGCAGCTCGGTGCTGACCTCATAGTCTTCAATCAGGACCTTTCGCCCGCGCAGGTCAAGGCCATCGGCGACATCACCGAGATGCGGGTGATAGACCGCACGCAGTTGATCCTCGATATTTTCGCACGCAGGGCCCATAGCGGCGATGGCAAGGTCCAGGTTGAGCTGGCGCAACTCAAATACCGCCTCCCCCGCCTCTCGGAGCGTTCCACAGCCCTCTCACGCCTCACCGGTGGCATAGGCGGGAGAGGGCCGGGTGAGACGCGACTCGAGATCGACATGCGCCGGGCCCGTGACAGGATACGGAGGCTCGAAAACCAGCTTGATGCCCTCGGCAAAGCAAGAGACCAGCGCCGGGAAAGACGCGTCAAGAGCGAAATCCCCATTGTCTCGATTGCGGGTTACACAAATGCGGGAAAGTCCACTCTCTTCAACACGCTCACAAAGTCAGAGGTCAAGGCAGAGGACCTGCTCTTTGCGACGCTCGACACTGCCACGCGCAGGCTTCGCTTCCCGCGTGACCGCGAGGTGGTCATTACCGACACGGTCGGTTTCATCCGTGACCTCCCCGAAGACCTTTTGGGGGCTTTCCGTGCGACCCTCGATGAAATGCAGGATGCGGACTTGATCCTGCATATAGTGGACATCAGCAACCCTCGGTTTGAGCAGCAGATGGAGTCCGTGGATAAAATATTGACTGAGATCGGTCTTGACCATATCCCCCGCCTTGTGGTGCTTAACAAGGCAGATCTCGTGAACCGATTCTGGGCAAAGGCCCTCGCACATCGCTTTCATGGAGTCTATTGTTCGGCGATCAATCCCGATACATTTGGGGATTTGTTGAAGGAGATTGAGAAAAGAGTGTGGCCAGAGGAGGATCGGGAGAAAGATGTCAAAGGACAGACAACTGAAACCATACCGTAGCCAAGGCCGGGTGCAGCTTGCGGGTATGAGCCTGCAACAAAAGCACCATTGTGGAACGAAACTTCAATATACCGTCATAAGACCGAAGCCCAATGACCGCAAAATGTCGATGACTGTTGATTGTTTCACTTCAGCCTCGGTAACGGCTGGAATGCGGGCATCGTGGACCATCAAGGCTTTTTCAACACGTCCCTGAAAGTTCGGTAGCTGGCGGGTCAAAAGCTGAACATCCTGTCCATATTCATCCGCAACAGCAATAGTGAATCGTTTGATCTTCACGGTCAATGCTGACCGCTCAATTTCCGCTTCTATCCGAAGAGTTCCGAGATAGTAAGCCCCAGCATCAGGCCCTACCTGGAACACGATCTGAGGACGGATAGGGAACCATCCACGGAACTCCCACCACCGGAGACGGGTCAGCAAATAGGTCCCTCTCGGCACCTTCCACAGGAAGGTCCCATCCTCCTTGACACGCCTGACGGCAAGCGCCAGTTCATCTTCGATTCGGATGACCATCATGTCGAGCTGTTCCGTAGCGCTGATATAACTTTCCTTTTCTTTCCCGTTGTCAATCATCCGCATCCGGCCGAAGATCAATGCCTCGCCGGGTGCAAGACTCTCGCTGCTTTCGGGTGTTACTTCCTTTACGCTTACGGTCCTGTAGCACCCATACGATGACAGGATAAGCAGCAATGTCACACTAAAGCAGATACTCATTCTTCCCATGTGCTTGTCACCCTTCAGCCAAACCGTGAACTAAAAAAATACTTATCTTTAAAATTCTATCAGAAGAATACGATATTATGGAATATGCATTGCCGTTTACTGCTTCATGCGGGATGTACAACGACTTAATAAGGCCAGGCAGCCGTGCCTGGCCTTATCAGTAATTCCGAGCCTATTGGTGCATCACTTGAAGTAAGCTCTGATGGTGTGGTTGGCCGTGATGTTCGGGAACGACCAAGTAGCTATCGGCCCCTGAGACACGGTATCAATCAGTACATCGGCAATCTGATACCCTTCTTTCGGTGTAATTGTGTAGGTCAGGCTCCCTCCCGTGTTGATTGTGGTTACTCCTGCAGGACTGATGTTGCCTCCGCTTTCCGCGGTTGCCGTGATGGTATAGGTGATTGGCCTGACGTAGGCATCGATGCTGTGATCGGACGAGATATCCGAGAATGTGTAGCTGGTTATTCCTCCCTTCTGGACGCCATCGACCAGCACGCTATACACCATGTAGCCGACATTCGGGGTTATCGTGAATTTACGACTGTCTCCTTTGTTCACTGTTATCATGCCCGACGGCGTGATATCCCCATATACAGTAAAACTATCATCCCAGTTTGTCACCGAAGCTGTGATGGTATAAATATCCAAAGTAAAGGTCGCGCTGACGGTGTGGACTGCCCGTACATTTAAGAACGTATAGGATGTCAACGAGCCTACTGATGCACCGTCAACCAAGAGATCAGCCACCCGATATCCTGCTGCCGGGATAATGGTGAACCTTTGGTTAGTTCCGCCCAGCACGGACCCCCTCCCCGACGGGGAAATAGTACCATTAGGTCCTGCGCTAGAATCGATAATAAACCAAGCATTCTCAGCAAACGTGGCCATGATAGTATGGCTGGCAGTTACATTCGTGAAAGTATAGGAGGTCCTTGTACCTACAGACTTACCATCCACCAACGCATCGGCTACGTGATATCCCGCGTCCGGTGTGATCGTGAAGGTCATGCTGCCTCCGGTATTCACCGTATTCACCCCGGGAGAGCTTATGGCGCCGTTTGCTTCGGCCGCTGCCGTGATGGTGTAGGTGATCGGCTTGAAGTGTGCTGCGATGGTATGGTTCGCCGTTACGTTCATAAATGTGTAGTCTGAGACGGCTCCCTTATTCGTACCGTCAACGATCACGCTCAACACATGGTACCCAGGATCAGGGGCAATTATGAATGAGGCATTGCCTCCGGGAGGGACTGTCAAGGAACCTGACGGCGAGATGCTCCCTCCTGTGCCGGCGCTCGCAGTGACCGTGACGGTTGTTTGTATTGGTGCTGCTATAACAAAAGGAGAGAGTGAACTCGTTAGTCCGCATCCCATCTTATTGACTGCGTTTACCGGCAGCATGAAGCAGAGTAGAACAGTAAAAAAAATGATGCCTTTCCTTATCATAGGACCGCCTCCTTCTCGTACCGTTATGCATGTAGATTGCCCGAGCTTTTAGAGTGTTTCGATTATCGTTCTTTTACGGTCTACGGGACGGACTTAATAAACGGCACCGAATACCGCCGGTTCTTTCTTCACCAGGAGAACAGAGCACGGCATCTTTCTGATAATTTTATCATTACTGTTGCCGAAAAGGAATTGTTCCAAGCGGCCTTCCTCATGGGCAGACATTATGATGAGGTCGATGTCCTTCTCTTCAGTAACCTGCATTATTACCTCGGATGGATCTCCTGTTCTGATCATTTCTATTATTTTTACTCCGTTCATTTTCTCAGTGTTGATAACTGCATCAAGATCTCTTTTGGTTTTATGGAGAAGTTTTTCATACTCGTTTGCAAGAGTCAACGCCGGAACCGACAGGTTCCATCCGTCACAGGATCTGAAAGGATTCTCCATGACGTGAAGGACATATAGTGTCGCGCCACACTTTTTCGACAGCGAGATTCCATAATGCACTGCGTTTTTGCAGTATTTGGTCATTCTGCTCACGACGAGAATGTGCTTGAGTTCATGCATAGCCTTCTCCTTTTGCGTTGGCCAATGGAGAAGCTGCTCCAAAAGCATCGCATAAGAATGAGGGAAACGGAGCATCATCCTCACGCAAAAAAGCCAAGCATACCAAAGGATGATCCTTCGGCAGCTCGGCCGTCTTGTAACTGAAGACCCGTGGCTTTCTGCCCCCTCCTCGCGAAGGGTTTGGCTTTATCGGAAAGCGGTCATCTAAATTTAATAATACCGCATAATTAATGTTTTGTCATTGATGCATATCAATTAATCTCGTTAAAGATAAGTGATCATTAATGAACATATCTACAGAAAAGTGCTTTTTCTGAATAATCGTACTTACGGGTTGTAATTTGGATTATTTGCCATGAGAGTTTGCCTAAAGTCCAGTTTTTTTCTGCAGGAGACCTGCGGCATCATTCATCATAAGCGCGCCTTTGTCACGCCTGACAGTGCCTTTCTGTACCATTCCATTCAGCATGCTAAGGGGCTTCTGCTCTCCGATCATGTCACTTAGAAAACTCTCCATGCGCAAAATATGTCATGTCTGGCATACAAAAAAAGAGGACCGCAAATGCCGGCCCTCTTTTTTGTTCTCCTTCCCTTGCATGCCTTAGTCCATAGCATGACACTTGTTGCAGAGCTGACGCTGAAAGGAGGCGAACTTCGTTACATTGTAGTCATAGTAGGCTTTTGATGCCTCTATTGTGCTACGGCCATAACCAAGGTCATTACCGGTCGGATATGCACCGGCTGCGGTGATCGTTGCAACGTCCTTGTTCCATCTAAACATGGAATTCCAGCTTGACGCATGCGCCCTGTGGCAGGAGAGGCACATAATCGTCGCCGTCCCCGCAGGCACGGTGCCGGAGCCCGGACCGTTCAGATTGGAATCGTCGGTCTGTGCATGGCTCTTCAGGGTGGTGATGTTGGCCGTGGTGTAGGTCAGGCCTTCTTCGAACGGAACGAGCGACAGGTACGAGTTGGTCCCGGTGCCGGTCATATTACCTGTTTTCACATAGCTGTTATAGTTGCCTGTGACCGTGCCGCTCATGACTTGGCCAGTCGGGTGACGCAAGAGACCTGCTGTGGTGTGCATATCAGGATGGCACGTGCCGCAGAAATCGGACATACCGGAGCCATAGGCCGTGCGGGTCTGGGTATAGTACTCTGACCTGTTGTAGTTGCTATTTGTCACTGCTACCGGCGGGGTGGCGGGGAAGGTCACGCCGTTATAAGTTTCTTGAGCGCGGAGCAGGCGGTATACACCCGTGGCCAATAATTCACCTGTACCGGATATGGTTGTCGGTATATCACCATACGAGCCTGAGGTCCAAATCGCCTGACCGGTTTTGGCATACGTGCCACTCGTCAGCCAACGGCCTTTACCATGCATGTCATGGCAGCTGGTGCAGTAGAGCTGGGATGACGGGAACGTGCCGCCCGGGGCTGTTGGGAAATCGGTGTCAGCTGTGTAACCAGTGCTGTAGCTGACAGCGATAATATTGTGTCCGTGGGTCTGCCCTAAATCGGTGGTTTGCGCTCCTGAAACTGTGAATATATAGGACTTGTGCAGCCAGCCGAAATCGCCTCCGGGACCCTCATTGGCTGGCGGAGTTCCCGTGGGCATATCTGAGTCTGGGGTAGCAACATGGTAGCTTAACTGGCCTGATGCTCCATGGCAGCTCAAACAGACCGAGCTCGGATCAGCGGCCACCAGAAGGGTTGTGGTTGCTGCATTGTGCATCTGATGGCAACCAGTACATTCGGCGACGCCGCCGCTATGGAACGCGAAGCTGATCCCGCTCAGTCCGAATACTACCGCGACTGCAGCGACAAGGATAAGGCTTAATTTAGCAAGCTTCATATATTCCCCCTCCTTCTTTTCTCCGGCAGCCCGGCCGTCCCGCTTCCGGGACCCTTCGGCTTTGTGCCCCCACCTTGCGATGGGTTTACCCTTTTCGGAGGATCAATGTTGGTAAATCCGACATCGTCAGAACCCCCTCCTCATTACTTGTGGCCACTGACTTTATTCTATTCCGGCATTCACCTCCTTCAACATGGAATGGTGTTTTCAATTGTAAATCAACCTGAAAACGCTCACACCCCGGTTTCCACCCTGGGTGACATACACCTTGTCACTGCCGTCCATGGCCAGCCCATCGGGGACGATCAAACTGTCCGGCGAGTTACCACGGCCGCCGAATTCCATCAGGAACCTCGTGGCACTATCATACACGCTGACGACGGAATGCAACTTGTCCGCCACCAGATAGTTACCCTTGCTGTCCCTGATGATGCCCCCCGCAACCCCGAACTTCCCCGGAACGCTCCCCGCCTGGCCGAAGTTACTCACCTTCCCCTCCGGAGAGAGCACGGTAGCACTGAACAGGAC
>DATJZV010000084.1:0-3879 GCA_035498715.1 Nitrospirota bacterium
GCGCGATCTCAAAGACAAACGTTGAAACCGTTGGACAAAACGGGACTCGCCACCGTAAGGCGGTGCCGATAAAACATCAAAACCGTATTTCAAACTTTCACCAGAAGGAGCAATTCATGCCGGCAAAACTCTTAACAGGCAAGGAAGTGGCGCAGAAGATGGACCAGGACATCCAAAAGGATGTACAGGAGCTTAAGGCAAAGGGAGTCAACCCTTCTCTTAGGATCATGATCGTAGGTGATGCGGCTGACTCGGTCACCTACGCCAACAGCGCGAAGAAGATGGCCGAGAAGAACGGGATCATCTGCGACATCGAACAACTGCCGGGCACGACAAGCCAGGACGACTTCGTCAAAACCCTGAAGCTGAGGAACGCGGACAAGAATATTAGCGGCATCATCGTGATGCGGCCTTTCCCCAAGCAGATCAGCGAGGGCGTTGTCAAACACATTCTGGCGCCGGAGAAGGACGTGGACTGCTTCAATCCCGTGAACGCCGGCAAGGTCATGGCCGGGGACATGACCGGCTTTCCGCCCGCCACGCCGCAAGCGGTGATGGAGATGCTGCGGTTTTATCAGGTCCCGATGAGCGGGCAGGAAGCGGTCGTGGTCGGCCGCTCCATGGTCGTGGGCAAGCCCCTGTCAATGCTGCTCCTGGGCGAGAACGCGACAGTCACTGTCTGCCATTCGAAGACCAAAGACCTGCCCGGAGTATGCAAGCGCGCCGACATACTCGTCGCGGCAATCGGCAAGGCGAAGATGATCACGACGAACTATATCAAGCCGGGCGCCACGGTCATGGATGTGGGAATCAACGTCGAGGGAGACAAGCTGTTCGGCGATGTGGACACCGAGCCGGCAAAGGACGTTGCCGGAGCCATCACGCCGGTGCCCGGAGGCGTAGGCACCGTCACCACGCGCGTGCTCCTGAAACATGTGGTAAAAGCGGCAAAACTGCAAAACCCGTAAATCAATGAGAGAACCGTTGAAGGATTGGACCGTTGAAATGAGCCTCAACGCTTCAACAGCCGGCCTTTCAACCCTCTTTTCCCTCTATCACCTCGCCGACGACCTTCACCAGTTCGGCGATCCGGAACGGTTTCTGCACAAAGCTCCGCGCACCCTCGTCAATCAGGTCGTCCGCGTCCCGGTCATGGCTGTAGCCGCTCGAGACGATCACCTTCACGCCCGGCTTTATCTCCTGGAGCCTGCGGAACACCTCTCTGCCTTCCATGATGGGCATGACCATGTCCAGGATAACGGCGTCTATTTCGGTGGACCGCTGCCGGAACACGTCGATCGCCTCCTCTCCGCCACCGGCTGTCAGGACCGTATACCCGTACCGATTGAGAACGTCCCTGGCGAGTTGCTTTACCATGGGCTCATCGTCAACCACCAGGATCGTTTCTGATCCCCTTCGGAGTCCCACAATCTCCTTCTTTTTGTCGCGCGTGTCATCGCTCACGCACGCGGGCAGGTTTACTTCGAACGTCGACCCCTTCCCCGGTTCGCTGAAGACCTGGATGAAACCTCCATGCTTTTTTACGATGCCGTATGCCAGTGCCAGCCCCAGGCCGGTTCCCGTCTCCTTGGTCGTGAAGAACGGCTCGAAGAGGCGTTCCCGAGTATCCCGGTCCATGCCCCTGCCCGTGTCCGAAACGGAGATGCGTACATAATCGCCGGCAGGAACGTCCACGAAGGACTGGACGTCCTGGATCTCAAGGTGAACGCTCTCCGTCCTCACGGTGAGCGTTCCTCCCCGAGGCATGGCGTCGCGCGCGTTCAGGCAGATGTTTATGACGGCCTGCTGGATCTGCCCGGCGTCGCAGACGGCATGTCGGAGGTTCGAGTCTGGGGCGAGAACGATGGTAATGTTCTTCTCGATGATGCGCGAGAGGAGCGCCACGACCTCGCGGACGATGGCGTTCACGTCGGTCGGCTTTGCGTCATACTTCCCGCCCTTTGCAAAGGCAAGGAGCTGCTGCGTGAGCTCCGATGCCCGAAGCGACGCGGTTTCGATGATGTCCACATGCTGGTACACCGGGTTGTCCGGATTGAGGTCGGTCTTGGCCAGGGATGCGTAGCCCAGAATGGATGCTAGAAGGTTGTTGAAATCGTGGGCAATTCCCCCCGCGAGCGTACCGAGCGCCTCCAGCTTCTGCGACCGAAAGAGCTGCTCCTGGAGCTTCCGCCTTTCCTCGTCGATCCCTTTCCTCTCCGTAATGTCCCTGATCACGGACCGGCTCATGACGAAATTGCCCTCCCCGTCATACACAGCCGTCGCATGCATTGCGACCGGGAGGATGGTCCCGTCCTTCTTTACCATGGTCAGCTCCAGGTTCCTCACATGGCTGGCTTTCTTCAATTCCGGGAACTTCGCATGGCAAGTCTGTACGCTGTCGTCCGAGAGAAGGTCTTCAATATACAGCTTGTCGATAACCTCGTCGCGGCGGTATCCGAGCATCTGCAGAAATGTGCGGTTCGCTTCCACGATCAGTCCATTCCCCGCGAGGGAGTAATATCCGTCGGGAGCGTTGTCGTACAGGTCGCGGTATTTTTCCTCTGACTCCTTCAGCTTCAGTTCCAGCCGTATCCGGTCCGTCACATCGTTCAGCGTCTCGATGGCCCGGATGACATTGCCTGCCGAGTCCTTTATCGGATAAGCATGACACTCCACATAAATCTCTTGATTGCGGTCATCATAATGGACGTGCATGGCCTTGGCAGGATTACCGGTCTCGAAGGCGGTCTTGACCGGACAGTCATGACCGTTGTCCATGCAGTGCGAGTCGAAATGGTGAGAAACCTCATAACAATATTTTCCGACGATATCCTCCCTGGTCTTGCCGACCTGGCTGAGGTAGCCCTTATTAGCGGTAAGGATGCGATAATCTCTGTCCATCACTACCACGCCTTCGCCGATGCCCTCGAGAACGCTCGCAAGGAAATCGAGGGACAGCCGGTTTTCTTCCTCCAACCTGCGCTCCGCCGTGACGTCGCGCATGACCTCGATCATGCGCACAACCTCGCCGGCCCTGTCCCTGATGGGCGAGGCAGTGAGTTCGACAATTATCTCTTTGTTCCGGAGCGTGAAATGGCGGTGGGTGATCTTGACCGATTTGCCTGATTCGAACACTTCGCGGTACGGGCATTTACCGTCGGGCAACTGGCAGGGCATGTCCTGATGGTGCAGCATCTTAAAGCAGGATTGGCCGATGATGTTCTCACGGGTATCACCGTGCATTGCAAGGAACGCGTCGTTCACCATGCTGACGCGGCACTCACGGTCAATGATCATGATAGGATCGGTGATACTGTTTATCAGGTCCTGACAATAACTGTCACTGTACATGCAAAGCGGTCCTTATTTCTCAAGGCAGATACCTATGGATTGATTCTTGTTGCAAAACAACATAACCTTAGAACCGAACCGGAGTGACAATTTATCACAAAAAATTATGCTATTCAAGAACATTCGTTAGTGAGGAGCGTGGTATCATTGCGTGGCAAAAAACTTTTGTCGCGGGATGAAGCTTTCGGCCATGGATGTGATATTTCGTTTTTAAAATAGCGGCTGTCCCCGTTTGACTGTGCTATTCAGCGCCTGTAGAGAAAAAAACCCGGTAGGCCGCCAGCCCGCCGGGTTCACTGGTATGAGTACCTCTCGCTGAACTGCTAGAAATAAAAATTCGCGCTGATCCCGACGGTACGGGAGCCGAAATACGTATAATCGTTGTGCGAAATATTATCGTTAACCGAACCGAAGCCTAATCCCACGCTCCCTTCTATGCTGAACTGCCTGTTCAGGAAATATTCTGCGCCAAAAAGAGCGGAGACATCAAAGGTATCTCTATCGATGTTATCAACATCTATGTTCTCG
>DATJZV010000085.1:0-11485 GCA_035498715.1 Nitrospirota bacterium
AGGCCATTCGCCGCTTGATGCTGCAACCCCGACATCGCCCGTTCCAGGAGCAGGTGTGCACCCGGCCAGGCTTGTTCTGCCTGACGTATGTCGAGGACATCATCATGAACGTATTTGGCCAGAAAAGCGGAATAGAGGTCTCGTTGGGCCACTGTCCCGCATTTCTGGCATACATGCCAGCGGTCCCGAAGCTGTTTCTTGAACTTATGCTGTGGAACGCTGATATATCAGTAACTTCAATGCATCTGCGATTTTTTAGTCGTTGCAATTTTAAACGAGTTTGGCATTAATAAAGTAATGATTTTTCCTTAATTCTTTCATAATTTCGCCACATTTAGTCGATATAGTACCTTCGATGAAGGCAGTCCATGAAAGCTGCCAGCCTAATGAGAAAGGGGATAATGGCGTAAATACGTACACAAGTAGGCTCCTCTTTCGTGTGTAAATGGCAGTCATATCTTAATTTCTAAACTTATTTGTTGCCCTAGTGTCAAACGAGTTGTAGTATTTATTCCGAGTGCAAGAAGGAGGGTAATAAATGTATCGTAGATATCTGGGAATATTAGTAATAGTTTTAACGGCTTTCACTTTGTATGCGTGCAGTGGCGGAGGAGGTGGAGGCGCAACGGCTACGGGCGCTGCAACGGTCAGTCTTACCGATGCGCCGGGAGATTATGAACATGCTTATATTACAGTCCAGAATATCTGGTTTCATACGGACGATACCGCGGGACCTGATGACGCGGGATGGCAAAAGTATCCGCTAATTACGCCGGTAACCGTTGACCTTATTGCTTTAAGCAACGGGGTCATTAGCAATCCCATATGGGACAACATCGCCCTGCTGGTGGGTAATTATCAGCAGATCAGATTAGTACTCGCAGGGACAGAGGACTCACTGGCGGCTTCGGCTTCCGGCGCAGGTCTCAAGTATAATAATGAGATAAGAATTGCAGGGGATACGACTCATTATCCTCTTCGCATCCCAGATCCCCATCATGGCATCAGGCTTGCCGGCACATTTCAGATCACGAACGGGGGTATGTTGAGACTGACAATCGACGTTGATGCGGGCCATGATGTGGTTGATATCCTGCGGAACGGTAAAACTGAATATATACTTAAGCCGAGGCTGGCGTATTGCGATTTGGATGATGCCGGCGCGATAGTCGGCAGCATCGATCCGGTCTCTGCAGCAACGAATACCACATCATCGCATTTTGTCATCAAGGCGGAACAAGTAAATGATCCCTCGAATCCGTCATATCATGTGATAAAACGCTGGACGAGTGTTAATCCATCGACCGGCAAATTTGTGCTCTATCCTCTCAAACCCGGAACGTATGATATCGTCCTTCGAGGATTAGGTTACCAAACCGTCATCGCGAAGGGAGTTCCTGTAACAAGCGGGACTACACCGACAATCATGCCGACGCTTATTTCTATGATCACGATGACTACGGCGAGCACGCCAGACTATACAGTGGGTGCGACCATAGCTTCGCCGTCCGGCGCGTGGGTCAATTTCTACCAGACGCTGCCAGGTGCCGGAGAATTACCCTACGAGATCAGGTTCAGACATTTTAATCCCATAACGGGGCAATTCACAGGTTTCAAGCTTTCTGCTGATCCAGTATGGGTGGGAACGTATAGCGGTGGTGCCATATCCGGTCTTGCCACGGCAACTCCCCAGGAAGGGCTGGGGGGATTTAGCGCATTTGCAGACGCTATCCTGTATGATCGCATGGCAGCCTCGCAACTTGTAAGCTCAGGCACAACGACAGTGTCCTTTACAACACCACTCATACCGACGGCCCCAGCTGTCAGCAGAAGCATTAGTGGGACAATAAATCTGCCGCCAATGAATATGATGACTAACGGCATTCTCTTTGCGGTGCACGACGGCATGATCGTTAATACCATGTCGGTTAGTAGTCAGATGTCCGGTGGTGGAGGTGGATCCTACACCATGGCCAATCTGCCGGGAGGATCGTCCTCAACGCCGCTCCCTGGAGCATTTTACGGCATCGAAGCACTTGGCTGGTCGACAACAACCATCGGAATAGGTATCCCGAGGGTCGCTGACCTGCGCGTCAGGGATGATACCCATGTTGATATGCTGATGATGATGCTGCCATAAGCGAAGCTTTGTTTCAATGGAAAAGGCCTTCCCCTGACTCAGGGAAGGCCTTTTCCATTTGAATCGCAATATAGTTTGTCACTCCATCTTTATCCTGTTCGGCCAGGTATAGATGTTCATCCGGTCACCGCGCGCGAAACCGATGAGGGTGATGCCCATGTCCTCGGCATAGCTTACGGCCATGCACGACGGAGCGGCGCGGCTGATGAGCACGGGAAAGCGGTACCTGCCCGCCTTCGTCATGATCTCCGACGTGACCCTGCCGCTAGTGATCAATATTTTATTCTCCACCGGAATTGATTGTAAGAAAGCCTTGCCGATTAGTTTGTCCACGGCGTTGTGCCTTCCGATGTCTTCGGAAAAAAAGATGATATCCTTCCCGTCGGAAAGCGCGGCGCTGTGCACACCGCCGGTCTCGACGTACAGCTTTGAAATGTGCCGGAACGTGCTGAGCAGTTTTCTGATGTCTTCGAGTGACAGGAGATGCCCTTTTGCTTCTATCCTGCGGTCGGCTTCCGTGCGGTAACTGGTGAAGGTGATGCCCTTGCCGCAACCCGAAGAGATTGTCCGTTTCTCGAACATCTTGCTGAAATCAGCGGGAAGATCTGAAAGCTCGATACGGACAGTGAAATTTTTCTCATCGATCTCCACCTTTTTGATCGATGATTTGTCACGGAGGATCCCTTCGGAAATGAGAAAGCCGACAGAAAGCTCTTCAAGCTCGGTAGGTGTGCATAAAAGCGTCACAAGCGGCTCGTTGTTTAAGATCAGCGTGACCGGCAGCTCAGATGCCACAGCATCAACAACGCCATCGATATTGTTACCTGAGACTTTCAGTATCAATGCATCTCTCTTGGTTTCCACAGGTCGAATATAGCATAAAAAAGGGGACAGGGGCAAGGGGTATGGGTCAGGGGACGAGATTATCGCAATCAAAATTGAAAGGCCCCCGGATTTTTTTTCCGGTGGCCTTCGGTTTACTTGACATGGTCTGTAATTAAAGATCAGAAGTGCAGGTTCATCCTCAGCGAGTACGCATCTACTTTCGCAAAATCCGCTTCCGCCACGAAGTTGATGAGTCCAAAGCTGAGTTTGCAACCCACAAAGCCCTTGGTCTCGGTGATGTCTTCTTTCGTAAGCGGAATGAGCGGCACATTAGAATTCGGTGTGCTTGTTATCCATACCTCCCCGATACCTGCATAGGGGGTAAGTACGGTGAACCCTTTGCTGATCGAGAGGTCAAGGGACTTGGTTGAGATGTCGAAAACATCGACGCCTGAGAGTTTGGTATAAGCGCCCCGAATGGCAACCGCAGGTGCTATCGTGCTTCCCTTGAGGATAGCCCACTTAAGTTCATACCCGACAAGCTTGACATCAGAGCCTGGCGCGGTTCCATACACAATGCCAAGATCGATCGGTATAACAGGAAGCCCGACCTGGACATGCGCCTTGGCTTCTGGTATGTAGCTCGGGAGATCGCTCGGATTCGTTACTGATTTCTGAATATAAGACGCGTTCTTGTCATAACTTACCCCGGTGACCTCAACGCCGATATCGAAGCCGGGTAGAACGCCCCCAAGCGGTTCTGCCGGGGCTAGAGGAATATAACTGATTGCAAGACCGAGGTCTCTGCTCAGATTCTTAAAGTCATCCTGGGTGAAATCGGTAGGCAATCGGAACGTCACTTTTGCCATAGCCGGTGCAGCCATGAGCAACAAGAGCAAAACTGCCATAAATATTTTTTTCATGAACAGCCTCCTTGCCTGGATCTGATGCCGATGTGATTTCGATCACATTCCTCAATTACAGGCTAAATAAACGTATCATAGTGAGGAGAAATTTGTCAAGGTTATATTCAAGCAGAAGGATATTAGCGGTTGACACGACATATATTTTATTGCATAAGAGGTCATCTTCATGAGGTCATCACGATTTATGCAGAGACGCTTGTCACTCCTTCTTATAGCTGTACTCTTTGTGTCAGCCCTCGGTACCGCTTTTCACCGCCACGCAGACGAAGCAACTCATAACGACTGCCCTATTTGTGTTACACAGCACCAGCCCTCAGCGATCGTATACAGCTCTCCCCATATTCTGTCAGAAAGCGCAGAAACTTCCTGCTTATCGAAATTTCCTTATTTATCCCCAAAGTCGTCTCGGTAATTGAAGCTTCCCGCGCACCGCCGTCCCGCTGTATCTCCCTCTAATCATAAACAATATGGTATTTGATAAGGACCGGAACTGAAGTGCGCATGGAAAGTTAATCCCTTGCGAGTTATTCCAGCGTTATATCTTTTCCGGAATTCCATGATTCCTCTGTTACAGAATGGGCTATCCGCGAAGCGTCTGATTGACCCATTCGCCTAATTATCTACGTTATCCTTGGAGGATTCTATGAAAGCGCTACGGTTCGCGATGTGCGTGTCTTTTCTCTGCTCGTTCGGTTCGGCGGTTTTTGCCGATGATACATCGGAGCGGCTTAAGAAACTAGAAGATACGGTGCGAGACCAGGCCAAGACCATAGAAGAGCAGCAGCAATCCATTAATGCATTGACAAAGAGGGAAATCAGGGCGTGACGCAACAAGCGAAGGACGCGTCGTCTCAAAAGGCGAGCGGGCTGTTCGGCGGCAGCGCTTTCACTAACCCTAATATCTCCCTCATACTCGACGCGTTTTACTACGCATCTAATCTCACTAATGATGAGCTGGCAAATCAGGGGATACCCGGCTTTACCACGCAGGGGCTGGGCCAGCGGAACGGGCTCTATCGTTCGAAGGCAAGGGGAGTTTCTGGCTGGAACTGCTCTTTTTTGCGAGCTTTGCCGTAGTGCTCGTGAAGTCGGTGAAGATGGCAGGAATCCTCCAAGTGTTCTCGTTCCTGGTGATCCCGGCGCTCATCGGCAGGACCTTTTTCCGGGAACCGTTCAAGGTGCTCATTACCGGCTGGCTACTTGGAGTTATCGTCAGCATCGGCGGGATCTTTCTCTCCTACGAGTTCGATATCCCGACCGCCCCGGTCATCGTACTTTCTCTGAGCATTATCTTTTTCGTTCTCCTTGCTATACGGGCCTGGAACAAACAGAAATGAAAATAAAGTGTCCTGCCCAGTGGGCAGGGCACTTCTCAAAGAGATCATCCTTTTAAGTTGACCCATGAGCTTATATGCACAGTGCCCCAACGGTTGAGAGGAACAAAGGCAGTAACCCCACCACCTTTCCCCGTGATCAAAACTATTCTGTCTTCGTCGTGCTGCGATTGGACCCTAGAAATCGGTTTTGTTATGTGAACAAAAAAGACTTGACAAGGGATCAAGCGTGTGCTACGTTTTTTTGAAACGTAACACGGAGGCGATATGTCCAGTATAACGCGATTCGGTGTGTCCATCGAAAGCCAATTGATTAAGAAGTTCGACGCTCTTATAGCCCGTAAGGGTTATGCCACACGGTCTGAGGCCATACGGGACATGATCCGCGATACCCTGGTTGAGCAGGAATGGGAATCAGGCGCACACGAAACGGTGGGAACCATTACCATTGTATATAATCACCATACCCGAGAGCTCGAACATGCTCTCACGGACATGCAGCACAAGTCGTTCCATCAGATAATTTCCACCCTCCACGTTCATCTTGACGCCCATAACTGCCTCGAGGTCCTGGTGGTCAAGGGAAAGAGTCACGAGATCATAAAAATAGCGGACAGGCTCATTGGAACCCGCGGGGTAAAGCACGGCAAGCTAACGATGACGACAACGGGCAAGGAATTGGTATGAGAGCAGAAAAAAGTCCATGGTCAGAGGTCAGGGGTCAGACAAAAGAACAGGGCTTTAATAGAACGCCCAATGAGAGAACATGTGTATAATATCATCATGAACTGTATTGTGTGTGTCCTGGTGATGGCGCCGCCAGCCGCTTGGGCGGCTCTTCCACTCATAACCGATGATACATACACGCAAGGAATGGGGAAGTCGCAGCTTGAGGTGGGCGCGGCTTACAACGGGTACAATTCAACAGAAGGTAGCATTGCAAACAACGAGACTGATCTGGTCATTTTCTCGGCACTGACTTATGGTATAACGAACAGCGCCGATGTATTCATCGATCTTTTCTATATATGGTCTCATGTGCAAACAGAAGGAAGTAACGTCACCGCGGACGGCATCTCGGACACTATCTTGGGTGTTAAATGGCGTTTATTTGAAAAGGACAGGCTAAGCTTCGCCGTTAAGCCGGTTGTCATCATACCAACAGGAAACGAGGATGAAGGGCTTGGCGGAGGCAGGATCGATTACGGCGCTTATTTTGTCTTGACAAAAGAGTACGATCCCTGGGCAATCCATGCGAACCTCGGATACGTTCGGAATGAAAATGAGATCGACCAACGGAATGATTTGTGGCAGGCATCACTGGCAACGACATATGAAATGGTTAAAGACCTGAAGCTCTGTGCCGATATTGGAGCTATAACGAATAAGGATAAAACCTCCGAGGTCGAGCGTTCATATCTGCTGGTCGGCCTCATTTACTCGGCACAAGAGAATGTTGATATTTCGTTAGGGGTAAAGTTCGGGTTGAACAATCCCGAGAAGGATTGGGCTCTCCTTCCCGGCGTGACATATCGATTTTAGGGAAGCGCAAAACGGTGCTCATGCTTTTCGGAGGTCATCAGCAATGCATATACCAGATGGCTATCTTGGCCCTGCAACCTACGGCACGATGTTCGGTGTGACGCTCCCGTTCTGGGCATTCGCGTCCTGGAAGATGAACAAGACGCTTAAGGCACGGCAAGTACCGTACCTGGCGCTGGGTGCGGCCTTCAGCTTTGTGATCATGATGTTCAACATCCCCGTTCTCGGTGGCACCACAGGCCACGCCACGGGCACCACGCTTATCGCCATCCTTTTGGGTCCCTGGGCCGCGATCATTGCCGTCTCTGTGGCGCTCATCATCCAGGCGCTGCTCTTCGGCGACGGCGGGATCACGGCCATCGGCGCAAACTGCTTTAACATGGCCGTTGTCGGCGGACTGGCAGGCTATGGTATCTATAGGCTGATTGCCGCAGGATCAGATGCCAAAAGCAATAGGCGGCTGATCGCAGGAGCGATCGCGGCATACGTGAGCTTGAATACCTCCGCCCTCCTTGCAGCGGTCCAGCTTGGTATTCAACCACTGATCGAGAAGTCCCCATCAGGACAACCGTTATATTCTCCGTTTCCGTTGAGCATCTCAATCCCAGCCATGGCTCTCGAGCACCTGTTGCTGTTTGGATTTGTCGAGGCTGCCGTTACGGCACTTGTGCTGAAATACTTTCAGAAAAACGAACCAGAGATGCTGGAGTTAATTAAGGACTCGCACGGCCGTGCGCGTTAATAGTGATGGTATGGCAACCATAAAAAAACTCTGGATAGGCATCGGGATTTTAGCGCTCCTCTCGCCGCTTGGACTTATCATACCGGCATTTTTCGGTGCAGGCAGTGCATGGGGTGAGTGGGGACTGGAGGAAATAAAAAAACTGATAGGTTTTATTCCAGAGGGCATGCAAAAGCTTGCTGAACTCTGGAAATCACCCCTGCATGATTATACAGTGCCCGGACAAAAGCCGGGTCTGACCCACGAGAGTCTGGGATATATTCTTTCGGCGGTCATAGGAATTGCGATCACTGCAGGACTGGCATATCTTATCGCAAGGTTGCTGGGAAGAAAGAATAAAGAAAATTAAGAAGCATTCAAACGCAGATTTTCATGGATAAACGCAATGAGAAATTGGCAATATGCAGAGTGTCCGACTCTATGCACCGTGAACCATGCCGGAATCAGATGCTTCTAGCTCTTTTCGGCAAAAAATAGATGTACTGTGGAGTTAATATTGCCCCAAATCGGATTTTTGGATAAGACCCTATCAGCCGTTGCGAATGTCGTAGGACAGGCTCTCTTCTCCGAGGCCTATACGCACCGCCACGGTTTTTTGCAGTCCCTTGACGTCAGGATTAAGTTGCTCAGCTTTCTCTTAATCATCGTCATTGTCAGCTTCCTCAACGGTCCACAAACATTATGGCTCCTGTACGGTCTCAGCCTCGTGCTCGCACTTTCTTCCCGAGTATCGCTGGTGCTCTTCCTCAGGCGGGTATGGCTGTTCGTCCCACTCTTTTCGGCTGCGATAGTCCTGCCCGCTCTCCTGAACATTATCACACCGGGAGACCCGATATGGGTATTGATAAGACTTAACCGCGTCTACACGTGGGGTCCGTACACGATCCCAGCTGAGATCGCTGTTACCCGCCAGGGGCTCTGGGGTGCGATCACCTTCATCTCGCGCGTAGCAGCGTCGGTTTCATTTGCAGTGTTGTTCACACTCACGACCAGGTGGGGAGAAGTATTTTCGGGCCTCCGTACCTTGTTTGTTCCACGCATATTTGTAATGACACTCAGCATGACCGAGCGATATCTCTTTACTTTTTTACGGCTGATCCAGGACATGTATCGCGCGCGTAAGAGCAGGACCATTCGGCCTCTTCCCGCGGCTATGGAGCGAAATTGGACGGCGTCACGTATTGGCGTTACCTTTAAAAAATCTTTGGATATGAGCGAGGATATCTACAACGCAATGCTTTCACGCGGATTCCATGGGGACTTCCGCACTGTGGGCCGTTTCCGTGCAAAATTGATCGATTACATGTGGCTGGTGACAGTTATCTGTTTTGGTGGTATATTAATTCTGTTTGAGAGGGGCTTTTTCCATTGGTGAACGCTTTTAGCCTGCGCAATATTGTGTACTCCTATACGAACGGGACCCCGGTCTTGAACGACCTGACTTTCGATTTTAAACCCGGAGAGCGCACCGTGATACTGGGCGCTAATGGAACGGGCAAATCCACGCTGCTTTCCCTGCTAGATGGTTTAGTCTTTCCAACGTCAGGCACCATTCATGTTTTCGGCAGGCCTTTATCCGAAAACGCGTTGGAAGACCGGGCTTTCTCCATGGACTTCAGGAAGCGGGTGGCCTTCGTGTTCCAGAACCCGGATATACAGCTCTTTTCATCGACTGTCTGGGACGACGTGGCCTTCGGCCCGCTCCAGCTCGGCTTTTCCCATGCCCAGATAACAACGAGGGTGGAAGAACTGCTTGACTCGCTCCGCATCATGGACATCCGGGACCGCGCGCCGCATACGCTCTCGGACGGGCAAAAGAAGAAAGTGGCCATTGCATCCAGCCTTGCCATGGACCCGGATGTGCTGCTCCTCGATGAGCCCACGAGCGGTCTGGATCCACGTACGCAGGTATGGCTCATCGAACTCCTGGACGAACTGCACCATCAGGGAAAAACCATTATCTCCGCTACTCATGACCTGTCAATAGCCAGTGACATCGCGGAACGGGCAATCGTTTTTTCCGAGGACCACGCAGTGGCAGCGGACGGCCCATTCTCGGACATCATTGCGAATGATGATCTGCTGCTTAAGGTCAATCTTATCCATGAACATGCGCACCACCACGGCGACAAAGCTCATGTACACCGCCATGGACATTATGGCCATTTCCACGCGACTGGAGGCACCATGCACGACAACCACAAACATCATAGCCATAGTCATTCACACGGAAACGAACAACCGCACGGTACCGAGACCTTGCGCAAGATCCAAATCATGCTCGACCACTGGATCGAGCACGATGACAGCCATGTGGAGAGTTACAGGGAGTGGGCCGCGAAGGCCAGCGAGGCAGGAGAAGAAGAGATCGCGAAGGAGATCCATCTCGCAATCGGTGAAAACGAGTCGGTTAAAAACCATTTGAAACGGGCGAAAGCGATCCTCGCGGCGAAGCTTGTGTTAAGGAAATAACATATTCACCGCAGAGATCGCAGAAGTTGAATAAAAACCGAAAAAAGTTAGCTGCCAAAACTTAGATTCGTGTATATAACGTCTTCTTTTAAAATTGAATGTGGAGTCTCTCTCGGCGTCCTCTGCGTTAAAATAAATTTAGGGAGTTTGACATGCAGAATATCGATGATAATGATCTCAGGGAAGCCATCCAGTTCCACGGCCATCTCTGTCCCGGTCTTGCGCTCGGCTACCGCGTGGCAAAGGCTGCGCTCCGCGAGCTCAAGGCAGACCGGCCCCGTGACGAGGAACTCGTCGCAATCGTAGAGAACGACTCCTGCGCTGCTGATGCCATTCAGTTCATCACCGGTGCGACCTTTGGCAAAGGGAATCTTATATTCCGCGATTACGGTAAACATGTATACACGTTCTTTAATCGACGAACGAATCATGGCGTGCGCATATCGGAAGATTACCGCGGGTTTGACAACGACACCCGGTTTCCCGAACTTAAAAAAAGGCAAGAGGCGGGAGAGGACGTGTCGCGCGAAAGGCAGGCATACCTGATGGAAAAGGCTGCAGCCATCCTTACCGCTGATGAGAAAGAAATCATGACCATCGCACCCATCACCACTCCGCCTCCCCATGAAGCAAGGATACGGGGCTCTGTTCGGTGCGCGATCTGCGGTGAAAAGTTCATGGAATCCCGTGGCCGCGTGAAGAACGGAAAGATTGTCTGCATCCCCTGTTCCGAACAGGAATAAGCCCATCTTTCGCTACAATATTCTTGACAATAAACCGTGCTGAAGTTATTATAATCAGGTTCTACCGCCTGTTTCCCAATCGTCACAATAATAAGGAGGTAAGTATGAAAAAAGCCATATTTTATCCGTTATTTGCCTTATTGTTGATTACTGGGTGCGTTTCAAAAGGAACATATGAAACCAAACAAAAAGAGGCGGAGTCACTCACCGCACAGAATGACAACCTGCAGGCCCAGGTAAAGAGCCTGAGTGCAGAAGCCGCTGCGCTCAAGAAGGACAAAGAAGCGACGCAGATGGAGAGAGACGCGCTCCAGTCAAAGATAGACGAACTTCAAACCAGGATAAACGAGTTGTCACAGAAGGCAGAAAAGGCCGAGAAACTGGAACAGGACACGAAGACCTATCAGGACCTGACCAAGAAACTCGAAAAGGAGATCCAGGAAGGCCAGGTGCAGATCACGGAGATGAAGAACCGTCTGACCATGACCATGGTGGACAAGATACTCTTCCCTTCCGGCAGCGCTGAGATAAGCAAGGACGGCAAAAAAGTGCTTGATAAGGTTGTCGCAATCCTGAAGGAAGTCAAGGACAAACGGATCCAGATAGAGGGGCATACTGATAACGCAAAGATTGTGGGCTCACTCAAGAAAAAATTCCCCACGAACTGGGAACTTTCGACCGCCAGGGCGACGGAGGTCGCGAGGTATCTCCAGGAGACCGGCGGGATCGATCCCAAACTGCTTTCCGCCACGGGATATTCG
>DATJZV010000086.1:0-5027 GCA_035498715.1 Nitrospirota bacterium
GCCAAGCTTTACACCACACCTGAGGACACCCTGGAAGTTGCCCGGCAGCTAAATGGCATAAGAGGCGCGCGGTATTTGCTCGCTGCGACTTTCGGTAATGTACATGGCGTTTATAAACCGGGCCATGTGAAATTGAAACCCTCCATCCTGAAGGAATGCCAGGATGCTGTCGTCAAACACTACGGTGAGGAGGCGCGCTTTTACCTCGTCTTTCACGGCGGATCGGGTTCGGAACTCCGGGACATCCATGAGTCGCTTGATTACGGTGTTGTAAAGATGAATATAGACACCGATACTCAGTATGCCTTCACCCGGCCGATCGCAGACCATATGTTGAAAAACTACAGCGGCGTGCTCAAGGTCGACGGCGAAGTCGGAGACAAGAAGGCCTATGATCCGCGCACGTATCTCACGCTGGCCGAGACCTCTATGGCAGAACGGGTAAAGCAGGCGGTGAGCGATCTCAGGGCAGTAGGAATGACGATGTTCAAGGCATAAGAGGAGGCGTTATGGAACAGACACAGGATTTAACGATACAACGTCTCGGCGACTGTACGGTCCCGTCTCCCATGAGCGGCGTCCACTTCACCCGTGATGAGGAGCATGTACTCCTTCACAGCGATCTCGACACGATAAGGCGTTACCTCGATGCAGCCAATGAGCCGCCGAAATTCGAGGCGGCAGGTCCGAGGGAGAAGATATTTTTCGACCCCTCAAAACTCTCCTGCGGCATTGTAACCTGCGGCGGCCTCTGTCCGGGGCTGAACGATGTGATCCGGTCCGTAGTCCTGAGCCTCCACCACCACTATGGGGTCCGGACGATCTATGGTTTTCCGTACGGATATGAAGGGCTTGCGCCGAAACTCGGGCATCGGCCGATTATGCTCACCCCTCAGGTCGTATCACAGATAGACGAAATGGGCGGCACCATTCTCGGCTCCTCACGCGGCAATCAGGATGTCCCGGTAATGGTCGATACCCTGGAGCGTATGCGGATCGGCATCCTCTTCTGCATCGGAGGAGACGGCACACAGCGGGGAGCTCTCGCTATCAGCGAGGAGGCCTCGCGGCGCGGTCTCAAAATCGGCCTGGTCGGCATCCCGAAGACGATAGACAACGATATCTCCTATGTCCAGATGACCTTTGGTTTCGAGACCGCAGTCTCGGAGGCGAAGCGGGCGACTTCTGCCGCGTACGCAGAGGCTGCCGGCGCGCGTAACGGCATAGGCCTGGTCAAACTCATGGGCCGCGACTCCGGCTTTATCGCTGCCTTCTCGGCACTCGTGGACAACGAAGTAAACTTCTGTCTCATACCGGAGGTACCATTCACGCTAGATGGTTTTTTTTCCGCCCTGAAGCAGCAGCTGGAGCAGCGGGGTCATGCCGTGATCGTTGTTGCTGAGGGTGCCGGACAGGAACTCTTCGAAGCAACGGGAGAACGGGACGCCTCCGGCAATATCAAGTATGGCGACATCGGCATCCTGCTTCGTGACCGTATCAAGGAGCATTTCAAGAGGACCGGCATGGAGATTAATCTAAAGTATATAGACCCCGGTTACATGATCAGAAGTCAGCAGGCCAACCCTCATGACTCGGCCTTCTGCCTGCTCCTGGGGCACAACGCGGTTCACGCTGGGATGGCAGGCAGGACCGGCATGATCGTCGGTTTCTGGAACCACCAGTTTACCCATGTACCGATACCGCTCGCCGTGTCACAACGCAAGAAGATCGACCCCGAAGGATGGATATGGAGCAGCGTACTCGCGTCGACAGGCCAGCCGGCGGTCATGCGGTGAACAGATGAGAAAAGGAGACAAAACAGTATGATGCTTCCCCGTAATAAGACAAAGATCGTGTGCACTATCGGGCCGGCTTCGGAATCGCCCGAGGTCATGGAAAAGATGATACGTGCAGGCATGAACATTGCCCGTCTCAACTTCTCACACGGCGACTTTGACAGCCACCGCGCCGTGGTCCGCAACCTGAGATCAGCGGCACGCAGCACAGGGAAAAGGCTGGTGATCATGGGTGACCTTTCCGGTCCGAAGATGCGGATCGGTAAACTCGCTCAGGAGCCTGTGGAACTGAAGCCGGGCGACACCTTTGTTCTGACAATCGACGACATTGTCGGCGATGCGGGAAGGTCCTCGGTCACATTCAAGAGGCTGCCGCAGGCGGTCAAATCAGGTGACACGCTTTTTCTGAATGACGGCATCATCCAGCTCGATGTCTCTTCGGTCAAGGGCAATGAGGTGATCTGCAAGGTGGTTGTGGGCGGCGAACTGCGGTCCCGCAAGGGCCTGAATCTCCCCGGCATAAACCTCGGCATCAGCGCATTCACGGAGCGTGACCACGAATGTCTGAAGTTCGCTGCGGAAGAAGGCATTGACGCGGTCAGCCAGTCCTTTGTCGAGACCGGCGCTGACATCAAGGCGGTCCGTAAGGCTGCTGACGTCCTGGGTTACCAGCCGTTCATCATAGCCAAGATCGAGCGCTCAAACGCCCTCGATCACATGGACGATATTCTCGATGCTGCTGACGGGATCATGATAGCCCGGGGAGACCTCGGCGTGGAAGTCCCGATAGAAAGGATCGCTATCATCCAGAAGGACCTCATGAGGCAGGCCAACAGAAAGGCAAAACCGGTCATTACGGCTACGCAGATGCTCGAATCCATGACCGAAAACAGGAGACCGACTCGTGCCGAAGCTACGGACGTCTCGAATGCCATACTCGACGGCACCGACTGCGTCATGCTTTCCGGAGAGTCTGCAATGGGGAAATATCCTATAGATGCTGTAGAAATGCTTGTGAAGATAGCAGCCGAAGTCGAACCGCACAGAAACATGGTCTCAGTCGAAGATCTGTATCAGGGGATCGATATCAAGGGCCGGATCAAACCGACGCACCTTGTCGCGATAGCAGTCGAAGCGAGCCTAGAATATGCCTCACCTGCCGCGGTGTTCGCACCTACGCACAGCGGTGCCACGGCCCGGGGCCTCTCTCTCTTCAGGCTGCCTGTCTGGATTATCGGTGTAAGTTCGAACGAGAAGACATGTCAGGGACTGGTATTTTCCTCCGGCGTTTATCCTGTCTTCAATGAGGACCATCCCAAGGATTTTACTCCTTTTGTCCGGACATGGCTGAAGGAACACGAACTCCATGGCGACATTGCCATGCTTACGGAGGGGCCGTCATCAAAGCACCCCGATGCGAACAACCGTATGGAGATTATCAAGCTCAGGGATAAGCCGGGCGGGAGGTGACCATGAGTCAGGGCATCTACATCACCGGTGGCGAGCCAGGGAGCGGCAAGTCCGTCGTGGTCCTCGGCATCATGGAGATGACGGCGTGGTCATCGCTCCGTCCCACAATCCTCCGGAGGACGGGGGCTTCAAGAGCCGCGCCAAGAGACTGATGAAAAGCTCCCCTCGGAGGTCTTTGAGCTTAGGGATGAGAAGGCTTATGTCATAGGTTCCGACAAGTGCGGTACCTGCGATTGCCAGGAAACCGTGAACATATGTCCGCTGCAGGCGATAAGTATTGTCGAGGGATAGATATTGATGTACCCGAACGACACTTTGCAGCAAAGTAAATGGCAGATGTCTTATCTGAAGGCCGCACGCATGGGGGGTTTGAGTTTGCATGAAGATGCATGACGAAAGCGACGGCAGGAGGAGGTTATGAAGAAAGTCGTATTGATAAGACATGGCGAAAGCGTCTGGAACAAAGAGAACCGCTTCACGGGCTGGACTGACGTGCAGCTCTCTGAAAAAGGGATAGAGGAGGCCCGGGAAGCAGGACGCCTCCTCCGCGAGAGCGGATACACCTTTGATATTGCGTATACATCTGTCCTTAAGCGGGCGATTAAGACCCTCTGGATCGTGCTGGAGGAGATGGACCTCATGTGGATCCCGGTAGTCGGCAGCTGGCGTCTCAACGAGCGGCACTACGGCGCGCTGCAGGGGCTCAACAAGAGTGAGGCCGCCGCTGAAATGGGAGAGGAACAGGTGAAACTCTGGCGCCGAAGCTTTGACGTGCCTCCTCCCGCACTCAAACTGGACGACCCTCGCCACCCCCGCTATGACCCCAAGTATGCCGATTTCAATCTCGAGGATCTCCCGGCGACGGAGTGTCTCAAGGACACTATCTCGCGCTTTCTACCGTACGCCCAGGAGAATATCGGGCCAACAATAGGCTCGGGAAAGCGGGTGCTTATAGTTGCCCACGGAAATACCCTTCGCGGCCTGATCAAGTACGTGGAGCGGATATCCGACAAGGACATTGCAGACCTGAATATCCCTACTGCAATCCCGATGGTATACGAGTTTGAGGATGATATGAAACCGATACGCAGATACTACCTTGGTGATCAGGAGGCGGTGAAAAAGGCAGCGGAGGCTGTGGCGGCTCAGTCAAAGGCGAGGGCATGACAGAGTGTAATGATTTCAGGAATGCGTGAGAGATAGAAGGAGGCAACACCATGAAAATTCTGACCACACCGAGAATGGAGCGCTGCATTGGATGCCACTCGTGCTCGCTCGCCTGCGCACGGCTTGTGCATAAGCGATTGTCCTGGGACACAGCGGGTATTCGCATCAGGTCTTCGGGGGGCATCTCGACAGGGTTCGAGCCACGGCTCTGTCTGGCCTGCGACCCGGCTCCCTGCGTTGCCGCCTGTCCGACTGCCGCGTATTCGCAGAGGAAAGGCGGGGGCGTTGTGGTGAGAAAGAAGCTCTGCATCCGCTGCGGGGCATGCGCCAAAGCCTGTCCGGTGGACGCAATCTACCTTGACACGGCCCTTGAGCCCTATGTCTGCATCCACTGCGGCAGATGCGTACCTTTCTGCCCCCACGACTGTCTGGAACACGCGGAGTTTTCGAGGAGAGCAACACCCGTGGGAATACAAACGGCAGATGCCGGGGAGGTGGAGTTATGATAAGGGACTATTTCAGAGTACTCATGGTCGATCTTTCGGCCGGACGGAGTACCATTACGGATATAGACGGCAGGAATACGGTGGCAGG
>DATJZV010000087.1:0-8444 GCA_035498715.1 Nitrospirota bacterium
TCCAGTAAATATAGCTAATGCTCGGGACATCTTCGCCGTTGTTCACCGAGAACCGTAGATTCTTGAACCTGTATTCCCGGTCGAAGGAATAGTTCATCTCGTAGCTGTCAGCACGGGTCGTGCAGCCGATCTGGACAAGCCGGTATCCCGAGGCCCGAAGCTCTGCTACAGCACCCACGAGCTCCTTCTTATCGATGCTTACCATCTCCTGTTCTTCAGTCATGGGCGATCCCCCTTTATGCCGTCAGTTTGCCTTCCCCCGCGGCAACGCTGGGCGATTTCTTGTAATCCAGGCGTTTCCGCTCCAGAACTTCCACCGCCCTCAGGATCCCGTCCAATATTGCTTCCGGCCGGGCCGCGCAGCCCGGGACGTAGACGTCGACCGGCAACACCTTGTCCACCCCCCCTAGCACGTTGTACGCTTCCTGAAAGACGCAGCCCGAGGTGGCGCAGATACCGATTGCCACCACCGCCTTGGGAGAAGGCATCTGGTCGAAAAGGGTCTGCAGGACTGACGCGTTCCTGGCATTGACCGAACCGGTGACGAGAAATATATCCGCATGTTTGGGGTTTCCTGTGTTGATGATCCCGAAGCGCTCCGGGTCATACATCGGGGTCAGGGTTGCGACCAGTTCCAGATCGCATCCATTGCAGCTCGAGGCATTATAGTGCAACACCCAGGGGGACCGTTTGAGAGACGACATATCCTACCTCCGCAGTACATAGTGAACGATGATCAGGTTCGACACGCCGGCCATGATGGTGAAGACCCATGTGGAAACGAACATAACCTGCCATTTCACTCGTGCGAATGCATTGTCGGTGAAGACCTCGGCAAAATAGGCGAGCAAAGCCACCATCACACCGATCAGTGGATTGAACGAAAAAAACAGGACGATCAACGCAAGGAGCAGAATATTTTCATACCAGTGCGCCGTCTCGATGAGGCCCAGATGCGGCCCGGAAAATTCAGTGGTAAGCCCCCTTACCAGTTCCTGGTGCGCGTGGTGGGACATCGAGAGATCGAAGGGTGACTTTCTGAACTTAATGGTCAGAACGTAAAGGTACGCAGCGAAGATACCGGGAAGATATGCGATAAGGTATCTTTCCCTACCAGACTGGTAAATGCTGTCCACGTTGAAGCTGCCGGTGACGACGTAGAAGCCAATGGTCAGGATAATAATGGCCGGATCGTAGGCCATCATCTGGATGAGTTCGCGTTCGGCGCCCAGGTGGCTGTAAGGAGAATTGACCGAGAAGCCTGCCAGCACGAAAAACAGGCTGGCGAGCATCAGCACGAATACCACCAGAAGAAGATTCACCCCTGCAAAAAAAAGCGAACCGGTGAATATCATGAAGAGAAAGAAGAGGAACACGAAAAAATTCTGGAACCGGTTGACGGCAATTTTTTCTTTGCGAAAAAGCTTCGAGACATCATAGAAGGGCTGGAGAACCGGTGGTCCGACCCGCCCCTGCATCCAGGCCGAAATCTTGCGGTCAAGCCCCGCCAAGATGCCGCCCGCCAGCGGTGCAAGCACCACGTAAGCGATCACTCTTAGAACGATATTAGTCACGGACGCGTCGTAAGGATTCATAGGATCACCACCCCAAACATAATGATAATGAAGAACCCGGAGCACAACAGTCCACCTTTGAGCAAGAGGGGTTCTCCGAACCACCGTGACAGGTAATAGTTGCGGGTATCAGGGTACACCGTACGATCCATTGCCCCAATAAAGGAAGTCTCGTTGACATTGCCCCCCGAAAGATAGGGTCCCACCAGCCGATAGTCCCTGCGTCGAGCGTTATACAAAACACCGATGGGGAAAATAACCAGGAGGCTGGCCATAATCACCACAATGAGGATTAGAGTGGACCTTTCGAGAGTGGGGGCATGGCCGTAGACCGATGCGATGTACGGGTCGATGAGTCTGCTTGAAATCCAGGGGAATGAGATACAGACCGCAATCGTGAGAACGGCGAGGACTACCAGGGTCACCCACTCCCATACACTAATCGCCCCTTCCCGGTTTTCCGCTGTCGCCTTGACCATCAGAGTCTTCCCCATCCATTTGGTGTAGAAGAACATGGTAGTGCCCCCGCCGAAGGCAAGAGCGACCCCGAAGAGCGGATGGACGTCAACCAGCGCCTTGAGAGTAACCGCCTTGCTAATGACCATTCCGAAGGGTGCGAGGAACATGCCAGCGAGCCCGATGTTCATCATCGCCGCGACCTTCGGCATCCTCACGATGAGAAAATCCATGTCTTCGATGTCCCTGCTGTCGAGTTTGTAGTCCACCACGCCGACACACAGGAAGAGCAGGGACTTTGCCACTGCGTGAAAGATGATGAGCAGGAGGGCGGACCAGGCCGCGTTATATGTCCCGACCCCGGCGCACATAACGATCAAGGCCAGAGTGGCGATCGTTGAATACGCGAGGACGCGCTTGGCGTCGCTCTGCGACACGGCGATGAACGAAGCGAACAAAAAAGTGACAGCGCCGATGCAGGCAATGCAGATCCCGGCAGGGCCGCCGTTGAGGATCGGGGAAACTTTGAGCAGCAGGTAGACGCCGGCCTTCACCATCGTGCTCGAGTGGAGGAGCGCCGACACCGGTGTCGGCGCCACCATGGCACCCGTGAGCCACGTCGAGAAGGGCATCTGCGCTGATTTCACGAGCCCCGCGAATGCCAAGAGCACCGCAGGGATCATCACCTCCGGCGACCCGGCGAGGATCATCCGATCGAGGTCGGCGATGCCCGTGCGCGAGGAGAGATAGGCCACGCCCGCAGAAAAGGCTATGCCCCCCAGGACGTTCATCCAGAGCGCGCGGAACGCCGAATCCTGTGACTGCCGGTCATCGCGATAGCCGATGAGGAAAAACGAACAAAGTGTCGTTATCTCCCAGAAGAAGAGCATCCATTTGAGGCTGTTCGAAAAGACAAGACCGAACATCGAAGAGATAAAGAGGTACAGAAGGAAGCCGAAAAACCGGCGCCGGTCCTTGACCTCCCTGTGGTGCTCATGGTACTCCGCCATGTATCCGATCGCGTAGTTGATAATTAAGGTGCCGAGGATCCCGATTATGAGGGCCATGAGAACCGAAAAACGGTCAATGAAAAGGTGATGCATAGCATGTGTCGTCGGGGGGTAGATAATATCGAAGAAAACGGTCATGGTCGTCATGACCGCTCCTAACAGTACAATGAAGTATCGCTTCGAGCTCAGGCCAAGGTAGGTGATCAGGAGGCCCATGCCGACCTCCGCCGCCAGAATGAAGTCCTCTAGAATGGCGTTCTCCACCTTGAAAAAAAGGTGGTCACCCCCAGTGGAAGCCAGAAGCAGAAGAGAACCTGCCGCAATCACCCACATTGCCGGAGCGGCGACACCGCGCCGGACCGCCAGCGGGCGGAGCACCAGACTGGCCACTGCAAGCAGCAAGGGAAAAAGAATCAGGAAGACTATGATGTAAAATGGCTGCATTGTACTCACCTCTTTTGGGATAGCGGCTGCCCGACCACTGAGCTCTCCCCTACCTTGGTCAGTTCCATCAGTACGTAAACGGTGTCGCGCCTCATGGCCCTGGTAAAAGGTATTCCGCTTCTGGCAAACACCCTCAGCATGCCTTCGTTCGACGGGAGCACCTCCGCTTCAAACTGCGTGACTCCCGAAGCACGGGCGATTGTGATCAGGTGTTTGAAGATGCGCGATCCGATCCCCAGTCCCTGATGAGCGTCATCAATGAGGAATGCCACCTCCGATTTTAGCGCGGCCCCGGCCTCTCCGGTCCGGATGTACCGTCCGCCTCCAACGATCCTGCCCTGCACCTCTTCGTTCATGACCGCGACGAGGGCGACAACGTTCTCGAAATCGACCTGGGTCAACTGCCTGAGATCATCTTCGCTCAGATCCCTCTTTGCCGAAAACGTCCGGCGGTACAGTGACTCGGGACGCACTTCGCGTAGCGCGTCGGCCATACGCCCTTTGTCATCCGGACGGATAGCTCGGATCGTCACCTGGCGCCCGTCCTTGAGGCGTTCCGTAATGGAGTAGTTCGCAATGTCATTTTTTTGCATGGCAACCGATTCCTCTGAGGAACGAAGCGATCTCATTCCAGCGGCCTGACGGATGGCAGGCTTGCAGGCTTGTCAGCCGCTTCGGACCTTCACCCGTTCAATCGTGCTGATGGTCTGCAGCGCTATCTCGCGTTCTTCGTTCGTTCGTACCACGAGGACCTTCACGGGAAGGCCATCCTGCTGTATTTCGGCAACGCTTCCTGTGGCCGCATTGTTCTTCGCGTTATCAACACCGATCCCGAGGTGCTTCAGTCCCTCGCATACCCGTTGTCTGATGGCGACGGCGTTCTCCCCGATACCGCCTGTGAACACGACCGCGTCCAGTCTTCCCAGCACAGCGTGGTAAGCTCCTATGTATTTCTTGATGCGATAGCAGAACATGTCGATCGCGAGATTTGCCCGTTCATTTCCCTTCGCTGCCCGCTCCTGGATCTCCCGCATGTCGCTGATACCGCAGATCCCCTTGAGCCCGCTCTCCCTGTTCAGAAGGCTTTCAATGTCCTCAGGCTTCATCTTCGTCTGGCGCATCAGGTAGAAGGGAATCGACGGGTCGATATCTCCGCACCGCGTCCCCATAACCAGTCCCTCAAGGGGGGTCATGCCCAGGGAAGTATCGATGCTCTTGCCGCCCCGAACGGCGGCAGCGCTAGCTCCATTGCCAAGATGAAGGGTGATGAGGTTCACCTCCGAGAGCGGCTTACCCAGATGCTTAGATGCTTCTTTCGCAACGTAGACGTGGGATGTCCCGTGAAAACCGTACTTGCGGACATGGTGCTTTTCATAGAATTCGTGCGGCAAGGCGTAGCGATACGCCGGAGGCGGCAAGGTCTGGTGAAACGCCGTGTCGAAGACTGCCACCTGCGGGACACTGGGAAACCGCTCTCGCGCAGCTTCGATCCCGAGTAGATTGGAGGGGTTGTGCAGCGGCGCCAGGGGAATGAGCCCGCGGATTGCGGCAATGACTTCGTCATCGATCAGCACCGGCTCACGGAACATCTCGCCTCCGTGCACAACGCGATGCCCGATGCCGAGGAGTTCCGCATCGTCCCGGATGATGATCCGGTCGTCCTTATTCACGGTTGCCATGAGGTCGAACCCCTCCCGGTGGTCCGCCAAAGGCTTCGTATAGTTCTGCTCGTCGAAGGTGCCGTCGGTTTTCAACCTCCTCTGCCGAAGGTGTCCGTCCGCGCTCCCTATCTTCTCGATCAGCCCTGTCGCGAGCATGACGCATTCCCTCTCGTAGAAGACTTCATACTTGATGGAGGAGCTACCGCAGTTGACGACAGCCACTTTCATGGCGCCCCTCCCTCTGTCTGGGCCTGGATCACCGTAATCGCGATGGTGTTTACGATGTCCGTTACCAGGGCGCCCCGGCTCAGATCGTTCACGGGCTTCTTGAGCCCCTGGAGCACCGGGCCAATGGCGATCGCGTTCGCTGCGCGCTGTACTGCTTTGTAGGCGTTGTTGCCGGCGCTCAGGTCAGGAAAGATGAAGACCGTTGCGTGTCCTGCCACTTCGCTGTCCGGCATCTTCACCTTCGCCACCGTGGAATCGATGGCGGCGTCGTACTGGATCGGTCCTTCGATCTTCAGGTCAGGTCGGCGATCGCGGACGATCCTCGTCGCTTCTCTCACCCGGTCGACATCGGGGCCGGTCCCTGATTCACCGGTAGAATAGGAAAGCATGGCGACCCGGGGCTCGATGCCGAATGCGCCCGCGGTCACGGCTGAGCTGATCGCGATGTCGGCAAGCTGCGCTGCCGTGGGTTCGGGAACGATCGCGCAGTCGCCGTAGACCAACACCTGATCAGCGAGACACATGAAGAAGACGCTTGAGACGATCGAGATCCCCGGTTTCGTCTTCACGAACTCCAGAGCCGGCCTGATGGTGTGCGCGGTGGTGTGAATCGACCCGGAGACCATGCCGTCGGCAAGACCCTGGTGTACCATCATGGTTCCGAAATAACTCCCGTCAACCATCGTGTCTCGCGCCATCTGCTGCGAAATGCCCTTGTGTTTTCGCAGCTGATAATAGGAGTCGGCAAAGGCCGGCAGCAGCTCCGAGGTTCGGGGGTCGACAATCCGGGCCCGGTCAAGTGAAAGCCCGAGGGCGGAGGCATTCTGTTTCACCTCCCCGGGATTGCCGAGCAAGGTTATGTCGCAGACGTCCCGGAGCAGGATGATCTCCGCTGCCCTGAGGATCCGATCTTCCGAGCCTTCGGGCAGAACGATGTGCTTGCGCTGCTGCTTCGCCCTCCTGATAAGCTCGTACTGGAACATGAGCGGCGTGACACGGCCGGAGCGCGTCACCGCAACTCGCTCCAGGAGACCCGGAACATCCACGGAAGACTCGATGATGCCAAGGGCCGCCGCGATCTTCCGTTTGTTCTCTACGGAAAGGGATGGCCGCACACCGCTCACGTTCATGGCCGTCGTGAAAGTGTCTGTGCCGACTCCCAGCACTGGCACTGGTGAGGAGAGAAGTCCTTTGATCAGCCGCTGTATCTGCGGCGCCGGCTTGAGATTCCCTGTGAGCACCATACCGGCGACGCGGGGATAGCGGCTCGAGCTGTCGGCAGCGAGTGTGCCAAGGATGATATCGGACCGGTCCCCGGGGGTGATCACCAGGCATCCCTCTTCGATATGATCGAGAAAGTTCGGCAGCTCCATGGCGGCGATCTTGAAGTTCTTTACCTCTCCATCCAGCAGCGAATCATCCCCACTGAGCACCTCAGCGCCGAGGCCGCGGGTGATATCGCGGACCGTGGGTTCCTCCAAGAGTGCTTCTTCGGGGAGCACATACACCGGCCGGTCGCCGCGAAATCCCTGTTTCATTCCGTCAAGGATGCCCTTGCTCCTTCCTGGCTCCACGCGATTAATAATGACCGTTAGAACGTCGCATTTCCTGATCTCAAGTAGCTCAAGCAGCGTCCGCGTGGCATGACCGAGTGCATCGGGGTCCTTACCGCGGCCGTTGATGATGGGCACTAGGGTTGAACCGAGGTTCCTCGCAACATCTACGTTAAAGTCGAATTCGAGGGCAGTCGATACGCCCGTATAATCGGTGCCCACGCACAGGACAAAGTCGCACCTGCCCTCGAGGGCCTTGTACCGTTCAAGAATGCGGCTGAAGAGCTCGTCGTACTTGTTTGCGGCGAGGAGCGACAATGCCACTTCCATCGTTACACCATACTGGTCTTCCGCGGAGAATGGAATATGGTACAGGCCCGTCATAAGCGTGATGAGGCGGTCCGGACTGTTGCCTTCAGCGATAACAGGCCTGAACACGCCCACACTCTTGAGACGTCCGGAGAGCTGTTCCATGAAACCGAGAGATACGATCGTCTTGCCACTCCCGGGTTCAAGACTCGTAATGTACAGACTCTTCGACATAGATCATCATCCCTCTTTTTTACAGTGTCCGCTGCGTCTCACCGCATGTCCCTCGGCTGTCCGGTCGACGCGAGCACGCCCATCCAAAGGTCTTCCTCCGGGTCGATCTTCTTTCGCTGCGATACGGCGAGGGAGATGGGCACATGGGTGAACTGGTAGTTCCAGAAGCCGACGACCATGCTCGTACGCCCGCTCATGCCCGCATGTACGGCGCTCTGCCCCAGGATAAGGCAGAAGGCAGAGTCATGGGGGTTTGCCGGCACGCTCCTGATTGTGTAGCTGGGGTCAATGTACTTGATGTTTATTTCCTTACCGGTCTTCTTAAAGTGGTCTTTGATAGCATCCCGCAAGAACGTTCCGATGTCGCCATACTTTATATTGCCCGAAGCGTCCCGCTCACCCGTCATCTCGCAGAGATCCTGGCCGGCGCCTTCCGCCACGACGATCACGGCATGGCCTAGCTGCATAAGCAGCTGCTTCAGGGCAACAAAAAGACCATCTAGTGTAAAGGGGACCTCCGGTATGAGACAAATGTTCACATGATTATCCACAAGTGCCGAGTAGGCAGCGATGAATCCGGAATCGCGGCCCATGAGCTTCACCAGGCCGATGCCGTTGCGTGCGCCTATGGACTCGGAATGAGCGGCATAGGTTGCCCGTTTTGCCTCCGTGACCGCGGTCTCGAAACCAAAGGTCGTTTGGATATAGGAGATGTCGTTATCGATCGTTTTCGGGATGCCGATGACGCTGAGCGCCAATCCCTGACGGACCGCTTCTCCAGCGATCTTCTGGGCACCGCGGAGAGTACCGTCGCCACCAATAACGAAAAGAATACCTATATTCAGGTCCGCTAGGGTTTTCACCATCTCCACCGGGTCTTGGGGCCCGCGCGAGGAGCCCAGGACCGATCCGCCGATTTCATGGATCCGGTTGACCGCGTCGGGCGTCAGCTCTAGAGGTTTGTGCCCGTACCGG
>DATJZV010000088.1:0-4264 GCA_035498715.1 Nitrospirota bacterium
TCATATCTATGGAACCAGGTGAGCGGGGAAGCGGTATTATTTTTGAAAACGACATCGTCGGCGGTACGATTCCGAGGGAATTCATCCCTGCGGTCGAAAAAGGCATCAAGGAAGCATCGGAAAGCGGCGTATTGGCCGGGTATCCGGTGGTGGACCTCAAAGTTAACCTTTTCGATGGGTCATTTCACGAAGTTGATTCAAATGAAATGGCCTTTAAAATGGCTGCCACCTTCGCCTTTAAGGAAGGGGTGCAGCGTGGCGGACCCGTGCTTCTGGAACCGATCATGAAAGTTGAGGTGGTCGCTCCCGAGGAATATCTGGGAGATGTCATGGGTCAGCTCAACAGTCGTCGCGGGATGATTCAAGGCATGGAAATGCGCCCCGGAAACGCTCAGGCGGTAAATGCCATGGTTCCGTTGGCCGAAATGTTTGGTTACGCCACCGAATTGCGCTCTGCCACCCAGGGCCGCGGTGTTTTTTCAATGGAATTTGATCACTATGCACCGGTAAGTGAAGCGGTTGCAGAGGAAATTCTGAAGAAATAAAACTTTTCATTTGTTCATCAGTTCGAAGGAGATTATTCTATGGCGAAGCAGAAATTTGATCGAAGCAAGCCGCATTTGAATGTGGGGACCATGGGGCATATCGATCATGGCAAGACCACCCTGACAGCGGCGATCACGAAATACTGTCAGTTTCTGGGGAAGGCGGATTATCGGGCCTATGACTCGATCGATAATGCGCCGGAGGAGAAAGCGCGCGGGATCACGATCAACATCGCGCACGTGGAGTATGAGACGGACAAGCGGCATTATGCCCACGTCGACATGCCTGGGCACCGTGACTACATCAAGAACATGATCACGGGCGCGGCGCAGGTGGACGGTGCCATCCTGGTGGTGGCGGCGCCGGACGGGCCGATGCCGCAGACGCACGAGCACGTGCTTCTGGCGCGGCAGGTGGAGGTGCCGAGTATCGTGGTGTTCCTGAACAAGATCGACATGATGGACGACCCGGAATTGTTGGAGCTGGTGGAGCTGGAACTGCGCGAGCTCCTGACGAAGCAGGGCTTTCCCGGTGACACGACGCCGATCGTGCGCGGGAGTGCGCTGAAGGCGCTGGAGAGCACGAGCACGGACCCGAACGCGCCGGAATACGCCTGCATCAAGGAGTTGCTGCGGGTGGTGGATGAGTACATCCCCGAGCCGAAGCGTGAGACGGAGAAGCCGTTCATGATGCCGGTGGAGGATGTGTTCTCGATCAAGGGGCGTGGGACGGTGGTGACGGGGCGTGTGGACCGGGGGGTGATCAAGGTCAGCGAGCCGGTGGAGATCGTTGGGCTGCGGGAGACGCGCAACTCGGTGGTGACGGGCGTGGAGATGTTCCACAAGCTGCTGGACGAGGGCATGGCGGGCGACAACCTGGGGTTGTTGCTGCGCGGCATAGAGCGGACGGACGTGGAGCGCGGGCAGGTGATCGCGAAGCCAGGGTCGATCACGCCGCACAAGAAATTTCTGGCGCAGGTGTATGTGCTGAAGAAGGAAGAAGGGGGGCGGCACAAGGCGTTCTTCAACGGGTATCGGCCGCAATTCTACATCCGGACGATGGATGTGACGGGAGACATCACGCTGCCGGTGGGGGTGGAGATGGTGTTGCCGGGGGATGATGTGAACCTGACGGTGGAGTTGATCGTGCCGGTGGCGTTGGAGCAGGGCTCGAAGTTTGCGATCCGCGAAGGCGGTTTGACCGTCGGCGCAGGTGTCGTCACCAAGATCATCGCATAGGAAAGTAAGGTAGTAATCTAATGGCTACAAAGAAAAAGGATGTCCGCCCGGTGATCACACTGCAGTGCAGCGAATGCAGGAACCGGAACTATACAACCGAGAAGAATCGACGCAATGATCCGAACAGATTGGAGTTCAAGAAGTACTGTTCGCATTGCAGAAAGCACACGCTTCATCGCGAGACGAAGTGAGGTGGTCAAATAGTCAGATAGTCTAAAAGTCATTGGTCAAATAGTTTGGACTTATGAGCGACTATGGGACTATAAGACCAACGAGTTTGAGACTAAGTTCGTAGGCCAGTAGCTCAATTGGTAGAGCACTCGTCTCCAAAACGAGCGGTTGAGGGTTCGAGTCCTTCCTGGCCTGTCACGGGGACGCCGTCTGGAACTGGCGGCGTTTTCGCCGTAAAATATGTTTGAGGGTGCTATCTGTGAAGTGAGGAAAATCGCTTTTCGGGATTCGCAACGGAGCTACGCATCCCAAAAAGCGAATACCTCCTCAGTCTATAGATAGCCTCAAAGGAGTTCGGCCTTGGCTGATAGAACGAAAAAGCAGAATGCCATTCAGCGTTACTTCAGCGAGACCGCAGGCGAACTGCGGAAAGTCTCCTGGCCCACCTGGCCGGAGGCCCGCCAGTTGACCATTCTAGTGATCATTGTGATGGTCGTGATTGGCTTATTCCTAGGATTGATGGATTACGGCGCCAACGCTCTGCTGAACCTGGCGCTGGGAATCTAGCCGTGGCAGGGTTCGGATTCACTATTTTGTGCGTACCAGGCCTGCCATATTGTTGATGAGGACTTGATGGACGAGCGCGAACCGGAAGAGCAGCCCGAGAAGGAACCGCTGGCAGCAAAAGCGGAATTGCCCGAGGAGCCACAGGCTTCTCAGGATGATTCCGCGCGGGGCGCTGAATCGGCTGAGATAGGGAATGCTATTCCAGAGATGGACTCGCAAGAGCCAGTGAGCGCCGAAGCCGAGGCCGAAGAGGAGCGCGAGACCTCGGACAGTCCGCGGGCCGAGGACGTGCAGCCTGGCCCGGAAGAGGGTGAGCCGGTGGCTGTGGAAGCCGAAGAATCCACAGTTGTAGAATCGCGGCCATCCTTATCTGCATCATCCGGGCGCCGCGCCAGCAGCAGCGATGTGCCGCCGGAGACATCTGCCGAGCCGGCCTGGTATGTAATCCATTGCTATTCGGGTTATGAGAACAAGGTCCGCCACAATCTCGAGCAGCGCATCGAGACCATGGGAATGAAAGACAAGATCTTCGACGTCGTCATCCCCACGCAGGAAGAGATCGAGGTGAAGGAAGGCAAGCGGCGCACCGTGGAACGCCACATCTTCCCCGGCTACGTCCTTGTGAATATGAGCCTCTCGGAAGAATCCTGGTACGTGGTGCGCAATACTCCGGGCGTAACCGGCTTTGTCGGTATGGGTAACCTGCCAACAGCCCTGCGTCCTGAGGAAGTGGCTCAGATCGTCAAACGCATGGAAGCTGAGGCTCCTACTGTCAAGGTATCATTTAAGGAAGGCGAGCGCGTCCGGATTATTGACGGCCCATTCAACGACTTTCGCGGCACGGTCTCCGAGATCGATATGGAGCGCACCAAGGTGCGCGTGATGGTCTCATTCTTCGGGCGCGAGACGCCTGTGGAACTGGACTTCCTGCAAGTGGAGAAAGCCTAAGGCCAGTAATCAGTGATCAGTATTCAGTGTTCACTGAAGATGGTGGGAGGGTCCCCAAACTGACCCGCTAAAACCACAAAGGAGTAAAGTATGGCGAAGAAACTCAAGGCAATCGTTCGTCTCCAGCTCGAGGCTGGAAAGGCCAACCCGGCGCCGCCCGTAGGCCCCGCGCTGGCCGGCCATGGCATCAATATCATGGCCTTTTGCAAGGAATACAATGCACGCACCTCCAATCGTCAGGGCGAAGTAATCCCTGCGGAGATCACCGTTTATACCGACGGCTCTTTCACGTTTGTGTTGAAGACCTCGCCTGCCGCAGTGTTGTTGCGAAAGGCTGCCGGCGTGGAAAAAGGCTCGGGCGTACCGAATAAGGATAAGGTCGGCAAGGTGACGCGTAAGCAAGTGCGCGAGATCGCCGAGTTAAAGATGAAGGACCTGAACGCAATTGATATCGAAGGCGCGATGAAGCAGGTCGAAGGCACGGCGCGTTCGATGGGCATCACAGTTCAGGAATAGTAGTGGGAGTGGCGCCAAGGCGCCACGCTAACACCACGGAGGATCATATGCCAAAACCAGGAAAAAAATATCGAGCCGCTCTGGCCAAGATCGATCTCGAAAAGCAATATCTGCCTGAGGAAGGCGTCACTCTCGCGAAGGAGACGGCGTACACCAAGTTCGACGCCAGCGTGGAAGTACACATGCGCACGGCGCTGGACCCGCGTCAGGCAGACCAGCAGGTGCGTGATGTAGTTGTGCTGCCGCATGGTTTGGGTAAGACCGTGCGGGTACAGATC
>DATJZV010000089.1:0-11538 GCA_035498715.1 Nitrospirota bacterium
GGTCCTTGAAGGATAAATAAACATACCCGTACTTTCCCCTCGTTATACAGCACTTGCCAGAACCCTGGCACTCAAATCTGATGCCATCCTTATAGAAACTTTTACCCATCTCTTCATCCATGCCATTCGCTTGCATACCGGGTGATCGCCGTATGGTGACTGAGACAGCACCTGAACCGAACAATTCCCTTCACTGTAAATCCGAACTTCATTACACTTTCCGCTACTTCGTCACCGGAGAGGGATCATGTATTTGTCGACCTTGACACGAGAGCTATTCTGCCCAGCGAGCCGCCTTAAAAAGCATTACTATTGCATGAACAGGCTAAAAGATACTGAGCACAAACGTTCTGATTCAGGAGAAACACCTGCTGATCGCCGAAAAGGCTGACCTGCCAGTTATGAGACATGAGCCTTTCCCGCCGCAAAAGCCTTCTGATTGATCTCGAGAACTTTTTTGGGGACCGTGTTCACGATTGCTTCGATGATGATCGATTCCTCGAGCGGGATGAATTTGAGTGCCGCGCCGAGCATGACGAGGTTTAACGTGCGCTTGTCTCCGGCAATAACCGCAAGCTGCGTGCCATCAAAGGGCCGGATGGTCTTGATGCGGCTTTTGATGACATCGTCGATGTCCGCAGGATATTTTTCCACGGCGATGGAGGCGCCGATGGTGCCGATAGGACGGGTGTTGTAGATGACAGCACCATCGTCCTTCAGAAAGTGGAGATACCGCGCTGTTTCGAGCGGCTCGAACCCGATCAGGAGATCGGCCTCGCCCTCGCCCACGATCGGTGAAAACACCTTCTCCCCGAAACGCACCTGCGAGAGGACGCTCCCGCCGCGCTGCGCCATGCCGTGCACCTCGCTCTGTTTCACATCAAGGCCCTGCAGGAGCGCAGCCTCGGCAATAATCTTGCTCGTCAGGAGCACGCCCTGTCCGCCCACGCCGCTGATCAATATGTTATAAACGTTCATGTTCATACTCGTAAAGAAATGATCAAAATAATGGGGCCCGGACTTTCTGAGATGCTCGTAGATTTAAATCGTCAGCAACTATTTTAATCCGCTGATTCTACATGCAGCAGCGTCCAACCGGTTTTCCTCTTTGGTCCTCTGCGGTAAATATCCTACATCGTCTTCATCGACCCCGTGGTGCACAGCTGTGCGCAGATGCCGCACCCGTTGCACAAGAGCTGATCGATCTCAACGTGTCCTGTTTTCCCCTCGGGTGTAAAGGAAAGGGCTATACATCCGGCTTTGAGGCATGCCTTGCACCCGACGCAGGTCTTCCGCTCCACTGCAAAGGCCTTCTTCGATATCCGGTAGCGCAGCACACAGGGCTGATTCGATATAAGCACGGACGGGCCCGGCTCCGCTAGTTCTTCCTTCATAATTTTTTCGAGGTCCTTGATCTTGTAGGCATCGATCTCGCGCACCCGCTTCGCGCCGACGACTTGGCAGAGCTTGGCTATATTCAGCCGCGGTGCGGCGGTACCTTTCGCCGAGCGGCCCGTACCGGCGTGCTCCTGGCCGCCGGTCATGCCTGTCGTATCGTTGTTCATGATGATAACAATGGCGTCGCCGCCGTTGTAAACCATATTCACGAGGCCGGTTATGCCCGAGTGAAGGAACGTTGAATCGCCGATAACGGCAACGGGCTTCTGCTTGGTCCCTTGCAGGGCAAGTCCCTTGGCCATGCCGTGAGCTGCGGAGATGCTCGCGCCCATGCAGATGCAGGTGTGCATTGCCGAAAAGGGCGGGAGCGCGCCAAGGGTGTAGCAGCCGATATCGCCGGAAACATGGAGCTTGAGCTTTGCAAGCACGGTGAACAGGCCGCGGTGTGAGCAGCCGGGGCAGAACGTCGGCGGTCGCATGAGCAATCCTGCTACAGGTTCTCTGATGGGAAGCGGGCTGCCGGAGATCTTCTCGAACACCAGCCGCTGGCTGAATTCGCCACAGAGCGGGAGCATGTTCTTGCCGACATGGACTGCGATGCCCATAGCCTTGATCTGTTCTTCCAGGAAAGGATCGAGCTCTTCTACCACAGCGAGCTTCTTTACGGATGCAGCAAATGTCCTGATGAGCTTCTCCGGCAGAGGAAAAGTTACTCCGAGCTTGAGTACCGATGCGCCGGGGAATGCCTCGCGAACATACTGGTACGAGATGCCGGAGGAGATAAAGCCGATTTCCTTATCACCGTCGACCACCCGGTTGAGCGCTGAAGTCTCGGCCCATGCTCTGAGCCGGACGAGGCGGTCCTCAACGAACACATGTCGCTTTTTGGCGTTGCTCGGGAGCATCACATATTTGCCGAAATCTCGGGCAAGTCCTCGTCCAGCCGGACTCTCGGCAGCATCGATAGTCACAACGCTTTTACAATGGGATATTCGTGTCGTGGTGCGAAGGATGACCGGCGTGTCAAAGGACTCGCTCAGCTCGAAGGCGGCTTTGATGAACTGTTTTGCTTCTGCTGAATCCGACGGTTCGAGGCAGGGGATCTTGCCGAGCCGGGCGAAATGGCGCGTGTCCTGCTCGTTCTGGGAGCTGAACATTCCCGGGTCATCGGCTGCCATAAGCACAAGCCCAGCGTTGATGCCGGTGTACGCTGCGGTCATGAGCGGGTCGGCCGCAACGTTAACACCCACATGCTTCATGCACGCGAGGGAGCGCACGCCGGACAGTGCACCGCCGATGGCCACCTCCAGGGCTACTTTTTCGTTCACGGACCATTCAGCGTGCACACCTTCAACCTGAGAAAGTGTTTCGAGCACCTCAGTGCTCGGTGTGCCGGGGTAGGCCGCAGCGATTTTGCCCCCCGCTTCGATAAACCCGCGGGCGATTGCCTCGTTACCTGAAAGGATTGCTTTCTTCAAAAAATACTCCTTGCATATAATTACGAACCGCGAAGGCACAAAGGTACTTCCGGAAAAAAGCCGTCCCTACCCTGCATCGCGGCTTTGCGGTAATTTAGTGATATTCTTACTTCAGCCGGTTGTCAATCACGCGTTTGGCCTTGCCTTCGCTTCGCTGTATCGAATTGGGCGGCCGAAGCGTCACCTCGGTGTTCACGCCGATGATGTCCTTGATGTTCTTCTGGATCTCGCGTTTGAGATGAATGAGAACTTCCTCTTCCTGCGCAAAGGCCTTAAGGTCAGTGGAAAGAACCTGTTGTGCCATTTCCTCCATGAACTTTGTCGTCACCTCAACATTCACGTTCATCTCATCAAGCCTTCCTTTACGCGTGACCTCGATGACGTAGTGAGGCGCTACCTCTGCAGAGCGGAGCAGGACCGACTCGACCTGCGACGGGAACACGTTCACGCCGCGGATGATGATCATGTCGTCGGCGCGGCCGCGCACCCGCTTCATGCGGACGAGCGTCCTACCGCACTTGCAGGGTTCGGGGTTCAGGCTGGTAATATCGCCCGTCCGGTAACGGATGAGCGGCATGGCTTCGCGCGACATGCTCGTAATCACAAGCTCGCCTTCCTGTCCGTACGGCAGCTGATCGCCCGTCTGGGGGTTAATGATCTCGGGATAGAAATGATCCTCATTGATGTGTAGCCCGCTCTGCGCCTCGAGGCACTCCGAGGACACGCCCGGGCCGATGATCTCGGAAAGGCCGTAGATGTCAATGGCCTTGATCCGCAGCCGTTCTTCCACTTCGCGACGCATTTCTTCGGTCCAGGGTTCAGCACCGAAGAGGCCGACGCGCAGCTTGATAGTATCGAGGTTGATCTTCATCTCGCAGGCAACGTCATAAATGTAAAGCGCGAATGACGGCGTGGAACAGATCACGGTGCTGCCGAAGTCCTGCAGGAGCATGATCTGCTTCTGGGTGTTGCCGCCCGACATCGGAATGACCGAGGCGCCCACGCGCTCTGCGCCGTAGTGCGCGCCGAGGCCGCCGGTGAACAGACCGTAGCCATAGGCATTCTGGACCACGTCCTTGTTCGTCACGCCGGCGCAGGTGAAGGTGCGCGCCATCACGTCGGCCCAAAGCGCGATGTCGTTCCGGTTGTAGGCCACAACGGTCGGCTTGCCCGTCGTGCCTGACGATGCATGAATGCGGATGATGGTTTCAAGGGGCTCCGCAAAGAGCCCGTACGGATAGTTGTCCCGAAGATCGGACTTTTTCGTGAACGGAAGTTTGAGGATGTCCTGGATGCCTTTGATGTCAGAAGGCTTGATCCCCTTCTCATCGAACTTCTTTTTATAGAAGGGTACACGGGAATAGACCCGTTCGCAGGCCTTCTGCAAACGATTGCTCTGCAGCTTCGTAAGTTCCTGTCGTGAAAGGGATTCTTCGGCATTCCAGGGCATAGCGACTCCTCTGCGCTTTGAGATTTCATACCGAAACGTGGGGATTTGCTTTGGAAACGTCGGTAATTATAAACCAGAACGACCTGTTTTGTAAACATAAATTCATATTATCTGTTGAGTCAGGAATGGGAATTTTGATATAATGACATCGCCTTTCTTTATGGCAAATTAAATTCTTGTTCACATGGAAAGAAAATTTCAAGAGCGTTATTATGAATGATCATGAATAATACTTTTTTCCTTCGTGACATGCGAACGATTCATGCAATTCGTGCTCATGCTTGAAGGGTTTCGTTTTATCCGAACAAGGAAAGGACCTAATCATGGATGACATAAAAAGGTTCGTTGACAATGATCGCTTTGCCAGACATCTCGGCATTGAGATTCTCGAATTTTCCCGGGGCAGGGCAAAAGCCAGAATGGAAATAAAACATCAACACCTGAACAGCGCAGGAACTGTCCACGGCGGTGCAATCTTCGGGCTCGCTGATGCGGTCTTCTCAGCTGCATCCAACTCTCACGGCACGCTTGCGATGGCGATCAACGTGGGTATTTCCTTTTTCAAGGCCGTAAAAAACGGGGCCTTGACCGCCGAGGCAAGCGAAGTGTCCTTAAACCCCAAGCTCGCGACCTATCTCGTCAACGTTACCGATGACGATGGCAACGCTATTGCTTTGTTTCAGGGTACGGTATACCGGAAGAAGGACAATATCGCTGATCTCATCAAATAATTTCATCGCCTTCGGATTTAGCTGAAAGAAACCCTACGCTTGCGCCAAAATAGAACTTGAACCGCAAGTACAGATCACTCGCGAAGACACGAATCAATAGTATGTACTATTGAGATTATTTTCTTCATGTCCTTTGTGTCCTTCCTGGTATAAATTTATTGCGTTTTTGAAGAAAGGCACGTTGTCTCTTCATGACTGAACCTGAACCCGCTCGCCGTTCCATCCACTACGCATGGATCATCGTTGTTACCGGCACGCTCTGCATCGTGGCCTGCCTCGGCTTCGGCCGGTTCGCCCTCGGCATGCTGCTTCCCTCAATGGCGTCGACCCTGAAGCTTTCCTATTCTCAGATCGGATTCATTAGCACCGGCAATTTCCTCGGCTATCTCGCCTCGGTGTTGTTCTGCGGCAACATCGCACGCAAGATGGGATCGCGTCGATTGATCATCATCGCACTCGTCATAATCGGCGTTTCGATGGCGCTCATCAGCCAGGCAGAGAGTTTCAGCGGGGTTCTGATCCTGTACACGATCACCGGCATGGGCAGCGGGGCAGCGAACGTGCCGGTTATGGGCCTTATCACCGCCTGGTTCGACCGGACGATCAGGGGGCGTGCTGCCGGGTTCGTGGTAATCGGCAGCGGCCTCGCTATTATTATATCAGGCAAACTTATCCCGTTCGTGAACACGCTCGTCGGACCGGAAGGATGGAGAATCAACTGGATGATCCTTGCAGGGATGGTGATAGCAATCTCTTTTATCGGCCATGTTTTCCTCAAAAACAGGCCTGTGGAGGTAGGATTAAAGCCACTGGGCGGTGAAGATATCACTATCACTCCGGTTACCAGTGGCGAAAAATCGGCTCAGAGCATCTATAAAAACAAGACCCTCTATCTTCTCGGCATAATCTACTTCCTCTTCGGCTACACCTATGTGATCTATGCGACTTTCATTGTTACGATGATGGTCAAAGAGCGGGGATTCTCGGAGACCACGGCCGGAAATTTCTGGGCCTGGGTCGGGTTGTTGAGCCTTTTCTCCGGTCCGGTGTTCGGCACTCTCTCGGACCGGCTTGGGCGCAAGGTGGGACTCATGATCGTCTTTTCGCTCCAGATGTGCGCCTACCTCATGGTAGCAGTGAACCTCCCGTCGCTGTTCCTCTATCTCTCCATCGGCTTCTACGGCATCGTGGCCTGGTCTGTCCCATCGATCATGGTAGCGGCCGTAAGCGAGTATGTAGGCGTTAATAAAGCGCTCGCTGCCTTCGGTTTCATCACCTTCATCTTCGGGCTGGGCCAGATTACCGGTCCATCGGTCGCCGGGCTCCTAGCTGAAAGAACAGGAAGTTTCTCATCCAGCTTCTTCATGGCAGCGGCCTTTGCCGGCGCAGCAATCGTGCTCACTGGTTTTCTGAAAAAACCTGGTGCGACAGAACTCAGGGAAGAATAAAAAACGCTGAACATACTGAGATGCTACGCGCATAAGGGGAAGAGGCTGTCCACTGGACCTAACTTATAGATCGCGATGTACTCGGCAAGCCGCTATGCTTTCCAATCCGGCCTGATAACAATTCCGCTCTCCTTCGAAAATTGGTATAATAGATTCTGTCCTGACCGCTGTCTGATGGACACTGACTCTTATCTCCATCGAAAGGAGTTATTATGATAGTTGTCACTGGAGCGACCGGGCAATTGGGACGTTTAGTCATCGCGGCACTGCTTAAGAAAATACCTGCATCCAATATCGTTGCTGCCGTAAGAAATAGGGAAAAGGCCAGGGACATTGCTGCATGGGGCGTGCACGTGCGTCTTGCCGACTACAACCAGCCTCAGGACTGGGACGAGGCACTGAAAGGCGCGGACAAGGTATTGCTAATTTCGTCTAACGAGGTCGGCCAGCGTGCGAGACAGCATCGTTCCGTCATCGATGCAGCCAGGCGGGCAGGCGTGAAACTCCTGGCCTACACCAGCGTCCTGCGCGCCGGCGCATCGCCGCTGGGTCTTGCTGCTGAACATAAAGAAACTGAGGCATTGATCAATACATCCGGTATTCCTTATACGCTTTTGCGTAATGGCTGGTACACCGAGAATTATACGGTCGGCATACCCGGCTTACTGGCGCGCGGCGCAGTGTACGGCTGCGCGGGCAATGGCCGCATTGCCTCGGCAGCACGCGTTGACTACGCGGAAGCCGCAGCTGAGGTGTTGACCGCAGAAAACCAGACAGGACGGGTCTATGAACTGGCCGGCGATACCGCCTACACCCTTGCTGAGCTTGCTGCTGAAATTTCGCGCCAATCCAGCAGGAACATAGGTTACGTGAATCTGGCGGAAGCCGAATACCGGAATGTTCTCGTGAAAGCGGGACTGCCTGATGCGGTCGCAGCAATGCTCGCCGATTCCGAAACGGGCATTTCCAAGGGAGCGCTGTTCGACGACAGCCGCCAGCTCAGTCGGCTAATCAAAAGACCGACAACGTCATTGGCAACGTCAGTTGCGGCAATGATGCAGGCCGGGCAGGGCAGGAAGTGAAATTGCTTTTGTTCGGACGTCTCAGGGCTAGATCTTTAATGATATGCTTCCTCAATGATTCTGTCCTGTTGTCGATGAATCGTCTATTCCACTCTTGTAGGTGATTTTCGTAATTTTGCGCCAGATTTATTTATTGACCTCTCCATCCTGTAATCCGCAGGGTTTACAATCTATGCGCACTACCATTTTCGACCCGTATTTGACAGCTACCCATAAAAAAACCGCCGACAAACTAAAGATTTAGCAAAATATTCCGATAAATAAGATGTTGCTTGAGATAAAGTTGCGGTGATGAGCAGCGAAAGTTCAAGTATACATGGCGTTAAATCGTGTCGATGTATGGTCTAAGATATAGGGGGAGCGAAGTTTAACTGCGCAGCTTATGAGCCTGATTCTCCGGTGAATAACCATGATGTGGTACACGCATGGAAGCCGCTTGACACCTCCCCATTATTGATTGTTGCTGATTTTTTTCCAGAGTACGATTATGTTAACAAAGCCCAGCAGGCTCAATAGAAAAGAATATTATACTTTTATGTTTCTGCCCGGACCGAATGAAAGGGTACGAACGCTAAGCATATCAAAGCCGGCGCTTAAGACAGCGCTTCTATCTATTATAGTATTGACATTTCTTTCCCTGTATCTTTTCTATGAATACAATGATGTCAAAGATAAAGTCTGGGAGCTTCAGTCCACCCGCGAGGAGTTGATGCAGCAAAAAGCCCAGGTCCAGGGCTTTGCGCTCAATCTCTTGGACTACAAACGCCAGATGTTCCTCCTGCGCGACCTTGATACCAAGCTTCGCCGCGCCGTGAGCCTCGGTCCCCGGGACCGGGCCAGGCAGGTGATTGGCATAGGCGGCCCCGATGAATTAGGGCTCCAGAATCTTGCCCATATGGGCGAAAAGAAGCAGGACGAAGCACTCAAGGAAATGCATCACGAACTGTCGGAGTTGAAGGGCGCTGCTTCCAGACAGGAAGCCAGCCTTCAAATGCTGATCGAATACTTCGAAGACAAGCGTTCGCTCTATGCCTCTACGCCATTAGTATGGCCTGTCCGGGGCTGGGTCACATCTCCATTCGGCTACCGCACCTCTCCGTTCAGTGGCATACCCGCGTTCCATGAAGGTTTGGATATCGCAGCCCAGACTGGAACGCCGGTCGTAGCGCCGGCTGACGGCGTTGTGCTCAAAGCCGGCTTCAGTCCCGGATATGGCAATATGGTTGAAATCAGTCATGGGTACGGTATCAAGACTGTTTTCGGGCACAACTCCAGGCTCAATGTGAAAGTGGGGCAGAAGGTCAAGCGCGGAGATGTCATATCCTATGTAGGCGATACCGGTTCGAGCACTGGGCCGCATCTCCACTATGAAGTTCGGCTAAACGGATTGCCCGTGAATCCCCAGAAATACTTAAATTAAGATGCTATGACCCGATCCGCATCATCATCTTGATTATAATGGACAAATTTTATCTGTATATAGCTTTATTTGTAATGTTCGCAGGAATCAGACATTAATCCATTGGATTGCCAATAGATACTTAAGACATTCCAAAAAATAATCAGCATTTATTTGAAGCGAAAAGCCTATTGGCGAACCCGGTTCCCACCGATACAAGTCAACAAAATATTTAAACAAGTAGATATGCTGTCCAGTTTTGTCGATAATCTGTAAGCTAATGTTTCCTCTTCCATGTTTCATGTCGTGATTGGCAATCATTTCCATTAATAATAAAAGAAAATTCGCAGTTGATCTTCGCATATTGCGCTGGATTCATTTCTTAACCTCCTCTTCTTGAACCATGCACTTTTAGCAATATGGACCCATATGTATGCTTGAAGTTGATGTGAGACTATCCTCTCATAAATCAGTCCCGTCATGACATCCTCTTTTTGCTAAACTATATAACAACGGATTCCGGATATTGGATGAGGGCTACACAATAATGGGGATTCAAGAGAACACATGACTTGCCAGCTGTTAAATATGGAAATATATAGGAAATGAGAAGGATTCCTCATGCAGAAGTAGTAATCAGCAACCATTACAGAAGAACTCTTTTCAGGTCATTTTAAGGCAATATTCAAATAGATTAGGGAACGTCCTGTGAGGACCTTATCTGGCCTTATGTCCCCGCTCGGGAGATACCATGAAACTGTCAGGCAGAACCGTTCTCGTGACTGGAGGTACCAGCGGTATCGGCCTCGGCATTGCCGAGGCTTTTCACGGATGCGGTAGCAGGGTCATCGTCTGCGGCCGCAACAGGAGAAGGCTGTCTGAGGTGGAAGAAAAGCTCCCAGGGATCACGGCAATGCCCTGTGATGTTGGGGATGGCCTGCAAAGGAAGAATCTCGCGGCGGAAGCTTTGCGCCGTTTCCCCGACCTCGACATCCTCGTCAACAACGCAGGCATCCAGAGATATGTAGATCTGAAAAAAGGTTATGACGAATTCAAATCAGGGGAAGACGAAATCGCCATCAATTTCGTTTCCGCGGTGGAGCTGACAGCTCTCTTCATAAACCACTTGATGAGCATGCCGTCGGCCGCAGTTATCAACGTGAGCTCAGGACTTGGGTTCATGCCGATGCTCAGCACGCCCATCTACAGCGCAACAAAGGCCGCGATTCACACCTATACCCTCGTGCTGCGGCAGCAGCTCAGGGACACATTGGTCAAGGTCATTGAAATCGTTCCGCCCATGGTAGACACCGGCTTGAACAGAGCGGGACGTGATGCCGCCCAACTCAAGTTCAGAGGGATTAGTCTCTCGGAATACATCCCGACCATCATCAGGGGACTGGAAAACGATGCCGAGATGATATTCTATGGAAACGGAGCGACGGTCCTTTTTGAACCCCGCGATGAATCGGAGCGCAGGCTGCTGAAGCCATCCCGGTGAACCCGCGGAAGTAGACGGAGGAGTGCCATGAACAAGAACCCGATCAGAGATCTCAAGCCCATTGCTCTTCCCGAACCGGTCTTTGACCGCTGCCTGACGGTATTTGAAGCACTGAAGGTCAGAAGGACTTCCCGCATAATCGGCGGAAAGAAGATTTCTTTGCAGATTCTATCGGACATCCTCTGGGCAGCACAGGGTGTCAACCGCCCCAAGGGACCTTTCGGAGGCCCGGGAAGGACTGCGGGATCGGCCAGCAATTCACAGGAGATCTGCATCTATGTCGCCTTGGAGGAAGGGACGTATCTGTATGAACCAGAGTCGCACCTGCTGTCTCCGGTTGCTTTCGGGGACCTCCGTGCTCTGGCGATCGGGCCCGGGCAGGGAAAAGCCGGGGCAAACGCTCCTGTTCGCCTCGTCTACGTCGTCGATATCGACAAATTCAAGAAAGCGGGATTCCAGGAACCGGGGCTCTATGATCCGGAGATTCAGAAGTCATACTACTTCGTCGACACTGGCCTCATCGCGCAAAACGTGTATCTGGCATCATCTTCGCTCGGACTGGTTTCGTGGTTTCACAACTGCGACAAGGCTGCATTCGCGAAAGAGATCAAGTTGAAACCGCATCAGCTCCCGCTTTTCGGACAGACGATCGGGTATGCTGAGGATTAGAAATGAGAAGAGATCACTTTTAACAGTGCCTGTTTCAATGCTTCACGGTATAAATGCCGAACTGCTATGTTAAAATTCGTCTATGACTAAGTCTAAGCAAGAAATTCTTTAATTTTTGAAATATATCTGTGACAGCCTTAAAATGGTGATATAATTTTGGTAGCTATATTTGGGGATTATCTCAGCATTCTATCGCTTTTGAACAGTACCAAAATGTTAACGAAATTCCATTCGGCAAAATCAGCTGAATTAATTTACAAAACGAAAGGAGGAAAACACATGAAGAAACATTGGGCAATGTTTGTTGCAGGCTTTGTGCTCATGTCCTTTTACGGATGTGCGAGCACGGATGCACTCAATTCGCGTATCGCGGCGCTGGAGG
>DATJZV010000090.1:0-69236 GCA_035498715.1 Nitrospirota bacterium
ACCAGCCCCTATGGGGAAATCCCTCCAGATTTCCATCATTTCATTTGAACTGTTTGCCAACTCCTGCCCAAGCGGCTTCATATCCAATCACTGTTTCCTCATTTCCCTCATCCCATTTATAGAGAAATAATGATGGATAACTAGCTGATAATTTGGATAAAAATGCAACTCTAACTTTTTCTGGCAATGCTTGATACAGCCTGGAATCCAGAAGCAGAGATGCTATGATTTCTTTCTTATGTTTATCCATATCATCACCTCCATACTTAAGTATTAGCAATGTGCATGCCAGTTAGTAACTTAAAAAAGACGGGGAAGTCATGAGAAAATATTTCGTGATTTAAAGGCATAACCTCCGGTAGATGACGCCTATTTCAAAAGAATCTGCGATTTACCATTCATGAAGATATAGGTTGAGATGATGGAAGAAAGTAGCCATTCCTCCCTGGTTTAAGGCGATCCCTTGACAAATAATAAGATCGGGATTATTTTTAAAATGCAATTAGGATAAAAGTTGTCTTCAATAATCGTGATAAGGTTGGACTCTCCCCGAGGAAAGAGCGTGAATTCTCTAAAGATGCAGGAGTTTGCAGGTTATATGCTTTCAACACGATTTAAGAAGAGGGAGACAAGACTCCCTTTATGCGATAAGGAGTGGGATCTTTCGGTGTATTAGGAGAACACTATGACAAGGATTACTTTGACTCTCGCAGCAGCAACCATTACGCTCATGACCCACGCTGTCTACGGAGCTAATGCGAGGCAACAAGAAGATAATATGAAGATCGTGATGGAGTTTTATGACCAAGCCATCAACCAGAAAGATTTTGAGGCTGCCTCGAAGTACCTCGGTCCGGTGTATATCCAGCATAACCAGAACGCTGCTGATGGGCGCGAGGGTCTGAAAGGCTTCATCCGCTACCTGCGCGACGAGTTCCCCGGCGCACACAGCGTGATAAAAAGGGTGTTCGTTGATGGCGACTACGTGATCCTGCACGTACACTCCGTCAGAGTGCGAGGCACGCGCGGTACCGCTATCGTTGATATTTTCAGGCTTAAAGACAGCAAGATCGTCGAGCACTGGGACGTGCATGAGGACATCCTGGAGAAAGCGGCCAACGCGAACGGAATGTTCTAGGTCAAGGTGAGGAAATAGGCCATAACATTAATTGGCGGGGCATATTCCCTGATCACATAGAGGCCGCCTCCATTCCCACTGTTATGACTTTCGTGAGAAAATGGATTTTTCATGGCCTCAATATCACGAGCATCACCTCCTGTCTACACCCCATGATATCAAGGACTATTCGGTAATATATCTGGATAGCCCCGCAGGGCCGTTGAGAGGCAGCTCAAGCACCACTTCGACCCTGCCGCCTTCCAGCTCACGTTCGCTGACCACGGTGTAGCCTTTGAGAAAGCCCTGTATCCTTGAAGCGACGTTTTTGCTGCGCATGGCGTCCCTCACGTCCTGATCGTCGCTTATCCGGATCTGCTCTATGGTCCTGAGCATATTTCTCTGTGCATCGACAAGAGCCGCACGTTGTGCCATTGCCCGGCGCACGCTGTCATTCGCGGCGTTCTCCGGCGGCATGCCGATACCGGTGGCACGGATTTTCCCTGCAGCCCAGTCTACGCCATCGATGGCATCGATAGGAAAGAGAACGGCAGTCTGCACTACGTTCTGATTCCCGGTGATCACAACCTGAGCTGTATCTTCAGCATGTCCTGGCGAATTTGCCTGCACGACGTACGTTCCAGCAGGCAATTCCTTAAATTCATATTTCCCCTCGCGGTCGGTTTGTACGCTGGCCCGCTCTCTTCCTTCATACATGAGTTTGACCTCGCTGCCGGGACGCGGGGGTATGATCCTGCCGGACAGGCTCGCCTTGCCCGCTGAAGGCATGAGTTCAATGGGGGGAAGTATTGTTGTCTCTCCGGACTTCACTACGATATTGTCTAAATTAAGCGGGTAAGGAGAACCGGAAGCTGCAACGTTGATCGTATAGGTCCCTGCTGCGAGCGTTAGTTTGAATTTCCCGTCCTGCCCCCCGGCGGGAACCGTCAGAATATTTTTGCCATCTTGAATTGCCGATATGTGTGCTGACGTTCCCGGGGGGACAATCACCCCCTCGATGGTTCCGTCTTGCTTTGCGTGACAGGAAAATAATAAAAGGATGGACAGGGCCAGAACTATCTTATGCGCTGTATGCATACCGGTCTCCTTAATTGTAAGATTGTATCATAAGAAGCAAAATCATTTTCTGAACCGTGGGGGGTAAGGGATCGTTTTTTTATTTATTTTGCCCTTTCTTTTGATATGCTACCATACTTAAAAAATGAATAGGCCAAAAAATATTCTTAGCAAAAAATCAGAATTAACATCAGACTCAAGTATGGTGGTACCGATCATTTATGGACCCCTCTTTGTGTATCCATTTTTGCCTTGCACTCAGGTGAAAGTTCGTTCGTATTCTCCTTGAGGCATTTTAGGATCCTGCCTCCGCCGGGTTTGACTCCTGTGCAGAGCCTCAGGACGTCATCCTCGCACGCTTCGCGGAACTCATGGACCCTCTTCTTCACTTCTTCGATCTGCCGCTTGCAGGCAAGTGACAGGTCATTCTCATGCTCCTTGAGACATCTCGCCATGCGCCCCGCGCCCGGCTGGACGTCCTTGCAGAACTTCTGCAGATCGTCGGCGCAGGGGCCCTCTCCTTGAGCTTCTATCACGTGTACTGCGGCCACGCTCAACCAGAGCGCTGCTACGGCGAACATTATCGCTACGATCGCCGTTTTTCGAAGCAGAGCTGAATGTGCCACGTATTGTTCTCCTTTCTTTATGATGGATACGTCGTGTGCGTTCTCGTGGATCCGTTCACCTCCCTTAGCAGGAGTTTTCTGCTTGAGGTGATATGACACATCGATCGGAATTTGCTTGCGTGATTATAACTAGTTAGATCTATTTTTACTATTGGCATTTCTCCAAATCATTCGACGCAGCAATCATATAACAGAAAACTACACAGCGTCATTTACTTCTCTCCCCACTGTTCGTAAAAGCAGATCTCCTGAAGCTGTTTCCGCGCAGGCCCCTCTTTTTTCCCCTCCGCCGCATATCCCAAAGGAAAGAGTCCCACGATCCTGATCACAGATGGGATGTTCAGGAAGTCTCGGAGCTTATCCTCATCATAGACCCCCACAAAAACCGTACCGAGCCCCAAGCCACGGGCAGCCAGCATCATGGTCTGGGCCGCGATCCCGGCATCCGTGAGGTAGTAGTTCTGTCCCCAAATGACACCCGACTGAGCTGGATCGGCACAAAGAACAATAACCACGGGAGCTTCGGCAAGGGCCTTCATCGAGGGGTTCGACTTGTATCCCTTCGGTGCGAAGTAGGACTCCACGTAGGATAGCTCGCTGATCTTCTCCTTCCTGGCTTTGTCCTTCACCACCAGCAGTCGCCAGCACTGCATGTTCGCCCACGACGGAGCCATGCGAACCGCCTCGAGAATTGAGCGGAGATCCTCCTCCTCCACAGGTCTGTCCGAATATTTGCGGATGCTTCTACGCGTTTTGATCGCTTCGAAAATATCCATAAGTGTCCTCCTAAAATTCGGGGTTATAGATCCGGGGTCAGGTAAAAACGGATACCTAACTCCTGATGTTAGAGGGAGACTTACATCATTAAAGAAGAAAAACGCTCGATCTATTTATTTCCATGACGTTTTCTCCCCAAGGCATGACTTAGTATCGCGCAAAATCTCGAGGAGGTAAAAAAGCGGCACAGAGAGACTTCTCCGTGCCGCGATTCAGAAGTGCGTCCTGGTCCAAGCTTATGTTGTCATCTTCACAAGCTTGGTCCGGAGCCTGATGTCGACGCCGGTCAGGGCCATGGATACGGGGCATCCTTTCTTGGCTGCCTCCGCCTTTTCTCCGAAGGTCCGCTCATCAATGCCCGGCACCCTTCCTTCAGTCTCCAGTTCGATGGTCGTGATCTTGAACCCCGCGCCTACCTTATCGATATGCACCCTGGCGACAGTGTGGATCTGCTCGACCTTATACCCTGCCTGGTCCAGGATCATCGAGAGTGCCATGCTGAAGCAGCCCGCGTGCGCCGCTCCGATTAGCTCTTCAGGGTTGGTACCCGGCGCGTTCTCGAAACGGGATCCGAAGGAATAGCTGCCTTCGAAAGCGCCACTGCCGAGCTTCATTTTTCCTTTGCCTTTTATTAAGTTCCCTTCCCACTTTGCTTCCGACGTTCGTATCGGCATAAAATACCTCCTTCAGGATAGGTTCCCGTTTACGTTCTTATCATTTGTTTATATTTTACCACTCACACACCATACAGACATCGGACAAAAGTACTCTTTTACTTGCAGACCAAGGGGTATGACTGGGGAGCCTCGAGGCACCATAGCTGCTTAGTATGCAAGTATAATCGATTATTAACGGAGTGTCTGTGATTACCCGATGAAATGAGGAATCATGATTAACAGAAATGTGCAGCCTGTTTTTTCCCTGAACGGCGCATTTTTAGGCTGCTATAATATTTTAAAAGGAGGTGTTAAATATGATGGATATTGTCAGGAAGGTGGCGTATTTTGCGATGGAGGTGCCGAATAGGCCGGGTGAGGGTACTAGGGTTCTGAGTGCGTTGGCAGATGCGGGGGTGAACCTATTGGCATTCTCCGGGTTTCCAAGCGGCAGGAAGGCGCAACTAGATATTATCCCCGAGGATGTGGCATTGTTTAAAAATGCTGTCAAGGCGGCGAAGATCAAGACGCGCCCTCAGAAGTTCGGGTTCCTCGTCCAAGGTGATGATCGAAAGGGTGCCGTGGCGGATCTGCTTAAAACGCTCGCAGATAAGAAAATTAACGTAACAGCCATTGACTCTGTATCGGCTGGCGCAGGCCGTTATGCTGCAATCCTCTGGGTAGAGCCCAGGAGCGTTAACAAGGCGGCAAAGGCGCTGGGTGCGAGCTAAACATATTTATTATCAACAACTTGTTCATTGCCCCGAACAAAGCGAAGGGCATGCCGGTTGCGACATGCCCTTCTTCTATTACGAGTTTTCAACCATCCTCTTTTCGTGATTGCCTCGTCGCATCTCCCTCATATTGAGATAGCGCCTTACCCCTGGCCCCATAACCCTGGACCCTGATTTTACCCACATCTCCTTCCTTTCCGTCCACCTGAATATTAATGTCCAGGAACTGTTTCACAGCCCAGATGTTCGTGAGCAGATGCTGCGTGACGCGACTCGTGGTAAATTCCGAGACGCCATTACCAAAAGCGGCATAAGGGATGATCTGGTCAGCAAGGTGCGGATCGAGGGCTCCGTCCGTGTCCTTATATTCAAATAACGCGCGACATGCCTCGTCTGCCACCTCCTCAGCGCGCTTGCCGATCGCACCGAGAGCGTCGAATCCCGCGGAGATGTTCTCGAGCTCTAAAAGGATAAAGACAAGCGTGCCTTTGCCCGGCGAAGGTGCGCAAACGATATCTATATCCGCATCAATTCCTCGCTGTGAAAGCATCTTGAGCGCCCGGTCCCGCTGGCGGACGCCGATGTCTCGTGGGAGATTCGAGATCGCCGAGGTCCCGGTCACACGGACGGGTTTCCCTCTATCGCAAATCACAACCGGCTTGAACTCTTTCACTGGAGTGATGCGGGCGATGACCTTCCCGCCGCCGATGGGATACCAGCCCCACTTTTCGATGTCGAGGTCGGGCCTCACGCCGATAAAGGCAAGCATCGGTAAGAACACATTCTTAAGATAGTGGAACGACGGGCTCCAGGGCACATGCGTGCCGCCGATCACTGTAACGGTGGAAGGATGTCGTGCAAAACAAAGCGGAAGCAGAATCGTCTGAAGAACAAGAGAGGTGCTCCCTGCACTGCCCTTTTCCTCGGAGATGTCAAAAAAATAATCACCTCCTGCGATTATGCCAGGTGTGAACCGAAGAGCAGTGGACGACAGATCCGCCCCCTTTACGTGAGCCCGGCTGATCGTTGCCGCTGCCTTTACGGCGGTAAGGTGTTGCGGCTGGAGTCCCGGCTTTCTGCGCGCTCTGCGGATGTTGATAACCTCTATGGGCCTGCCGAGCATGCACGAGAGCGTGAGCGACGTCCGGAGGATTTGTCCTCCGCCTTCGCCGTAGGAGCCGTCTATAAGTATGATGCTTTTCTCAAATGGTGACGACATATTTCATTGTACACTGAAAAAGACTCAAATGCAGGCGCTGTCAATCCCGCAGGAGCATGATATAATTAACAAAGAATATATATGTCGGACAGTTCGGTCATCATACGTTGTGGTTCATGCAAGACGCTCAACCGTGTCCCCTCGGAGAAATTAACGAGCCGCCCCGTCTGCGGACACTGCAAGACGCCGCTCGAGTTCCCTCGTGAGCCCGTCAACGTAACGGCGGCTGCATTCGAGCGCGAAATATTCGACTGGCCGGAATTCGTGCTACTGGAGTTCTGGGCTAAGTGGTGCGGCTTCTGCCGGATGGTCGAACCGGTCGTAAATGACCTCGCGTCCTGGAACGCCGGCCGCCTGAAAGTTGTCAGGGTCGACGTGGATGCGGAACCGGGGCTCGCAAGGCGCTTTATGGTGAAGGCCACGCCCACCTTTGTCGTCTACAAGAACGGAACGCAAATCGCTCGCATGGACGGCGCTCCCAAGGAAAAAATTGAACTAGTACAGTGGGTTGACCAGATACTGAAGCGTTGACCCACCTTCCTGCCGTCAACCTCTTTGCAACCCAGCTCCCCTCCAGGGGTTTAATGATATCCTTTTCATCACGGCCTGCATATATACAGCTTCTCGCGGATCTCTGGATCGTCGGCTGCATCCCCGCCGGCCTTCACCCGGAAGTGAACTTGGCAGCCCGGATGGTACTTCTGTGGTCGTTGCTCATGTTGCTCTGGCTCCCCTGGTGCGATGATGGATCCGGCTACTGCCCGCTTTTCATTTCTCAAGGGAAAGTGGTCCCACGCAGCCTGGCGTCATCGTTTCCCAGCAAGTCGGCGAGTCCGAACGCGCCCTTCTCGAGCATTATGAAGGAATAGGGAAGTGTCGCTTCGAACTCGTGAGAAATATGAAGGGTGGCTGACTTTTCTGATCGAATGCGGACGCGATACGAAGGATCAGCCCGCTGAAGCATTGTGGCGTTTGATGGGAAATGCAAGAAGCCGCGAAGACCGCCCGAAAAAAATGCGCAGGCTCTTTCACTTGGCAAGCGGAGTGCGAAAATGACAGGTCCCGGGAAGCATGTTTTGAGCCTAATCGCATCAACCGTGAGCTGATATTTTCCTCATGCCGAGGGGATTCGGCGAGCGCCGCTGAAACCCTTTTGCCTGCACCACGATATCAAGAGGAAGGCTCATAATGTCGGCTACATCGCAACCCGTACGGGAAAGCAGGCCTGCTTCAATGGTCTTTATGTAGGACTTACATGCATCGCACGTATTGACCTTGAACTCCTCTTCCCCTTCGAACAAAAAAACATTCTGTTTCGACCCATCATTGTTCTGACAGATCACGCATCCCATTTGATCGTAATACCCCTCGGTAGCGCAGAACGAACAAGAGACCTGACGCCGGCCATCTTCACCGACCCATGACAGGGAGGGCTGTGCATTGCACACCGGACATCTCCCCACTTCCCAGATCCGGTTGCCCAAGCGGCACGCGTCCCGCAGGGCGAGAAAGTACGGCTTGCTGATGAGGAACAGGAGCATGGTCAGGTCGTCCTCTGGATAGGGGAGCGAGAAAGCCGGTGTCTCGCTCAAGGGAAGCCGCGTAAAGTCTATTTCGCCCAGCTCCATTGCCCGTTTCAAGGGAGATAGGTTCCCCTCCGGAAGCTCAAAGGTGAAAGAAAAGGTCTCGAATATCCTGTCGATGGATTCACGCGGATAGGAATTCATATCCGGACGCGTCGGGAGCTGGAGCTCTCTCACCGACTCCGTGAATTTCATCGCTCTCTCATAGAACCGGAATGGATCCGTGAGATGCGGTTTTCTCCTGATAATGTCTTCGATGGTCTCTTGCACCTGATATTCCTCTCATCTCTTTTTGTACGGCATAGGCGGATAAAATATCCTTGTTCATTGTCAGATTACATCGCGGCATCATGCGGGAACCCTTATCAAAAAACTTCCCGCCCTGAATATCCCTGAGACACCATGTCCTCTTTACGGCAGTTTCGGATACTCTATGACGACCGGCTCGCCTGTCAGTGCCTCGACGAGGAACGTCTTCAAATATTGCTTCTCCTTGGCGCTGAGCCCCAAAGGCTTAAGCACCGCATTCCCCTTCCCTCCCCCTTTGTCGAAAAACTCAATAACGTCATCAAGAGTCGGGAAAATGCCGTTGTGCATGTATGGTGCGGTCCGGGATATGTCGAGTAGCGACGGGGTCCTGAACGCCTTCCAATCCTTCTTGTCCTTGGTGATCAGATATCTCCCGGGATCTTCCGTGAGCGTGCGATACTCATCAAAATGATAGATCTTGGCAACGAACCTTATTGTGGTGTCGATTCGTGGATCGCTCTGGTGTTCCGGATTCTCCGGCACGAGCAGCGCATAGAATTTGTCATCGGACAGACTGAAGCCATAATGACATTCTGCGCACTTTCCCTTTTCCCTGAACAGGGCCAGGCCTTTTTTCGCGTCATCCGAGAGCGCCTTCTTGTCGCCCTTAAGGTACCGGTCGAGCAGCGTGTTCCGGGAAACGAGCGTCCGTTCGAAGGCGGCGATCGCCATGGCCATGCGCTCACGTGTGACCTCGCCGCCGAAGACCCTCTGGAATGCATCCACGTATTCTGGCACCGATCTGATCACCTCCTCGACGAAGTCGAGGTTTCTGTTCATTTCAAACGCAGACATCATCGGGAAGAGCGCCTGGTCTTCAAGAGTCTTCGCCCGGCCATCGTGGAACAAGGACTTGCGGAACGCTACGTTCATGAGGGTGGGCGAGTTGCGCCAGTTCCTCGTCGTGGGATAGCTGAGCGATATATCGAGCCCGTCGCTGAACGCATGTTCGGGATCGTGACAGGTCGCACAACTCATGGTCCCGTCTCCAGAGAGCCTCCGGTCGAAGAACAGTTTTTTCCCAAGTTCGACCTTCTCCGGGGTCTGGGGGTTCTGCTCCGGCACGGGAATATCTTTGAACGGCTCAAGGTCCCCAGCAAAGGCACCGAGCGGCGCCATCGAGAATATCAACGCGGAAAACACTACCGTCATCGCGAAGCGAAGGCGAAGCAATGCTCGGTCTGACAAATCACTAAGCCCCGATCTCCACAAGCCAGAACGGGGAGCGGGACCATGGATATCACGAACCCTTTGGGCACTATGAGCGAGAGCTTCCCCATCTTTCTTATTCGTGGAATTCGTCATTCTCTCATCATTCGTGTCATGGATCATAAGGATTTTCTCGCTATGATGACAAGACCTCTGCACGCGGCAAGAGATGATGGTTTCTGATTCAGAATTTCTTCTCATATTTCAACTCCTCGTCGATGATTTTCTTGAAATATTCGAATGGCCGTTCACCCACGACCTTACGGCCGTTGATGAATATCGTGGGTGTGTTGTAGAGATCCATATCCGTTGCGAGCTTTTTGTCCCGCTCGATTTCCTGCTCATGCTTTTTGCTGTCGATCGACGCGGCGAACTTCTTCGTGTCGAGCCCGAGCTCCTTTGCGTACCCGATGAGGCTCTCACGATCGAGTTTAGGTGACTTTTTCAGCAAGAGGTCGTGCATCTCCCAGTACTTGCCCTGGTCCCGGGCAGCAAGCGACGCCTCGGCCGCAATATGAGAGTAGTCGCGGTACTGATACGGGTAGTTCTTGATCACAAGCCGTATTTTCCCCTTGTAGGTATCCATGATCTTCTTGACGGTCGGACCGGCCGCCACACAGTGAGGTCACTGGAAGTCGAGAAATTCTACTATGGTCACGGGTGCGTCCTGCGGTCCGAGGGTCGGCGAGTCTTTGATAGGCACCGGATACCTCTTCTCTTCGGCTGAGGCAGAGACGGTGAGAAGAAAAAACGCCATAACGAGCATGGCCTTTTTCATGAGAACCTCCTTAGGAGTTCGGCATTCCACTCTGTTGTTTAAACAGCTGGATTTACAGCAGGAAAAGAAAAAGCCCATTTGCAGTCTATGAAACTACAAATGGGCTTTTCAGGCTTTTTTCACCCTCCCAACGGCCACAATGCAAGCGCTGAAGACATGGTTCAGGATGACATACTGCATATATTATATTTTTACATCGCCATACTGTCAACCTGTAATTCCGGCTCGCCCCGAAATGACCGCAGAGATCGGCGTTAACACTATTATTTCACTGAATTCTCCCTTTTACGAGCGAATCCACGACGGATGGATCGGCAAGCGTTGACGTATCCCCAAGTTCTTCAAGAAGGTTATGGGCGATCTTCCGCAGGATACGCCTCATGATCTTGCCGCTCCTTGTTTTCGGTAGACCGGGAGCGAACTGGAGTTTGTCAGGAGACGCGATCGGACCGATCACCGAACGGACATGTCCCACAAGGGTCTTTTTCAGATCATCGGTCGCTTTGAAGCCGTCTTTGAGGGTCACGTATACATAGATCCCTTCGCCCTTGATATCATGGGGATATCCAACAACTGCAGCCTCCGCAACCGCCTCATGGCTGACGAGGGCAGATTCAACCTCAGCTGTTCCGAGCCGGTGCCCGGAAACGTTGATCACGTCATCGACGCGGCCCATGAGCCAGTAATCGCCGTCTTCGTCGATGCGCGCGCCGTCTCCGGTGAAATATACGCCGGGGAACCTGCTGAAATATACTTCCTTGATCCGCTTGTTCTCAGGATCGCCGTAAGTGCCACGGAGCATGCCTGGCCATGGCTTCTCAATCACGAGATAGCCACCCTCGTTCGCGCTGGCAGGCGAGCCATTCTCCTTCAGGACCTTGGGCACCACGCCAGGGAAAGGCCGCGTTGCGGAGCCCGGCTTCGTGGTCATAGCGCCGGGCAATGGTGTAATGAGGATCCCGCCGGTCTCGGTCTGCCACCAGGTATCGACGATCGGCAATTTCTCTTTCCCGATGTTCTTGTGATACCACATCCATGCCTCGGGATTGATCGGCTCGCCGACTGTCCCAAGCACCTTCAAGGAAGAAAGGTCATGTTTCTGTAGCCACTGATCGCCCTCCTTCATGAGCGCGCGAATAGCCGTCGGCGCCGTATAGAAGATGTTAACCTTGTGCTTATCGACGATGTCCCAGAACCTGCCGGGATTCGGGTACGTCGGGATGCCTTCGAACATCAGAGATGTCGCCCCGCTGGTGAGCGGGCCGTACAGGATGTAGCTGTGTCCGGTGACCCACCCGATGTCAGCGGTGCAGAAGTGAATGTCCTCCTCATGGTAGTCGAAGATCCATTTGAACGTGAGATTCGTGAAGAGCAGGTACCCTCCCGTCGTATGCAGCACGCCCTTGGGCTTGCCCGTGGAACCCGATGTATAGAGGATGAAGAGCGGGTCTTCCGCGTCCATCTTCTCGGGCTCGCAGTATCCAGCCACGTCTGCAGCGTTCATTTCATCGTGCCACCACGTGTCCCTGCCCGGCTCCATATTGACCTTGCCAGTGCCCGCACGCTGTACCACGACCACGCTCTTGACCGTAGGGCATTCATTGAGCGCGTCGTCGGCGTTTGCCTTCAACGGCACGAACCGCCCGCCGCGCACGCCTTCATCGGCGGTAATGACCATTTGCGACGCGCAGTCCTGGATCCTGTCCATGAGCGACCTCGAGGAGAACCCTCCGAACACCACGCTGTGAATCGCACCGATCCTGGCGCAGGCGAGCATGGCGATCGGGAGTTCCGGTATCATGGGAAGGTAGATAGTGACCCGGTCCCCCTTTTTGATGCCCTTTTTCTTCAGGACGTTGGCGAACTTGTTCACCTCGTAGTAGAGTTGCTGGTAGGTGAACGTCCGGTAGGTACCGCCGTCAGCCTCCCAGATGATCGCGGCCTTGTTCCTCGTCGGGGTGTTTATGAAACGGTCAAGGCAGTTCACCGAGGCGTTCAGCTTCCCGCCGCTGAACCACTTGATGAAAGGCTTGTGAAAATCGTATTCAAGCACCTTGTCCCACTTCTTGAACCAGGTAAGGTTCTGTTCGGCCATCTCGGCCCAGAACTTATCGGGGTCATCGACCGACCGTTTGTATAACTGCTCATATTCCTTCATACTTTTGATATGAGCTTTCTGGCTGAATTCCTTTGACGGCGGAAATGTTCTTTTTTCCGTCGACAGGACTTCGATGCTTTCCTTTGCCATGCCTCGGCCCTCCTTCTCGCTGCTGAAAATATGAATTCCGCTGCCAGAGCAACGGAAAAGTGCTGATGTCCTCTCTCCCTATAAACTCTAAGGGAAATGGGTATATTTGTCAAGAGGCAGGGGTACACAAAATGCGGTGTCCCCCGCCTCCCGACGGATGGGATCATCTACTCCGCGCCGATGCCGATATACTCCCTGACCTTCTCGGCGTTAAACTTCTCCTGCGCCTCCTTATCCGGAGTCATGAGGGAAACAAGAATGCCGATCAGGAACGCGGCACCCATAGAGAATATACCTGGGTTCTTCATGGGGAAGATGGCCTTCGGCATGGCTGCGCTCGCTTCCTTCTTCTTCGAAGCCAGCGCTTCCTTGTCGTGCATCTTTGCCGTCACCGATGCCTGGATATCCGTGTTCTTTTTCTCTGCAACGGCTTTTTCCTTCTTCTTGAGTTTTGCTATCACGTCGGCGCCAACCATCTGCTTCTGCAGATCGGCGATCTGCGTGTCGATGGCGGCTGCGGCTGTATCGATCTCCTTGATCTGCGCGTTCACTTTTGCAACCTCGTCCTTTTTCACGATATCGACCCAAACCGTGGGACTTAATATGATGAGCACCGTCGCTATCACAAGGCCCGTATATATGCTCATCACGGCCCCTGCTGTCGTGAACTTTCTCCATATGATAGACATGAGAAGTGCAGGGAAATTTGCACTCGCGGCGATCGCGAAGGTCAGGCCAACAAGGAAAGCGACGTTTTGCCCCTTGAACAGGATGCCAAGAAGGATTGCAACTGCACCGAGGCCCACGGTTGCGATCTTGGCAACCTTAACCTCTTCCTTCTCATTCGCAACGCCGCGACGGATCACGCCCACGTACAGGTCGTGGGAAAGGGCCGACGCACCGGCCAATGTGAGACCGGAAACCACAGCAAGGATAGTGGCAAAGGCCACCGCCGACAGGAATCCGAGGAAGATGTTCCCTCCCAGGGCTTCGGCTAAGAGCGGGCCGGCCATATTGCCGCCTTTGTCGATTCCCATGATGATCTTCTGGCCCACGAGCACAGCCGCGCCGAAGCCTATGGTTACGGTTAGGATGTAGAAGTATCCTATGAACCCCGTGGCGTAGAACACGGACTTGCGGGCAGCTTTTGCATCAGGCACAGTGTAGAACCTCATCAGGATGTGCGGGAGACCGGCTGTGCCGAACATCAACGCAAGACCGAGGGAGAAGGCTTCCAGTGGGCTGGTAATAAGCCCGCCCGGAGACAGGAACTTTTGCCCCGCCGGTGTGGCTGTAGCCGCCTGGCGGAAAAGCTCACCATAACTAAACCCGAACTTGGCGAGCGTCATGATCACGAGGATCGTGGCGCCTCCCAACAGCAGACCGGCCTTAATGATCTGGACCCAGGTAGTCGCGATCATGCCGCCGAAGAGCACATAAGAGATCATGAGTGCTCCGGTTATCACGATGGCCAACTCGAAGGGCAGACCGAACATGAGCTTTATGAGAGTTCCGGCGCCCACCATCTGGGCGATCAGGTAGGTGAGAACAACAACGAGAGATCCCGCGGCTGCTGCCGCGCGGATTGGCCGCTGTTGCAGCCGGAAGGCGACGACATCGGCAAAGGTGTACTTGCCGAGGTTGCGGAGAGGCTCCGAGATCAGGAACATGATAATCGGCCATCCCACGAGCCAGCCCACGGAGTAGATGAGACCGTCATATCCCTTCGTGGACACGAGGCCAGCGATGCCTAAAAACGAGGCGGCACTCATGTAGTCTCCCGCGAGTGCAAGACCGTTCTGGAACCCGGTAATATTTCTGCCGGCTGCGTAAAAATCTTTTGTGGTCCTTGTCCGTTTTGCGGCCCACCAGGTTATCAAGAGGGTGGAAATAACGAACAAGACAAAGAACATGATTGCAACGGGATTAGCCTGTCCAATGATTGTCTGGGGCATGTTATCCTCCTACCTTTTCTATGACTCTTTTGACCATTTCATCATATTTCGCATTTGCCCACCAGATGTATATTCCGGTGAATACCCATGACAGCACGATGGTCCCGACCGCGATTGGTATCCCAATCGTCGCCGCGCCGTTTTCACTCATCTTCTGCGAGATAAAGTCCTTGCCTTCCGCGACGAGGTAGATGAACCCGAAATAGAGCACCAGCTCCAGAATCGTCAAAATAATCGAGATGGTGTTCTTCTGGCCGGTCAGCTTGATAAAATCCGGGTCATTCAAGATGTCTTCCTTTTTTAACTTACTCATGATCCATCCTCCTTTGTTTTGGGTTTGATTCTAAAAGTTGCCGAACTCTCCCGATAATCTGAAGCGATCACCCCCTTTAAACGGTATTCCTATCTTGAGCAGATCCCCGATTTCCATCGTTCCCGCTTCGATAATCAGCGGGAGAAACCTCTGGAACAACTGGGCCGTGGTAAAAGCATCCATGAGCGCGTTATGCGCGCCGTTGACCGGGATGCCGAAACATTTTACGATATCATAAAGTCGGTAACCCATAAGCGGTGTGGTAAAGCAGTCGCGGCATTTCTGCCGTGCCCGAAGCCATTCGTACATGCTGAAAGTGTCGAGCGCGGAAGCCTTGATTTCCTGTCCATAAATCCTCTTCATCTCGCGGTTGATGAAGCCGAGGTCGATCGATATGAAATGACCGACAAGAACATCATTCCCGCAAAAATTGAGGAACTCTTTGAGGACCTCGTCAATAGCCGGTTTCTCGACGACTTCCGAAGGCATGATCTCGTGGATAACCACGCTCTGTGCCGAGAGCCGCGTTTTCGGGCTTGCGAGTTGGTAGAACGTTTCGCCCAGGTCGATCTTTCCGCCGTGCATGCGCACTGCGCCGACGGATATGATAGAATCTTTTTTTTCGTCGAGGCCGGTGAGTTCCGTGTCCAACACGACGTATGGGACATCCGTTATCGACGTCTTCGGGTCGATTCCGGGCGGCAGTTTGCGGATTCTCCTGAGCAGTCCGAACATCATCCTCACCAGATCAGCGATTTGTACCGCTCAATGATCAAATCCTGGACCTTCGAAACCAGCTGAAACGCTTCCTTGATCGACCGCTTCTCGAGATGGCTCAACCGGTTCGGGTTGATAAAGTTGTCTGGCGTCTGGCCTGAGCTGATCTGCGCGTACTGGTGATGGATCCGCAGGAGCGTAATGAACTCGAAGGCCTGCTCGAAGTCATCTCCGTATTCCGTCACGATCGTATTTTTGTCGCGTAGCGTCTCTATCCGCTCGAGGGTCGAGGTCTCGCGGATCCCCTTCTCCAGCGCGAAAAGGCGCATGATATCTACGAGCGGCGCGATACCCTTGACCTTGAGGTTGAGTTCGTCCTTGTGCTCCCCGCTTTTTTCGACCACGAAGGACTTGAAAAAACCGATTGGCGGCGTGTTCCTGATCGCCATGTTCGCGAGGTAACCGAGAAACACCTTCTCGCCCTTGACGATCTCAAGCAGATGGTCTCGCAGCATGTCCGCGAGCCCGGAATCACCGCACATGGGCCTGAAATCGAAGAAAGTCACGGAGTTCATGACCGCGTCCGCGGTCGGCGTATTCACCCAGGAGGAGAAGTATTTCTTCCACGCCTTGAGCGGCTGGCACCACGTAGGGTTGCTCGCCATGTAATTTGCAGGGCATATCGGGAACCCGCACCGGATGAGGTCGTCCCGCACGTACTCGGCGAATATCTGAAAGTATTTTTTCGCCGCGTCTGCCTCCGCGTCCGTAGCCGGATCGGCATAGATAAGGGCGTTATCCTGGTCCGTCTTAAAGGTCTGCTCCTTGCGGCCTTCGCTTCCGAACACGATCCAGCAGTATGGCACCGGCGGCCGGCCGAACTTCCGCTCGGCGAATTCCATGATCTTCCGCACCAGCCGATCATTTACCTCGGTGATGACCTTGGTGATGTTGCTTGCTTTGGCTCCCTCCTTGAGGAGGAGCCCGACAATTCCGTTGATCTTTTTCGAGACGGGGACCAGCCCCTCGATCGTCTGCTGGCTTTCGATGTCCTTGGTGAGCGAAAGCGGCGACGTGCCCTGTAGCATCATGAGATCGTGGTTCGTGATAACGCCCGTAAGCTTGCCGTCCTTGATCACGAGGACATGGTGAATGTTGTATTTGAGCATCCTGAGCACAGCTTCAAAGCAGTAGTCGCGGGCATCTACCCGTATGAGAGACGTGGTCATGATGTCCTTGACCGATTCCTGCACGTCCCTCCCCTTCGCGACCACTTTTTCACGCAAGTCCCGGTCCGTTACAATACCCGCCGGAAGGTTGTTCCTATTCATGATGATGAGCGAGCTGATCCGGTTCTCGGACATGATCTGCGCCGCCTCGCGAATCGTCGTCTCCTCCTGGACGGAGACGACCTCTTTGATGGCCATATCCTCCACGCGCGTCGTGAACAGGAGGCGGTCGCTCCCCCCGTAGAACATGCTCTTGTCCTGCATCTCGCGGTAGGTCCGGTCGATGTACTTGGTGATGTGCGACTTCAGGAAGTATTCGGTGAAAGAAAGGTTCGAGTCGAGGAGCTTAAGAAGCATCTCCTTCCCGAGGAGATAGCAGAGCGTGTCATCGACAGCCGTGATGTTCGACCGCACGCGGTCTTTGCCTACGATCGACAGGAAACCGAAGGTATCGCCTTCGCCGCGGTAGTCAATCACCACCTCGCCGCCGTCTTCGGATACCATCGAGACCTTCACCCCGCCCTTTTTGATGATCCTAAGGGCATCACTCGGGGGACCGTCCTGTTCCAGGATGACCATGTCCTTAGGATAGAATTCCATGGACAGATTCCTGGCAATGGCCTGCAAGTCATCATCTTCGAGGAACTGGAACGGGGGGACCTTTTTCAAAAAGGCCACTACGTCCTCGAGAATCATATTGCTTGCGCTGCCGGGCTTTATCGCAGACATCATGCCTCAAAAATAAGCAAATTGAATACCACTTTTAGCCTGTACAGGAACATCAACCGCTCTTGGAATAGTATGAGATTATTATGTGTCCATACCCACAGGAGCAGTCTAATGCAAATAATTTAAACATCAGACGGAAGGCGACACGATCCCAGCAACAACCATAATGAAATCAATATGTTTTTGAAGTGCTGTGCTTGTTTGAATGCAGTGCGAACCGTAGAATGCAAGAGGTAATAAAATTGTGATTAACAGAAGATTACATATTATAAATAGGCAGTTACATTAAATTTTTCCATTTCATCTCATGCATCATGTTGCATGGGAATGACTTTTCCGACATGGATGTAACGAAAAGTAATTATTACACGGGACAAACGGGTACGAAAAGTAACGATATGTCGTATACATATATTTCAATAAACGTTGCAGAAAGAGGTTTTTAGCCTCTCAGACGAAACCGTAGTTCACGCGTACTGACCGGCCGCGTATCCTGATGCCCAGGCCCAATGGAGGTTATATCCACCGAGTTCACCGGTCACATCAATAACTTCGCCGGTGAAATAGAGCCCCGACACTTTCCTCGCTTCCATGGTCTTTGACGAGAGCTCATCCGTATCCACACCACCTGCGGTCACCTCTGCGGTCCCGTACCCCCCGGTCCCTTTGGGAATGATCTCCCATGCATGAAGCGATTTTGCGATCTGATTCAGTTCTCTGTCTGAAGTTTGATTGAGCGGATTTGTAGTCATCAGGGTATCGCACCAAATCTGCGCGAAGCGCCTCGGGAAATATCCGGCAAGCAGGTTGCGCATCTCCATTTTGCTTTGACGCTGGGAAAAGAACACGCCAAGGATGTCTGTTTCAGGGAGGAGGTCGATCTTAAGCGATGCTCCCGGCTTCCAGGAGAGCGATGTCTGGAGAGCAGCAGGTCCGCTCAGTCCCAAGTGCGTGAACAGAATGCTCCCACGAAACCTTTTCAAGCCGCTAGATACGGTCGCGTCAAGAGAAATACCTGCAAGTTTTCGAAAGACCGCCTGGTCCCGATTAGAGAAGATGAAGGGAACAAGTGCAGGCATTAGCTCCGTGACCTTGAGCCCGAACTGGCGAGCCATGTCATAGCCGAAGCCACTCGCACCAATGTTGGGGTACGATAGCCCCCCAGTGGCGATGACCAGAGAATCCGAATGAAAGGCCCCCTGGTTCGTCGTAACGGTGAATTTTTTTGCCTTCCGAACATCTGCCACTCTGCATTTGAGTCGAATCTCCACGCCCGCCTTCTCGCACTCCTTTTCTAGCATGCTGATGATATCGCGGGAGCTCCTGACGCAGAATATCTGGCCTGCCTCTTTTTCATAATATGCGATACGGTATTTCTCAACAAGATCAAGAATAGCACGGGGTGTGAAGCAGGCGAGGGCCGATTTGCAGAAATGGGGGTTTCGGGAAATGTAGTGGCCTGCCGTTACGTTCAGGTTCGTAAAATTACTTCGTCCGCCGCCGGACATGCGGATCTTCGAGCCGGTCCGCTCCCCGTGGTCCAAGACGAGCACCGAGCGGCCGCGCTTTCCGCATTCAACGGCGCACAAGAGACCTGACGCGCCTGCGCCGACGATTATGACGTCTTTTTTAGTATCGATTGTCATGCCGGGCCTTATCTCATTCAATCCGAATCATTATCTCTTCAAAACAAGTAGTCCGCTACTGGGTGCCGCAGCGGCGCTTTAGACAAGCTGTCGCAGGGCATGGTCAGAAAGTCCTCCTGTCGCCGCATTTTCATGCCTGCTTTTGTGTATGGCAGATCAGACATTGTTCCTTCGGCGGATGATTCTGCTTCAGGGGAGCCTGTTTTCCCGGAGCGTGGCACTCCGCGCAGGCGGCATTCATCGTCACATTCTTGTGCAGAGCATCAGAGGGGATCAACGGCGCTTTCTTGCTCGAAGAGAGAACGATGAGGACAAGAAGCACGGCCAGGACGAAGGCGATCAACGTCAATGTATTTTTCATACCAATTTCTCCTCGCGTCAAAATTTAAGATTTAAAAATCAATGTTCATATTTTAATGATCAGGGCGTATTTCGCATATTGAACCATTTGACAATTATTTTCTGCTCTTCATGCATAATCCCTTAGAGCCCATAAAGATATCATCGATCTTTTCATCGATGACCGCGATTGGGCGTTCGTTGGCAGACGAATGGCCAGTCTTCTTTTTGCGTAGGCTGATTCGAAAACGCAGCCCTGTATGGTTACCCACTATTTGGGCGGATAGATAGGGCCGGATTTTCAGAAACTGCACTTAGGATATCACTGATTCTTTTTAAAGACAAGAGTGCATGAATAGAGTGCATGAATAAGGGTGTTTGAATGAGGGCGCCCTGGTCGACTGGGACACGGATAAGAATGCTCACTGCGATGATCTGTGTGAAAACAAAAAGGAGACAATATTTTGGGATAGGTTCGTTCTAAAACTGCTGGCTGCCAATTTCTTGGTAAATAAAGTGGGAAATCTCCGCGATGGTATTATCCAGATACTCAGGTACAGTACCTGAGGTCATCACACACAAAAGATAGGGATGATCGGGGAAATAAACGATTCCGCAATCATGCAATTGTTTTATCTCATTGATCTTCCGCAAACCAAACTTGTGCGCGACTGTGATATTGGGAGGCACTCCAGCAACCAAACCTTTTTTGTAATCAGTTTTGACCAGATATTCTAAGGCCTTTTCGGACATTTCTCTACTTAGATATGAAGCATTATAAAGAATGCGGAAAAAAGATGAGTATAATCCTACTGAGAGCATATAACCACTTTGGTCGTTTAGATAATAAGGGTCTGGAATACCCAAGTCATCATACGTTTTTCTGAGGTCTTTATTACTAATTGCTCCTTCAAGAAGTATAGAGGAAACATTATCAGAATAATCAATCGTTCTTTTCAGTAAGTCTTCAACTGTATAGGACCTGCCGAACAATAATTTATCAGCTACATCAGTATTTTGGTACGATTTAAGGTCAGGATTGTTATAGGCGACTTTCTGAGTCAGTAATTGGGGATACGTTTCTGCCTTTTTCAAGACAGAGATCATAAGCGGCACTTTCAGTAAGCTTGCCGGATAGAATTGCGAGTCTTTCCCTATGTCGAAAGTAAGTCCATCGTTTAGTTCACGAAAATATACCGAGACCTCGTCGCCCCATCTCCGGCTTAGGTTTTCTCTTATAAACTTTTCAAGATCATCTCTCATCGGTTTGAGCTCGGGATCCGACAGCACATGTTGGGCTTGCTCGCATTCCAACAAAGGATTTGTATAAGTCCAACCTCCCTGTCGTATCTCGATAAGTTGATGTTTTGATTTTTCCGGGATAAACCCTCTAAGCATAAACCCGACGGATAACCCGGCAATAAGGGCCAGCGCCGGTATTAGAAATTTACGGAATGGACTTTTCGACTCAAGATTATTATTCATAACATTATAAAGACTGCCGATCAACTTTCTGCATGCCATTAGGAGGAGTTTGGCCGGCCGGGAAATAAAACTTATGCTGTATTTCAAACATGTCCCAAACCATAATGTCACACTCGTTCATCCAGGCAAGGCTGATCTTCTCCGATTCTCCACTTTTTGAAAATCGCTTCTCGGTGCATTGGATAACGTTCTTCTTTCCGGCATCTACCCTGGTAACCGTGTTTGCCGGTCTATTTCTTCATAAATGAGCATAGTGACATCACGAATTACGTTCGTTAACTTCCCAGAATCTTCCCCGCGGGCCATGACCCCCATGAGATACGGGCGGCCTGGGTAGTAAATGATCCCGAACTCATGGAGCTGTTTCATTTCCTTTTCGATGCCGCGGTCCGCATCGGCCTGCATCGACCTCTCTCCGGACTTGATCGCACAGTCTACATTCGGTGGGATGCCTGCGACGATCCCGTCCCTGAAGGCAGACCGGGAAAGATAGCGGAGGGCCTTCTCGGACATCTCATTGCTCAAATAGGAAGAGTTGTAAAGCACGCGAAAGAACGATGCATAGGCGCTGAACGTCACAGCATCGTCCTTCTTCGCCGGGTCATAGTTGGCATAGATGTCCTTAAAGACCCGGTCAAGGTAGCCAGGCGGGAGATTGGCCAATAGCAGTGCATGCGCATCGGTATCGTCGTATGCGATCATCCTGAGGATTAGATCGTCAACCGTATAGGATCTGCCTTTCTCGAGAGGCCTAGCTGCTTTTGTGCTTTGCAGACTGCTTTCTTCCGTGCTGCCGGCAAAGGGTATTTTGCGGTTCAGAACGCGGGGGTATGACTCTGCCCATTTGAAGTAGGCGACCATGAGAGGCAGTTTCAAAAGGCTTTCGGGCGAGAACGGTTCCTGCTCCCGGATGCCGAACCGGTGCCCGCTTTTTAGATCCTGGAAAAAAACGGATACCGTTGATACCTCGCCCGTTTTCATTTTGCTCTGAATAAGCGCATCTACCTTATAGCGGAAAGGCTTCAGTTCGCTTTGTGTACGCGCTCTATCGGGCATCATGTTTCCGCGCGGGGGTCGTATGAACCTGAATGCGCCTCCCGTGTCAGCCGAACGTTCTTCGCTACTGTCCTCGTATATGCTGCCTAGCATCCCCGTTCCTCTGCCGATGAACGCCCCGAAGGAAAATGCCGCAAGCAGGAGGACCAGCAGAAAAGACCTTTTGATAGTTATACTTTTCTTATCGGTGTCTTTCTCAGACATCGTCGTCCCTCTCCAGTGCAATAGACCGTGCTTCAACTTCTAGAACGTATACACTCCCGCTAAAAAATTCTTCGCGTACCGATCAATGGCGGCATCATCGTGCAGCACGGCATCCAGCTGCCGGGCATAGGAGATCAGCCTCCCCGTCTTGTCGAGTACCGTCTCCATCTCTTCCTGTTTGAGGCCCGCGAGGCGGGCAATGAGAAGGTCTCCCTTAATCTTGATGTTGAAGCCATATTCTCGTAAAATCTTCGCGATGAGTTCCACCCTTCTTGAACGCTTTGCCATGTCCGTTGCGCCGCCCACGAAACGGAAGTAGATGTGGTTGTTCTTCGCATTCTCGCCGCAATAGCAGTCGATCATGTTGAAATGATACCCAAACCTGATGCTCAGGTTCACATATTCGCGGGATATAACCGCCACATTATATCCGGCGGGGTGCCCGCTGTCGGAGACGATGTCCGGCATCCGCATCATGCTCGAAAGAAAATCATGGGCTTTCAAAGCGACCGGCTCGGAGTGCCAGGCGCCAGGATGAATCATGCCCCTGATGATAGCCCGGAACGGCACCGACGTAACCTGCTCAAACGTTGCCCGTCCGCCAACCCCGCTATTCAGGCCGCCTCCCATGTCCATGACCAGGATCCCCGCGGGCACGGGAAGTTCCAGCGGCACGAGCGCACCTTGTTTCCTGAACTTTGCGTTCCCCTCCCGCGCGCTGTCCACGAGCTCGGCAACCGATTTTTCATGCATGAACCGCAAGATATCGTGCAGCGTCCTGCATCCTTCGGGCGTAAACTCGTCCATCAGCGGGTCAACAAGGTTGAGGAGGGAGATGTACCGCAGGATATACCGCTTCCTTCGATATTCATAAACATCCTCCATCCTCGCGGTCTCGTCACCGGCCTGTGAGATAATATCCCTGACTATCCCTTCATAGACGGCCGATGTGCCGTCGTCTCCGGCGACCAGGGTGACGTCCTGTCCCGGCTCCAGGATTTCCATGACACCAGCGACATTCACGATTGCCGGGATTTTCAATTCCCTGCAGAGCGCTGCCATATGGCTAGTCTGCGTTCCAGTTTCGGTAATGATCGCGGAAACGAACGGCATGACCCGGACGTACAGCGATGAATCGTGTTTCGCCACCAGCACGGCTCCCTTCGGGACATCGCTCAGATCGTCCTTTTTCCGTGTGATAAAGACCTTTCCTGCTCCTGTTCCTTTCTGGATCACACTGCCCCTGTTCCGGATTAAGACCAGATGCGCCGATTCGGGACCCGGGATCTGGCGCTCCGCGGAAACATCGCTTGAATTCTTGACAGCAATGTTCAACGGGCGCGCTTGGAGAATAAAAATCCTGCCGTCCTTGTCGATCGCCCATTCGACGTCGCGGGGGCTCCCGAAGTACTTTTCGATCTTCGCCGCCAAAGAGGCGAGTTCCGCTGCCTGCTCAGAAGTCAGACACGGTTTTCCCCGGAGAACATCCGGCGTTGCGACCTCGGTTACGCCTCCCTGGCTCTGGCCGGTGATCATGGACGACTTATTGCCGATCGCCGCGCCAAGCATTTCATGAGGTTGACCCTTCCTAACCGTATAGAGGTCCGTATCGGTCAGCCCCTCGACCACGGCCTCTCCCAGTCCCCATGCGGCGCTGATGACGAGGGTATCCCCCTTGCCGTCGGGCGCGGTAGTATACATGACACCGCTCGACACCGCATCCACCATGACCATGCACCCCACGGCCATCTTCAAGCGACCCGGTTCGTAGCCCATCTGCTGTTGATAGGCCACGGCCTTTTCCGAAAATAGGCTCGCGATCACCTCCCGATATGCCTGTTCAACACGCCCCGTCTCGGGGGGGACGTTCAGGATGCTTTGAAACTGTCCTGCGAATGACCGGCCGCTGTCCTCCTCCTCTGCGCTGCTCCGTACGGCGAGAAAACATTCCCCGTTGCGACTCTGGATTTTCTGTATCGCTTCTTGCATTGCCCCGTTGAGGGAAGAAGGAATGGTCCCGTGAATAATGAGTTCCTGCAGTTCCCGGAGCCCCGCGTCAGACGGATGGGGATCCTCTGCGATCCGTGCCACCTGACCGCCGAGCCCGTTGGAGCTTATGAATTCGTCAAAAGCCGCGGTCGTGATGACGAAGGCGTCAGGAACGCGCAGGTTCAGGCGGTTCTTGACCTCCGAGAGATGGGCGTTCTTGCCACCGACTTCCCGCAGCGTGCCCCAGGGAATGTCCTCAAAGAACAGGACCGGCTTCTGCGGCACCGACGGCGCGCCGGAGATCATCTGCTGGATCAGAGAGTCAATTCGTCCGAACACATCGTGGAGAGGCAAATACCGGTTCCTCGTGAGCGTGTCGAAATTCCGCATGGAATACTCGAGATCTTTCCGGAGGCGGGAATAGGCCTTCTTGATATAATTTACATCGAACAGGTAGTCCCCACCCAGTTTCTCTCCCATGTCCGTAATCGTTTCGAGCGCCCGGTTATTGCTATCGAGTACTTTCTTAAACCGGTCGAAAACAGCCTTGAATTCCTCAGGGTCCGCGGGATATTTCCTGAAGGACGCATTGGCTACCGACGCGAGGAGTGATCTTAATAAACCACCGCTTTTCATGTTCTGCTCCCACCCATCATTGCAATCGAGACACACTGTGCCGCTGAGGCATTCTGTATACATCTGTACCGTACCGCTCAGCACCAATGTATCGCCGTGCGTATGCTGGGTACTAAGGCCTGTTCAATGCACGCCGTATCGATTCCTTGAGCTCCTTGATCTTTACGGGCTTGGGGAAGAAGTCGTGCACGTCTCCCCGCAGCGCTTCGATGGCCGCATCGAGGTTGGCGAAGGCCGTGATCATGATGACCTTGGTCTCGGGATACAGCTTTTTCACCGTTCTAAGGACTTCCATCCCGTCGATGCCCTTCATCTTGTAGTCCGTAACAACGACGTGAAATTTATCCTCTTTCAGCCGTGCCAGTGCCGGCTCGGCATTTAAAAATGTCTCGACCTGATAGCCCTCCTGCTCGAGCGAAAGCTTTGCCATGTCGCCCACGATCTTTTCGTCGTCAATGACCATGATCTTGTGACTATTCATCGATTTTTCTCCTCTTTTTTATACAGTGGCAGTTCTAAGGTGAAGGTCGTCCCGACTCCCACCTTGCTATCCACTCTGATATCCCCTCTATGGTTCTTGATGATTCCGTAACTGACCGAGAGCCCGAGGCCGGTTCCCGCGTCGCCCTTGGTGCTGAAAAAGGGATCGAAGATATGCGGCAGGAACTCAGGCGGGATGCCTTTTCCAGTGTCCGCCACACCGATCTCCACAGAATTCCCGCTCTTTCCCAGCCTCGATGAAATGACGAGCCTGCCACCCGAGGACATGGCCTGGACCGCGTTGGTGATGAGGTTCACCAGGACCTGCTGTATTTGATGCTCATCGACATATACATGCGGCAGTGCATGGTCGAGATGAAGCGTCGTTTCGATATTCGACACATCGATCATGTTCTGCACAAGCGTAAGCGTCTTCTGTATCACGGAGTTGATGTCCGCCTCGTTCGGGTTCGAATCCTTTGGCTTGGAAAAATCGAGGAGGTTCTTAACGATCTTTCGTATCCGCTCCGTCTCCTCCTCCACCTTGCTCATGAGCTCGACCCGGTCCCTACCGCTGAGCTTGTCGTATAGTTCCGCATAGGTCTGGGCGATCATGGAAATGTTATTCAGGGGATTCGTGAGCTCATGCGCCACCCCCGCCGTGAGAATACCCATGGAAGCAAGTTTCTTGGACTGGATGAGCTCCTCTTCGCGGTGGCCAAGTTCCTCGGACATGGAGTTGATGGCCGCAATGACGGAGCCAAGCTCATCATTGGATTGGAACACTTCTATCTTTTGGAAATTGCCTCCGGAGATGGATTTCGCCAGTTTCTCGATTTCCCGCAACGACCGGAGAATCTTCTGAGAAATAAAGTGTCCCAAGAAAAGGGCGGAAAACAGAATGGCCCAGAAGGAAAACATCAGTATCCGCTTGGAGCTCAGGATAATATCATTCACCCGCCTTCTTTCAAGGTGCGTGATGGAATCGGAAAATTCCTTCAGCTTTTTGCCCTCGGCCCTGAGCCGCAACTCGAGATGCTGGTCCATGGAGCTGCCTGTCCGCGCTTCTTCGATGACATCCGAATAAGCTTTGAGGTACGAGTCAAGCTTCTTGAGATCGGTCTCACCGATGGCCCTGATAATGTCATCCCGCACCTCTCCGATTGTCCTGACGGTATAATCTATTTTTCCCCGTATCTCGGCAAGCGCTTTCTTATCCTTGTAGAGAAAATAGTTCTTTTCCGAAAGCCTCATTTCGAGAAAGGACGCATTCAGATCATCGGCGATTTCCACGAATCTGAGCTTAGTAAGGACAAGATTCATATTCTGAAAGGCAAAAAAACCGATCAGAATAATGAATGCGCCGTACATGACGTTGGAGAGGATGAGCTTTTTTTCGATCTTCATACTGAATTAGATATCGTTCATCATGCCCCTCATTCTGTTATTCCCGCAGCGTTTCTGAGCGGGAAGCTGGTTTTCATTGACGCGAAAACCATATCCCCGATAGGGTCATTCGTGGAAAACAAATAATGAGCAGGCGCTTAGCATATCGATTCTATTTTTGGCGAACTGCATATACCCTAGCGGTATAGTAATGCTCGCCGATTCCCGTCACTCCGGATAGGCTATGCCCCTCGGAACTTCTGCCTGTTCCTTGCGGACAGGCCAGTACCAGAGCATCCCGTCCACGAGCATCAGAAGTGCCGCGGCAATGAGCAACATATTAAACGATGTGAGCAGACCGAACCCGAAATAGCTCAAAATACCGATGCCGATGCCGAGGAAAGAAATGCCTGTCCGGATGAATGCAAGCCCGGTCCTCGCCCGCGCATAGATGGTGCGATAGCAGGCAGCAATCGTCCGCTGGGCCGCCAGAACGTTCCGCTCCCGAGCGAACATGGTGCGCGTTTTGCTTGACGGCGTCGGATTAAGATAGGTACTGTGATCGGCAAGATAATCTCCCATTCGTGCAAGCATCGTTCCCTGCGTTGCCTTCCTTGCTCCCGTATTCTCGATAAAATGGTAATCCTCGAGGAACTGGATCGTAGCTGCCGTGACTTCGACCAGCGTCTGGTTCCCGGGAGGTGTGAGCCGAGATTTCCGGATGCTCAAATACTGGGGAAGGCCGTAACATGCGATGATGATACCAACAATGAGTACCGAAAAATAGAGATAGGGGTTGCTGCTCGTGTTCCTCGACTGCAGCAAGGCGTTCGAGAGCGCTATTGTACCCATCCCCCACCGGATGAAAGAAAGACCGGTCCTTGCCTTCGCAAGATCGGTCCGGTAGCAGGCCATTCTCGTGCGCCAGTGCGCCATCGTGTTTCTCCAGAACGCAAGTCCGGTCCGCTCCGTGCCGATCAAGAGCCCAACCTTTGCATGGAGAAAATCCTGGATGTACCATTGAATGTCCGAATCAAGAGAGACGCGGAATTCATACCGGTCTGCCTTGATGTGTTTTTTCACGTCCTCCCGCATGGCCTCGCTTTCCGGGTTTCTCGCCGCAATGACTACGGTGCCCGACTTGTCCTTCATGACCGGCATCCACTGGTACGTCGAGAGCGAGTCTGCGTTCAGGTTGATCAGAAGCTCCGGTGGGATCGGCAGGCGTTCGTCGTATTCGATCGCGCGACAATTATAGTACTTCGCAAGCGCCGCAAGCATGTCCTGCTTGGTTATTTTGTACTCGCTCAGAAGGACCTTTTCGATATCGATGCCCCTTGCTTGGGCCCTGCTTGCCGCTACTTCGAGATCGGCAGTGCCCAGAATCCTCCGTTCTACCAGAAGGGAGAACTCCAAGCCAGCCCCGACTGCATTATCGGCGAAATCGTCGTTCATCAGCTCATTTTTCATGGTTATTAAAAAATACCGTTCCCCATTCAAAATTTGGTCTTCCGTAATCAGGAATAGTTATCTCCATGTCCCCGTAGCAGTACGGGTACTCCTTCCTCATGCGTTCGGCGGGAAGCATCCAGCGGTATCCGTCCACGATCAGTGCAAGCCCACTTACAATCAGCAAGGCGTTGAAGATCGTCCAGCCAGGCGAGGCGATACCGAAATAAGCCATCAATCCCGCGCCAACAGACGTAATGCTCATGCCTGTCCTGATGTACGCCATGCCCGTCCGCGACACCGCCATGACCGTTCGGAGCCGTGCCATGACGACGCGACGGTCGGCAAGCACCGTCCGTTCCAGAGCGTGGCCTGTCGTGGCCCAGATGCCCGGCATCTGGTCCGCGGTAACCGGCGGACCCGGCCTGTCCTTTCCTGGTCCCGATCGTTTGTGGCCAAGCGGAAATACCATGTCCCAGATCGTTTCCTTGTTAAGCCCCGCCAGCACGGACCGCAACCCTTCGATTCCGGACTTGCGCCCGCCGAAATACCAGTAAAAGCCCTCGGCGGACATGAGAATGCCCGCGGCAATCAGTGTGACATCGAAGATCGACCACGCCGACCACCTGCTCGCTTCAAACTGCCTCATCAAACCTATGCCGAGTCCGGTAAAGGCAATGCCGGTCCTGGTAAAGGAGAGCCCCGTCCGCGCTCGGGCGAGCTTTGTCCGGTGGCCGGCAAGCGACGTCCGCTCCTCTGCCATGTCAGTCCGGTCGCTGGCCAGGAACCTTCGCCGCATTACGGGCGAGAGATTCTCCCAATCGGCTCTGTGCTCTCCCGCGCCCTTTATTTCTTCGGTCCGGGTGATGACAGGACGGCCGTCCCTCACATCTCCCTGAAGGACACAGGTTCCCCAGGTCGGCAACGTGCAGCTAGTGTCAAGCGGTTTGCCTGCGATCTTCCGAGCGGGCAAATACCATTTTATCCCGTCATAAACCATGATGACACCGACGGTCAATAGCGGCGCTTCAAGGACCAGGTAAAAACCGGCCCCCAGGACACGCAAAAACAGAAGGGCGATGACGATAAAGGAAACGCCGGTCCGGATGAAGGCGAGACCCGTCCGCCCTTTCGCGAAGAGCGTACGGTAATGCGCATAGGTCGATCGCTGGTAGGCGAGGAACGTCCTCACGCGGGCGAGCGGCGTCCGGCCCCCGGAGATGCGGAAATTGCGGTTCACGTCGAAATTATGTTCAATGATGCGGATGAGGTCGGCCGGAAGCGACACGCGGAAATCGATATGCTCAACGCCTAGCGTTTTTTTAATGTCTTCGATTACACGCTCGTCGTCGGGGCGGAAGGCAATGACCTCAGCCTGTTTCTCGCGCACGGAGAGCGGAAACCACAAGGCACTCTTCTGGTGCTCCAAGTCGAGCCGCAGGACCAGAAAGTAGGACGCGGCCACGCTCTCATCGAATTCAACGAACGGATAGCCGAAATATTCCGAAAGGCAGAAGAGGACCTCGTGTTTCGGGATCCCTTGCCGGATCATCAGCTCCTCGACCGCCGTCCCCGTGGCTATCGATTCCCGCTCCATCGAGTCCAGCTCTACCTCGGAGAGGACCCCCAGACGGAGCAGTCTATTGAATTTATCTCTGATCATATAAGTATCCCGTTGGACCTAAAATCGTATAATACGGGAAAGAAATGTTTTTGTAAAGAATTCTGTCAGGCGTGTCAAGAAAAAAGGTGGATGCTGTTCGCGAGGTTAATTTCCGACGTGTGGCAGGTTGCCTGTCTGAAGCCATATTCAGTCGAGAGCAAACGGCTTGGCTCCCGTAATCATTCGATGGTCCATGAAGACGTTATTTCTTTATCCGCTACTTCTCCGAACCGTTCCGCCCGTACGGCTTACGCTTTCTTTTCTTCTTTCTTTTCTATTGATGGGGCGTCCGGCCCCTCTTTCATCGCCTTCTTGAATGCCTTGATGCTCTTGCCGAGGCCCTCACCCAGCTCCGGGAGCTTCCCCGGGCCGAAGATGGTCAACACAATCAACAGGATCAGTATCAGATGCATTGGCTGTACCAAACCTTCGAACATTATTACTCCTTTTTTAAGCACCCTTTCGAGCAAAGCACTCATGCCGCTTCACTATCTGATGCAACACGAGATTGCTTCGTAGGAAAAATCATTTCTCACAGCGGCGGCATAGAGCCATATTTACGTTATGCAGAACTCCTTCTTTCTTATAATCCGACAACATACACCGGGCACGGCGCACGGTCGATGACCTTCTCTACGATGTGATCACCAAAGAGCCGGCTAATGATACTTTTTTTCTTTTTCGACCCCATGATGATAAGATCGCATTTTTCTTCTGCGGCGACTTCCACGATCCTGTCCGGCACGTCACCGGCCTCCAACCGCGTTTTTACCATTGCTCCCTCGGCCTCAGCAACCTCATTGATAACGGAAACTGCCTTGGCCGCCCCGTCGTCCAGGACATCGTGAAGGTTCTTGATGCCCGTCAGGTTGAGTTCGCCATCAAAAGGCCGGACAACTTTCACGACCGTGATCCAGGTCTTTTCGTCCTTGGCGAGTTTGATCCCCTGTTCCAGGACCTCTTTGGACCCGTTCAACGCGATAAGAACTTTTCTATAACCCTTCATAATATATCACGCTCCCTTGCTTGCTATAGTGTTTACTTTGAATTCTGTTTTCATCAACCTGACATCTCCACGTCATCTGCATTCCATTCGTTCTCAGGTCATTTACCTCGCAATCAGTATTGGACAGGAGGCATATGCAATAATACGCTCCGCCGTGCTCCCGATGATAGCCTTGTTTACGCCCCTCCATCCGTGGGTTCCCATGACGATCAGATCATGTTTCAGCGTGTCTGCGATCTCCACGATCTTGTCACCGGCATGACCCTCCTGCACGACCGCCTTGATCTCTACTCCCAGCCCTGCGGCGTGCTTCTTTGCTCCCTCGACGATCTTCTCCGCCTCTCGAAAGAGGCTCTTCTTAATGGTCTCTGTCTTGAAGAAGTCCATCATCTCTTCGTAGCGGGGTATAACGTAAAGGACCGCTACCTCTGCTCCGTCAATTTTCGACAGTTCGCTGGCCCGCGTCAGCGCCTTTTTGCTGGCCTCGGAGCCGTCGAAGGGGACCAGCAAGGAATGATAACTTCCGCTGCACTTCGAACACGGTTTCTTGACCACAAGCACATCGCAGGGTGAGTTCAGGATGACCTGCGACGTTACGCTACCCATAAGCAGCCGCTTCAGTCCCTTTCGTCCATAGGTGCCGAGAGCAATGAGGTCGGCTTTCTTCCCTTGTGCAATGTCCACGATCACGTCGGGCGGCTCGCCTTCGCATATAATAGACTCGATGCTCCCGTTCAGTCCGTAATCATGATGGAGACTCTTCTTCGCGTCCATGCAGACCTTCGTCCCTATTTCGAACCGCTTCTCCATCTGCGACGGCAGAATAGTGAACTCCTCTTGGTCAAAATAGACCGCATGGACCAGGAAGAGATGCCCCCCGTGTTTTTTTATCCAGAGCGAAGTTTCTTGCAGTGCCGCCCTGCTCGACAATGACTCATCGTATCCGACAACAATAGTGCTGTACATTAATGAGAACCTCCGCCTTTCCTAAACACCAAGCCGACACCGAAACCCGCGCCGAGCGCGATACCGATCGAGAGAATACCGTAGAACGCCGCGTTGTTCTTTGCCATGGTCGCAAGCGTTTTGACGAGGCCGGCCTGTTCAACATTTACCTTCGCTTCGGCCTGCTCAACGACTTTTCCATTCTTCACGGCATAGACCGACACTAGGTAATCTCCCGGTGCTGCCTGGTAGGGCCAGTCGGTCAGAATGTAATACTCCTGCCTACCGTCGGCCTTCGCCGTTGTCGATATCTTCCCGAAGGAGGATACATATACGTTGGACGCTTCCTTATACTTAACGAACTCATTGAACCACTTGGCCTTCTCCTCCTCATTTGCGGCCGGCGTTACCGTGACATGTTTTTCGAGCGATGGATATCCGATCACATACTTTTCCATCTCTTCCGTGCTGAGCATCTCATCGAGTTTCTTCGTGCTATAGACTGCGTAGAAATTCGGGGTATGTTCGAATTTGAGCTGCCCCACATTCATCCACAAAAGGCCGCCGACCTTCCCCTTCTGTTTTAGGACCTGATGCTCTTCGGGAGCGGTTATCTTGATGACCAGATCAACGTTGGGATCCGACTCCCCACGAACGCTCACCGTGCTGCCGTGATAGAAGAAGTCGATGGTGATATGGTCATGGTTCGCCTTGGCCGTCAGCATGGCGGAAGCATTGCCAGTGAAGACAAGGATGAAAATGAGGGCCAACGCGGCTATCATCGCGCTTCCCCGATCGGCAATTCGCAACCCGATTTTTTTCATTAGTGTCCTCCTGCCTGTGAGATGAGTAATGACGGCGTAAGCGTCAGTTCGAAGATGATCTTTACAGTGACCGCGAGCACGATCCCGGCGAGCAATATTTTAAGCTGATCGGCCTTGAGCTTCCTTCCGAATACCGCGCCTACCTGCGCCCCGATCGTTGAGCCCAGGAGCAGCAGCACTGCAAGGATGAAATCTACACTATGGTTCGTGTATGCCTGGAGAAACGTGACCTCGATGCAGGTAAACAGGATCTGGAACAGACTCGTCCCGACGACCACGTGCATCGGCATCCTGAGCATATACACCATGATCGGAACCATCAGAAACCCGCCGCCCACGCCCATGATGGCGGCAAGAACACCGACAAAGGCACCGAGGACTATCGGCACAAAGACGGAATGGGTTATCCCTGATTTCTCGAACCGGGTCTGGAGCGGAAGGGATTTCAGGAAACGCCCGACGGCCGATTCCTTCTCTTCGCCCGCCTCTTCATCAATGGACGTCTTCTTTTTCTTCATGCTCTGGAGGCTTTCGATGAACATATAGACGCCCACGATGCCGAGCATGAGCACATAGGTCATCTTGATCACGAAATCTGCGTTGCCCATGGCATGGAGGAGTTTGATCGCCTGGACACCTATGATTCCTCCAACAAACCCACCGGCGAGGAGGTATAGGCCCATCTTGAAATCCACATTCCCGACCTTCCAGTGAGCATAGGTCCCGGAAGTGGATGCCGCTACGATCTGGTTGGAATCCGTTGCCGCGGCAACGGTCGACGGAATGCCGAACATGATCAGAAGCGGCGTCATGAGAAAGCCTCCGCCCACGCCGAAGAGGCCTGAGAGCAGCCCCACGGCCAGTCCTAGCCCGACGGGCACGAGGATATTAATGCTGGTCAATGCTACCGGTAAGTACAGATACATTACTCATCTCCTTTTCTTATTTTTTTTAATTTCTTAGATGACATTGCGAGGGGACACAGTCCCCGAAGCAATCTGGATATTCTTCAACACGATACACGCGACCTGGGATTGCTCCACTTTCGGCTTGCAATGACAGGCTGAGCGTGTTTACGCTACTGTGCAGGCCTGCCTGGTCATGGTCACGATGGGACGCGACGCCGTACGTACAAGTCGGTTCAAATCCTTTGCCGAGACATTGCCGTTCCCTGTCACCGCGGGGCTCAAAACGACCTTGTCGATGCCTGTGTGTCCCTTGAGAAATGTCCGTATGCCTGAAATTGCGTCCAAGTCCGTCGTGTAGACATTCACCTGGATGCCTTCCCGGTGACATTTTTTCACAACTTCCACGATCTTCTTCTCATGTCTCGTATGCTTATCTTGAGAGCCACCTTCCATGATCTGCCGAGCTGTATCATGTTCATCGACCTCGGCAAAGCTTACAGCGGTCATGAGGTTCTCAAGCTTTTCCATGAGGTTATTTTTTTTCTTGACCAGCAAAAGCGTGATGTCCTCATACATTGTCTTAGCGAGTTCAACAGCGTATGAAACTCCTTCTTCGATATTTTCATCAAGATATGTGACGAACAAAAGCTGCCTCTTCCCCATTGCTTACCTCCTTAGTAATTTGCTTCTCTGCCATATATATAGCAACAGGGGTGCCAATATATAACATATTGTTTTTATTAAAATAAATTAATATGAAGAGAAGCGCTACTGTTTCAAAATTGAACGCATATGAACGCATATAGAGGGAAAGAAACTTGGTAATGGGTTCAAATATTATAGAAACCCTTTATTAGCAGGCCTGTGATCATACATCATTGTTATTTCTGCAGAGATTTGCGCACGATAGAGGAGAAGTCCTGGTGTTTAAATCTGGAACACAATTTTACTTTTAAATACAGTAATAATCTGATACTATTTGGAGCGAGAACATTTTGATACGCATTCATCTTTTTTTTCGTTGTGATCGACGAGCGGGGCATGACGATCCTATTTTGGGACCTCGAGACTGCTCCTGGTTACGCGGCAATGATACTATCTGATTGCGTTTAAGAGGAAAGTATGACGGAAGATAATAAGCCTGGAGAGGAGAAGGCATGGGATATCCTCGCGACGCTGGACGTTGATGATGTCTGCAGGGCTGCGGCAGTGTCTTATGACCGTGCGATGAAACAGTACGTCGTGAAATCACTCGGCATGAACTTTCTTGTTGCGGTAAAAGACAGGACAATCTCGAGCTCTGCGCCAGGGAGCGATGTGCTGCTGAAAAGACTGGGGTATTTTTTCAATCTTTCGATCCTCTGGTACTTGGTGAGCGCTAAAGATATCGCCTGTACCGGACGGGTGGTGAAGCTCCAGAATGTAAGAGGCGGGGAAATCTTCACCATGGGGTCTCATATACTGCCGCTTGACAAAGTGGCTCAGAGATTCGGGAAAGATAAGAAGGGTTTTTTACTAAAAGGCACAGGCCTTGGAGGAGAGCTGGTAGAATATGGCGATGCATCCGTGAAGCTCTATCCCTTCCCGAGGATCCCGGCGATTTTGACGCTCTGGCTGGAGGACGAGGAATTTCCCGCTCGCGCTGACCTCATGTTCGATTCCACCTGCGACATGCATCTGGCCACGGACATTATTTGGTCCATCGCCATGATGTGCGTGCTCGCGATGCTGTGAATCAGCTTGAGTGCTTTCCTCCCTTATCGTCGAACGGCCGGTATCGCACATTCACGATAGTGATCACGGCATCGCCCTTTGGGCGATTGACCACGACCTCGTCCCCTTTGGACTTCTTCATCAAGGCCTTCGCCATGGGGGAGTCCATGCTGATCAGGCCTTTGGTGTGGTCAGACTCATCGGGTCCCACGATGCGGTACTCGGAGATATCTCCTTCTTCATCCTCGAGCTTGACCCACGCACCGAAAAAGACCCGCGATTCATCGTCAGGGCTCCTGTCGACAACGACAATATGCTCCAGCCGTTCTTTCAGATGGTGGATGCGGGCATCGATCTCGCGGAGCTGTTTCTTGCGGTAGATGTACTCTGCATTCTCGGACCGGTCCCCCTCGGCTGCAGCGGCGGCAAGTGCGGCCGTCACTTCCGGACGTTTTACCCTCCAGAGGTGCTCGAACTCATCGCTCAGACGTTTCTTCCCTTCGGGCGTGATATATTTGGAACCCGGCTTTTGATGCTCTCGATACCTGCTCATAACGGGAAATAATAACGCATTATCAGGAATTAGCAAGTATTTTTAGCGATCACTTCCGTATCTTTTCCCACTTTGTATCTCTTGCCCTCGTCCAGCAGTTTTTCAAAGCTTACGATATTCCCCCTTTTCAAGGCTCCGAATGCTTCATTCGCTGGTGACTCGTCTTTATCAAGCTTCATGATCAATCGCCGTCCCCCCTTGCCGCACAGATAGAACTCGATCTTGCCTTTTGAAATGATCGGCTCGCTTACGATCCTGAATGAATCGGGGCCATAGTAATCCATCAGGGAAAGATTGTCCTTTCTGAGAACCGCATAGGAAAACTTGAGCGAATCCTTTCTCAAGCCGGCGAGCTTGTCTATTTCCTTGATTATAGCGGGCGGATCCCAAGGCACATCCTCGTGGCACCAGTCCTTTGGATTTACAAGAGCAGGACAGTTCTCATTCATGAGACAGGGGGAATAGACATGGAATCCTTGAGCCAGAAGTCCGTCCCTGACCAAGAGCATCTCACGCGAGGTGTCATGGAGAGCCGGCTCGATAATGATGCAACTCCCGTCATACGCAAGAAAATGCTTAATGATCTCATTCAGGATGTCGATACGTCTGACGATCCTCTCCTCGTCATTGCGGAACAATTCATTCAGCACGTTCGACAGGATGATCAGGTCGTAGTGGCCTTTCAAAAGCGGCGCCAATTTTTCTACGCTCGTTTTCACTGAATGCAAAGAAGCATTGATGCGACAGCGCTCTAGGTTGGATGCGAATAACGCAGCGGCGTCCTTCAGGTTTTCGGCCACATGGTCAGCGACCGTGAATTCGAGAACCGGCGTTTTCTCCAGTCGAGAAAAGAACTCCAGCACGCCGAGTGTGGCAGAGCCCGGTCCGGAGCCGACATCAAGAATTCGGAGATGTTCTTTTGAAAGTACGTTTTTCTGATGAAGGGAAAGCTCTTCGAGCGGAAGATGAATTTTTGAAAGGTTAGAGGGCAGATAGTATGACAGGTACGCCTTCCGCAGTCCCTTATCTTTCAGATACGCAACGGGAATGCTTGCCCGCTCTTTCGTGAGCAGCCTTGAAAGACGAACGACTTCTGCCGCCAGGGAAGTCAATTCTTTGTTCGGGGAACTCTTCATGAGATTATTTTATTAGAAATAATGAGTCAATTTACGCGCAAGTTCTATCGAAACACATTGAGAACCTCACCGCTCCGCACTTATTGGAAGTTTAAACAGGACCGGATTACCCGGAGGGAAGATCGCGGACGCTACAGGACATACTCCCTAGTTGTCAAAATACTTGTGCATGAGAATTTGGAAATCTACGAGTCCACGGATGCTATCGAGGGCAGCATCATTTGTGATATTTTGGTAGTCATTATATCCCATTTTTAAGGCGGCCTCAAGACGCTCTAAAGCCTCCCGCGGATGACCGCTCAAAGACTCAACGCACGCCAGGCCATATTCCAGATGCGGCCTGCTACCTCCCAGTTCGATCGCTTCTCTATAATACCTCCTGGACATATCAAGCTTTTTCATCTTGAGATAGACATCGCCCAAACGTGAGAGGGCATCGGGCGATTGGGGCCTCGACGCCAGTACTTTTTTAAAAGTCAGCTCGGCTTTCTGGAACTCATGGGACAGGAAATAATTGATTCCCAGGTTCATCAATCCATTAATATCATCCGGGAATAATTCTGTCAGCTTCTGCAAAAAAGGCCGTGCTTCCGATATCTTACCCTGGCTATTGTAAAGGGCTCCGATATTATTAAGAGCAAGCTTATAATCAGGATCTAGTGATAATGCCTTCATGAAGGCATCGGCTGCTTCATCAGATCGTCCCTCATCAATGTAAGCCATGCCAAGGCCATTCCAGGCGAGAGGGGAGCTTGGCGATTTGCGCGCTGTATCCATCCATAAAGACGAGTCGTTACTCCAGACAGAAGTTCTCTGCCATGAAAGCCAGGGAAGTGGCACTATCAGGAGACAAAGCATAAGAGACAGGCCTATTTTACGAAAATCATAGGCCTTGTCGGCGGAAGGGAACGCTATAATACCGTAACATGCTGCTGCCCCTAATAAGGGGAAATACAGATAACGATCATTCATCAAAGTAACTATGGACACGATCTGGGAAACTGGCAGGAGCCCAACGAAAAAAAGTGCATACCAGAAGAAGAGCTCTTTTCTTTTTCGATAAAGATAAAATCCCATGAAGATTAATAGAACAACAAACACTGCGGACCACGCAACTGAGCCATCTATTCTTACTTTCATGGGTGGCATATACATGGCACTTAATTCCGTCGGCCAGAAAATGATCCTGAAATATCGGGCAAGAACGGTGAGCATGGTATAGAAAACGCCAAGAGGACCTTCAATGGCGTAAGAAATCCGCCCACCATCGTTTTCGGGCATCTGGCTTGTTAAGGCAAGTAATAGTGCGGCTCCTGCAGCAAATAAAAATGGTATCTTATTGGTTATCCAGGACTTTCGGTTGGACTTTTCATGATAGCAAAGGTCATAGAGAAAAAGAACAAGGGGGAGTATGACCGTTACTGATTTTGACAGAAGAGCGAGAACGAACGCCAGAATAGAAGAGATGTAAAAGAACTTGTTCTGGGGTTTTCCGGCAGTCCGATAGGATATGTAGAAGTGAAAAGATAACAGGAAAAAGAACATTGCTAGAAGATTTTTTCGTTGAGATATCCAAGCGACTGATTCAACCTGAACAGGATGGAACAAGAAAATGAAGGCTGCGAGAAAGCCGAGCGCACGCCGTCGACTCATGCGAAATAGTAGCAAATAGAATAAAATGCCATTAACAGCATGAATGAGCACATTGGAAAAAATAAAACCACCGGGACGCATCCCCCATAGGGTATAGTCGATCATATAGGAGATGATATGAAGCGGCGCATAATTCCCTATGTAAAATCGAGTGAATGCGTCCTTCAAATGTTCCACTGTGATGCCTTGTATTGTTTCATTATCTACGACATACAATTTGTCATCCCAGTTCAACAGAAAATCATGGCTGAGTGTGTTAGCATATACCACAAAGGTTAGGCCGGACAGAACGATTACGGGGAGAAGGTGAGGTCTTATTTTTTCGAAAATGGTCTTTCCCATTCTTGTTAGCCCAAGCAGAAACGACATAACATAGTGCTAATGAGGCAAAGAATACTCTGCAGTGATTTATGGCACACATGTTTTTTATACATTTTATTTACCCTATCAGGAGCTCGTCCCAAACCTTAATTTCAGATTTTTTACCTCTTTCATAAGTCGTAAATCAATACAGTTTTCCCCCCTCTCTCTCGAATAGAGGTGATTGCCGGAGGCCTGTCTTCTGCAAGACGAAGCGCACCGCTGTAGCAAGTACGCCAAATCCATACTTCATGCTCCTGACAAAATTAATTGAGGAGGCGTCCTCGAAATATTTTGTCGGGCAACTTATTTCCCCGATTTTAAACCCGAAATAAACAGTCTGGGCCAGCATTTCGTTGTCAAAAACAAAATCATCGGAATTTCGCTCCAGCGGCAGCGTTTCCAAAACCTGCCTGCTGAACGCACGGTAACCGGTATGGTATTCAGACAGCTTCACGCCGAATACGAGATTTTCAAGAAAAGTAAGAATCCTGTTTGCAATATATTTATAGAAGGGCATCCCTCCTTTGAGAGCTTCACCTCCGAGAATCCGTGATCCGAGAACGACATCGTAATGGCCTGACGTGATCATGGAGGACATGGCAGTTACCAGCTTCGGCGAGTATTGATAGTCAGGGTGGACCATAACGACAATATCCGCTCCGAGATGCAGCGCCTCGCGATAGCAGGTTTTCTGGTTGCCTCCGTAACCCTTATTTTCTGCATGGATGATTGTCCGAATGCCCAGCTCTTGTGCCAGTGTTGCGGTACGGTCCCGCGAAGCATCGTCAACAAGGATCACTTCGTCGACGTATTCGTGGGGCAATTCCCGGTATGTCTGAATAAGCGTCTTTTCCGCATTATACGCGGGCATCACCACGATTAGTTTTTTCCCGAGGATCATTTCATTTCCTTCCCGAACTCAACCTCGCGGCACATAAAATGAGGAAGCGGCTCAAGGGGCTTTTAAAACGACCGGTGATCATTACACCGGATAATCATCATTTCAAGCATACTTAAATAGCTGTATAGGCAGCAGAAAAAACCGCATCACAAATTCATCACTCTTCTTTCAATATCCTCCACAAACTCGTTCTCGAAATGCCGAGCACTTCAGCCGCTTTGGACTTATTACCGCCGAACATATCGAGCACTTTTTCGGCATACTCCTTGTTCAATTGCTCAATGGTTTTGACCTCGTCCGGCTCAAGAGTCTCGATCTGGAACATCTTGATTGTCTGCGGCAGGCTATCGGGCGTGATGAGATGACCCTTCTCAAGGATGATCGCTCGCTCGACGATGTTCTCGAGTTCGCGCACGTTCCCCGGATAGCTATAGTGCATAAGCACATCCATCGACTCTTTGGCGAAGCCTGTGATCTTCTTGCGGGAACTCGGGAGATGTTTCTCCAGAAAATATGCGCAGAGCGGCGGGATGTCTTCCCTGCGGTCGCGGAGCGGCGGGATGAAGATCTCCATGATGTTCAACCGGTAGTACAGGTCTTCGCGGAATCTCCCCTCGGCAATGACGGATCGTACGTTCTGGTTCGTCGCAGCAATAAATCGAACATCGACCTTGATGGGCTTGGTCCCACCCACGCGGTAGAACTCCCCTTCCTCGATCACTTTCAGGAGCTTGGCCTGAAGGCTCGGGGCCATCTCGGCAATCTCGTCAAGGAACAGTGTGCCTGTGTCCGCGATCTCCACGAGTCCCTGTTTGGTCTTGACGGCTCCAGTGAAAGCGCCTTTTTCGTGGCCGAAGAGCTCGCTTGCGAGAAGTTCTTCGGTGAGCGTGGCGCAGTTGATTGACAGGAACGGCATGGTCAGCCGCCTGCTTGTGAAGTGTATTATCTTAGCCAGGAGACTTTTGCCCACGCCTGTCTCTCCGGTCAGAAGCACATTGCAGTCTGTATCTTTCATCCCCTCGATGACGCCGAGGATGTTGTTCATGCTCTCACTTTTGGCGATGATCGAAACCTTCCGGTCCAGACCCGCGAAAGCTTTGAGTGCGATGTTTTCCTTTTTCAGGCTCCTCTGCTCCCGGATCTTTCGCACCTTGAGGACGAGCTCATCGAGGTTAAAGGGTTTGGTGACGTAGTCGTAGGCCCCTTTCTTCATGGCATCCACGACCGAGTCGATGCTGCCGAAGCCGGTTATGATGATCACCTCGGTCTCAATCTGCCTCACTTTTATCTTTTCGAGAAGTTCGATGCCTGTGAGACCCGGCATTTTAATGTCCGCGATCAAGAGATCAAAGTGATCGTTTTCGATCAGCTGGAGGGCGTCCTGTCCGTTCTGCGTTCCGATGGTCAGGTAACCTTCCTTCTGGAGAGCGTTGCTGAGGTGTTTTAGGGTTATTTCCTCGTCTTCAGCTATCAGTATTTTAAATGCCATGCGTATCTTTCCTTTAATCGGACTATCTAGGATCGAAAATAATCGAGACCAGAGAGGCGCATAGTGCGCGAAGGGTTTAATCTCCGGACCGTATTCCATTGCGCTCTTCGCGACTTCACGTTAAATTACTGATTCAGGCTCTTATCTTCCAGTCGGCAGCGTCAGGGTAAATGTCGTTCCTTTCCCCACTTCGCTTTCGACAGTGATATCGCCTTTGTGTTTCTTGATGATATTATACACGATTGCCAGCCCGAGGCCCGTTCCCTTGTCCTTGGTTGTGAAGAACGGCTCAAAGATCTTCTCTATCGATTCCTGCTGGATTCCTCTGCCCGAATCCGATACGGTGATGATGACCGATTGTTCACTGCTCCTTATCTTCACGAACAACTCGCCGATGCCCCCCATGGCGTCAACCGCGTTCGCGAACAGGTTGGCAAAGACCTGTTCTACCTGGCCTTGGTCCGCACGCACGGTGGCCTGCGAAGAGTCGATATTGAGTGAGAACCGGATTTTCTCAAGGTTCCTTGAACTGCCGAGATGTCGGTAAGAATCCATGATCAGGTCTTTCAGCTCTACCGCTCGAAACTGAGGCTCCCTCCCGCGGGCGAAATCCAGGAGATCGCTCACGATCCGCTTGACCCTCTCAGTCTGGCCGACGATGTCGTTTACTGCCTCTTTTACTTCGCGGGAACAGCCTTCGCCGGCCTCTTTGGTAAGCACCTGCGCAGAGAGATAGATGTTGTTTAACGGATTATTCAGCTCATGGGCAACACCCGAAGCCAGGGTACCAATGGCAGCCAGCTTCTTGGTCTGCATCAGCTCCTTGTTCTTCCGCTCGATTTCCTCTTCATGAAGGGCAAGCTGGTCCTCCATCTGATTGAACTTGTCGATCAGTACCCCAACTTCGTCATGAGCACTTCCTTGTGAGAGTGGAACGGGCAGATGGGGATATGAGCCCTTTCCTGTTTTTTCAACCACGTTGATAAGGAGCATCAGTCTCCTCACCACGTTCGTGCTGATAAAGAAAAGCATCCCGATGCCGACTATGAAGAACAGCGGGAAGAAGATCAGAATGGCCGCCTGCGAAACACGGATCACAGTCTCGGCGTTTTCCCGTGCGACCTTGTCAAGGTCCTTGGATATGACCATGATATCCTCGCCGGTCTTCCTAAGTGCGGTAATATCGGCATCAAGCTCCCGGAGCCCGGTAATAAGCGAGTGCCCTCGAGCAAGGAAGAACGCTTTTTCGAGAAAATCTGCGGATTGCGCCGGCCGCTCAAGAAAGGTCGCTTCCACGAGAGAGAAGAACTTTTCGTTTTTCCCGAAGGATGCCTTGGTCTTTTCGAAAATGCCAAGAAGTCGCTGTGCCGATGATTCAATGGTGTTAAATCGTCGCTCGTATTCAGCGATGCTGCTGCGGAGCGCCAGTTTGTCCGCCTTATCAATGTCGGGGTTCTGCATCAGGAGGGTTTTAAGCTCGCCAAGATAGGCACGAACCGCAGCCGCCTCTACGTTCGCCTTCTGGTGGCTGTAGAGAAAATAATTTTTTTCATGTCTCCGGAGCTGGAGCGACTTGCGGTTGATCGTGTCGGTTACCTCCAGATAGCGCACCTCTTTTTTGAGTTCGATAAAATTGATATATTCGAACGCTGCGAGGACAGCAATAATGACAGCGCTGATCAAGAAGCTAATAGCGATTTTTTTCTTTAGAGACATGATCAATGATGACCTGCCGTAGAGACTCGGAAACACTGCGGATGAATATGTTTAAACAACGCCTAACTTACTCTTTTCGATCTCCCGTTTATAATTCCTCGATCTACCTCTCCTTCGCAATCCCCCACTTCTTTCGTTTCTCCCAGAGGGACTTGCGCGTAATCCCGAGCATATCCGCAAGATGCTGCTCGTTGCACTCGTTCTGATATCGTTGAATGAACGCCTTGGTGTAGTCCTCGATTGAGAGCCTTTTGTCAAATACCTGATGCTGGAACGGCTCTTCCGCCTTCATCCCCACGGGCAGGTGTTCTGGTTTAATGAGATCACTGTCGGAGATGAGAATAGCTCTTTCGATCACGTTCTGGAGCTCGCGAACATTCCCCGCCCATCCGTAATTCATCATGATATCCATGGCCTCCGGAGAAACATCCTTGACCGGCTTGCCCATCTCATGTGAGTATTTCCCAAAATAGTGTCGCACGAGTGCCCCGATGTCTTCTTTACGCTCCCGGAGCGGCGGAATCTGCAAAGATATCACGTTAATGCGGTAATAGAGGTCTTCGCGGAACGTACTTTCTCTCACTGCCGCCCTCAGGTCCTTGTTAGTCGCGGTGATGAAGCGGATGTCGACCTTCGTACCCTTGGTGCTTCCCACAGGCCGGATCACCTGGTCCTCGATGACCCTGAGCAATTTTGCCTGGAGCGAGAGGCTCATGTCCCCGATTTCGTCAAGGAACACGGTGCCGCCCTCGGCTTCTTCGAGAATGCCCTTCTTTGTCGCAATAGCCCCGGTAAAGGCGCCTCGTACGTGGCCGAACAGCTCGGTCTCGAGCAGGTTCTCGGGGATCGCCGAGCAGTTGATCGGCACGAATGGCATCGCCCGGCGCGAACTGTTGTGATGGATGACGCGGGCAAAGAGCTCCTTCCCTGTCCCGGTTTCTCCGAGAAGAAGTACATTGCTCTTGGTGTCCGCTATCTTTCTGACCTCATCGAGGATGCTCTTGAGCGACGCGCTTTCGCCGATGATGCTGCTGAAATCATAGTTCCTTCCAACCTCCCGTTTGAGGAGTATGTTCTCCGCCTGAAGGCTCTTCTGCAGAAGGGCATTCCTCACGATCTGCTTGATCTCCTCATGAATAATAGGCTTCATGATGTAATCATAGGCCCCGGCCCTGAGCGCCTTCACCGAGGTATCGAGCGATGCGTAGGCCGTGACGATGATAAATATCTGGTCTGGGATCTGCTCGCGCACCCTGACGAGCATCTCGATCCCGTCCATCCCCGGCAGGATGATGTCTGAGATAATCACATCATAAATGTTCGTTTCAAGCAGATTGAGGCCTTTTTCGGCGCAGTCCGCAGCATCGACAGCGAATCCCTCTTTCGTGAAGATCCGCTTGATGGATTCCCGCAGTGTCTCCTCGTCCTCAACAATCAAGATGGTCTTTGACATAATATCTCGTTCAGTTCAGCGACATGTATCGCCGAGCAGCATGGTAAATTGGAAATTGCAAAATACAAATCTAACATGTGATCCCGGCACAGCAGTGCCACGACAATTAAAATTCAAAATTTCCAATCCGCATTATGCGATCAGTCCTACGCATCTACAGGTATCTTAATAATGAACCGCGTTCCTTTTTCCTTTTCGGATTCAATCTCGATCGTGCCGCCGTGGTCCTTGATGATGCTGTAGCAGATGGAGAGACCCAGACCCGTGCCCTTCGTCGGCCCCTTGGTGCTGAAGAAGGGATCGAAGACCTTGTCCTTGACCTCCGCATCGATGCCCTGTCCCGTGTCCGCGAAGAGCATCTCCACATGGCCATTCGCTTGCTTGACCGATATTTCAAGTTTTCCGCCGTCCGGCATGGCGTCCCTGGCGTTCAGGATGAGATTGAGGAACACCTGCTGGATCTGGTCGGGATCGATTTTGAGCCGCGGCGTATCGTGTACATCCGTATGTACGTCGATCTTCTTGAAGTTCTTATCATACCGGACGAGGTTGAGCGTGCTCTCGAGGATGTCACGCAGGTTCGTCGGCATCTTCTGCCGGGGATAGAGCCGGGCGAAATCGCCGAGACTCCGTACGATCCGTGCGATCCGGTGTACGTGCTCGTTGATGGTGGACAGGGACCCCTTCACGAACGGGGACATGTCTTCAGTGAGCAGCTCCTGCACGAGCGACGAGATCGAGGCGAGCGGGTTTCCAATCTCATGCGACACGCCCGCGGCAAGCCTGCCGACGCTCGCGTGCTTGGTAGCCCGGAAGAGCTCCTCCTCGATCTTTGTCTTTTCGGTTATGTCCTCGAGTACGAGCACAAATCCCTTCTGTGCGCCGGTGAGCCTGCTCAAGTGTCCCTTCAGCATGATCTGCGGCTCAAAGTTCCGCTTGCACGTGATCTCGCCCTCGCGCATGTCCGGCGTAAAGAGACGCGGCTCCAGACACGTAAGCAGGCCTGCGGCTTCGCCGTTGAGGGCATCCGATTTTTCAACGCCAGTGATCATCTCCATACCGCTATTCCAGTAGGTCACCCGCAAGGATTCGTCCAGCGTGGCCACACCGAGCGGCAGGCTCTCAATGATGTTCTCGCTGAATTCCTTGAGCATGGCGAGCTGGCGGTTCGCCTCGGCGAGCTCCTGTCGGGACAGCCGCAGGCTGCGCGAAATCTGTTGAATAGAGTTCGAAACGCGGACTGCTTCGTCGTGCGTCAGGACCGTTCGTTCCTGAAAGATGAGAGTGCTTATGGAAGGCCCGAGAGCGCCCGAAAGTATCCGCTCCGCCTCTTCCCGGAGCTTATGAAGCCACTCTTCTGACAGCGATTCCCGTTTCAATCCGTTGCTTTTCAGAAAATTCACGATCTCCTCCCGGGCTTCGTTCAGACCGATGTACTGCGCGAGGATCGCCTCGATCTCGGAAACGTTCGCCAGCCGGTGGGTAGTCGAAAAATGAACCGGTGAGTATGAATCCACGAAGATGATGGCTTGTCGTGTCTCTTCATCCGACTGCTTCGTGAATAGCGAGATCCCCACGTAGAAGAGCAGGTTCAGGAACAAGCCCCAGAAGAGCGAGTGGCTCCAGCGATCAAGCCCCTGAAGGCCGAAGAGCGCCGTGGGGTTCAGGAGCGTCGAGTTGAAGATGGCCCCCATGAGTCCGCCGGTTTCGATAATGCCGGCACGCATGAGCGCGGGGATAAGCAGAGTGTAGATCCAGACGCTGAATCCCGCAATGATGCCCGCGATCGCACCTTTTTTGTTCCCGCCCTTCCAGTAGAGCCCAAGCAGGATGGACGGGGCGAAGACCGTGACCGCCTCAAACGATTTGAGGCCGATGTCCACGAGGCTGTAAAACTCTCCGATGTAGATTGCGAAGATGTACCCGAGGAACACGCAGCCAAGTATGACAAAACGCTTGATGTTCAGCATCACCGCGTGAAAATTCTTGATCGCGGTCAGGTCCCAGAGCGTCGGCACGACGAAGCTGTTCATCACCATGGTGCTGAGGGCAAGTGATTCCACTATTATCATTGCGGTAGCCGCGGAAAACCCTCCGATGAAAACTATGATCGTGAGTAGCGGGTGCCCGGAGTGCATCGGGATACTAAGGACAAAATAATCTGCCGCTGATTGCATGTCGTTACGTAGCAGACCGCCGTACGCGATGGGGAGAACGAAGATGTTGATCAGGAACAGATAGAGCGGGAACAGCCACATGGCCTTTTTGATGTGATCGGCCGAATAATTTTCGACCACCGCCACGTGGAACTGGCGGGGCAGGAACATAATGGCCATCATGGAGAGGAATGTGAGCGACGTCCACTCCAGGAAGCTGACGCTGGAACCCGTCCCGATCTTCATGAGCGAAGCATGGGGCCCCTGCTGTATCCTGCTGAAGATGTCGTCGAAGCCGTTGAACAGCCCGTAGGTCACGAAGATCCCGACCGCGAGGAAGGCCACAAGCTTGATCGCCGACTCAAAGGCCACGGCGAAGACCAGGCCACCGTGCCTTTCCGACGCATCGAGCCGGCGCGCACCAAACATAATGGCGAAGACGCCGAGAAGAAGTGAGATAAACCAGCCTGCGAAATGGCTTTCTTCGGGCCTGCCCGAGAGCATGGAGAAAGCCGTCATGATAGCCTTTAACTGGAGCCCGAGATACGGAGTAATGCCGATCACCGCTACAAGCGTCACCAGCACAGAAAGCGAGACTGATTTGCCATACCGTGACGCGACGAAGTCCGATATCGTGGTAATCCTGTTCTCCTTCGAGATATAGACGATCTTTCTGAGAACGATCCACCAGAGTGCGGCCATGAGCGTGGGGCCCACATAGATCGTCAGGAAGCTCAGGCCGGCGTTCGCGGCCTTCCCTACGCTGCCGTAGAACGTCCATGAAGTGCAGTATACTGCCAGGGACAGCGAATAGACATACGGGTTCGATACGAGGCTCCTCCCCTGCAGTTCTTTCCGCTCAGCGAAATAAGCCACGGAGAAAAGGAGGAGAAGATAGGAGAGTATGATGAGAAGTAATATCCAGGGAGAAAACAATTAGCCTCCGCCGTCCTCTTTCTCTGAAATGATCGAGGTTACAAAAATGAGGATGATGAAGACAAGCCATATGATGAACAGGGAGATTGCCAGACTGTCCCTGAATATGCTCATGAGCGGCCAGCTGAAAAACAAAAAGCCGAGGAGGAACAGAAATAACCAAATCTCTCTTTTCATATTGCCGACCCGCCCTCCAGAATCGTAAACTTCCTGTCTGGGACATTTATAGTGCTGCTACCGAGGGTTACACCATGATGTGTAATTTCGTATCATATCACATTTCCCGTTCAAATTCCATATGAGAACATCGTTATCGTAACCAAGGGTAAGCAAGGGACTTTGCCGGTTGCACGACAAAACTCGCCATGAACAAATATTTTTTGCAACTTCATGTAGATGTGAGAAAATCATAGCAAAGCCTATGCCTCGCGATGGACAAATAGTATGCAAAAAAGTATGTAGAAATTATGTTCATCAACCGAGCAAGCCTGCCACCCATATCTCCATCTCAAATTTCTCGAAGGTAGGCGATTCAACATGCAATGCATAAGCGCGCCACCTGAGGCTGGACACGTCATATAATATCGGCTATACTTTGTGAACAGCAGAAGGCTTATTCATATCGCGACAGATGGGAGCTGTTAAGCATGGACATGACAGATTTACTAAAACAATTTCTGCTGAGCTTTATCCCGATCATGGTGGCGTTGGACGCTCCGGGGACGCTCCCCCTCTACGTGGGCATGACCGAGGGCATGGAAAATCAGGAGCGGAAGAGGATCGTACGCCAGTCCATCATCACTGCCTTTCTGGTGACGGTGGGTTTTATCCTTGTGGGTCAGGCAATCTTCAATGCCCTCGGCATTCTGGTCGAGGATTTCATGATCGCCGGCGGTGTCGTGCTTTTGATCATCGCCATTGCCGATGTGGTCCGAGCAGGGGAAAAAAAGCTGGAGCGAAGTCCGGAATTCGGCGTGGTGCCGCTCGGCACTCCACTCATCGCCGGGCCGGGAACGCTCACGACCGCTCTAGTCTTGGTCGGGACGAGCGGCTACCTTCCCGTCATCCTTTCCCTTGTCGCCAACCTGCTCATCACCTGGATCATATTCGCACAGGCAGACCGGATTATCAAGTTTATCGGGCTGAGCGGCTCCCGCGCATTTGCCAAGGTCGCATCACTGATCCTGGCCGCCTTTGCGGTGAAAATGATCAGGAGCGGAATATTCAAGTTCATAGCAGGGTAACGGATACGGGCAGGAGGAGCACATGGTTTCGGAAATGCCGGAAGATAAAGGACCAACGCGCGGCCACAACCGCCGGGTCCATATGGCGAACGAACGGACGTTCCTCGCCTGGATCAGAACCAGCGTCGCCGTTATGGCATTCGGTTTCGTGGTCGAGAAGTTCTCGCTCTTCGTGAAGCAGATGGCATATTATATAGGAAAAGAGGTCGCCCCGCCCGCCCCGGGATATTCTGCCGTAATAGGGATCCTTCTGGTCGGGCTCGGCATGCTCATGGGGGTGCTCGCTTTTATCAGATATAAAAAGGTCGAGCGCCAGATCGATGAAGATACGTATACCCCTTCACCCATTTTGAGCGTGCTTCTCGCCATATCGGTCATTGTGATCGGCATGTTCCTGCTCCTGTATCTTATCCACAGCATGTAGAAAGATCGTGCAATGCGATGAGAAACTTTCTGCCGCCAGTACGCATCTGCCGTCCATCGGCCTTTTTCTTCCTCCTGCTCTTGGTTGCGACCTGTCATATGATGATCACCTTTGAAGATGACCGGGGGAGTATCAGCCCCCGAATGTCCTCCGGAACAGGACGCTCGCGCCTCCTTTACCTTCTGGCAACTATCTGTTGGAGCCATTAGATATCTCAAGAGACCGCATTAAACAGCGGCTGTTGAACAAACTGACCTACCCCATGGCTAAAGCCAGGGGCTTTCTGCGGTGGCTTTGGTAATTGCTGATAACCTCGGGGAATGGGATATGGTTCCCCTCTCCTACTTCCAGGACATCATGGTATCCAGACCATCCCTGGGCATCAACATGTTTGTTCTGACGACAAATCCCAACTCGAGTTTTAGCTCCTGATGACACTGCAACAGGGGGAAAGAAGTTGTCTGCTTAAAACTTCTGGTCGGAGAAAAGATCCCGCGCAATAAGAAAGGTCAAGCGGCTGTCCACATCAACTCATTAAAATCCAGGATCGCGGGGAACTCTGTGGAGATGCCGGGCTTCATCTTGGAATTGCCCAAAGCCTTGTAGACCACGTACTTGATGCCGTATGCCTTCGCTGTTTTCAGGACAGACGGAGTATCGTCCACGAACAAGGTGTGTTCCCTTCGGAATCCGAGCTGCCGCTCGGCCTGCTGCCAGAACCCTATCTTCTCCTTTGGTGACCCCATTGCATCCGATGTGATCGAGCCGGTCAGGTATTTCCCGAGATCGGTTTTTTTGAGCTTCATGTCCAGAACTTTGTAGTGGGCATTGGTAGCAATATAGGTCTTCTTACCATGCTTATTCATCAGCTGGAGAAAGTCCTCCACGTGGGGATGGACGTCGATGAGGTGCCGTATCTGTTCCTTCAGCGCCAAGATATCTAGCCCCAGCTCCTGTGACCAGAAATCGATGTCCGTCCAGTTCAGCGTCTCCTCGTGGGATTTGTATTTCTTCAGAAGTTCTTCCTTCGCCTTTCCAAAGGTCATGCCGTACCTGTCAGCGTACTTCTCCGGAACGAGGTGCTCCCAGAAATAATCGTCGAAATACTTGTCCAGCAGGGTCCCGTCCATGTCGAGAAGGACGAAGGATATGCCAGGACCTTTGAGCGCTTCTTTTATATCATGAACGGAAAAGGACATCGGACCTGTTTCTTGCCTTATAAGTTGTCATTGCTATCGACCAAAGGGGAGCGCGGTCTCCCATTGGAACCGAGATCCGCCTCGTCGCTCCGCTCCTCTCGATGCTCAGGAGCGTTCTTTGCACCACAGAGAGAGTGCACTGAAGGGACAAAGGACATTTCACTACCGAACATACGCCTCAATCATCAGATCCTGGCCTACGAAACGCGAGGTGACGTTATGAAGCTTGATAGCGTGTCCGAGCTTCTTTGGTGATATACCGCCGATCGAGCAGAGCGAATCCTTGCCTGTCATAATTGTGGGCGCGATAAACATCACGATCTTATCGACAATGCTGGATTTCAAGGCAGATGCGTTCACCTCTGCACCGCCCTCGATTAACACGCTCATGATGTCCTTCTGTCCGAGCTTCTTCATAATATCTTGTAAATCCACACGGCCAAGAACGCTCTTTGTCGTGAGCACTTCTGCTCCGATATCCTGAAGTTTCTTGATTTTGCTTTCCGGTACGTTCGATAACGTTGCAACCATTGTCTTCGCCTGGGATTTTTGAATCAAGACCTTCGCGTTGAGCGGCATGCGTAACGTGCTGTCAACAATCACGCGGATCGGATCGCGACCTCCAGGAATCCGTGTGGTAAGCGAGGGATCGTCTCTAAGGATCGTGTTTACACCGACGAGGATTGCATCATTGATATCCCGCAGTCTGCGGCCCTCTTCACGCGCCTCTTCGCTGGTGATCCACTTTGACTCACCGGATGCTGTCGCGATCTTCCCGTCCAGGGTCTGTGCGATCTTGAGCGTGACAAAAGGTGTCCTTGTTGTAACGTGTTTAATAAAGGCCTCATTCAACTTTCTGGCCTCGGCCTCCAGCACACCGGTAACAAGCTTGATGCCGGACTTCCGGATGGTACTGATCCCGCCCCCGGAAACATGGGGATTGGGATCGATCATGGCTATAACGACCCTTTTCACCCCGCTCTGGACCACGAGAGGCGTGCAGGGAGGCGTGCGTTTGTTCGTGTGAGAGCATGGCTCAAGCGTCACATAGAGCGTTCCACTTTTGGCAGCCGGTCCGGCCTTTTTGAGAGCAATGGCCTCAGCATGCGGCTCACCCGCCTTCCGATGATATCCCCGGCCTACGACGTGCCCGTTCTTCACTACCACGGCGCCAACCATGGGATTCGGGCTTGTGCGGCCTCTGGCCTTCTCAGCCAAGCGGAGAGCCATGCCCATGTATTTTTCGTCAAGAGATTTCATAATAAACTAATGCTGCAGAAATGCAGAAGATAAAAGGTGAAGGCCCATCATGTTTTTATCTCGTTATACTGACTCATAATTCTTCGTGGCCTCTGTGCCCTAGTGGGAGAACCAACCTATCAGAAACAATAAGGGCGGCTTCCGCCGCCCTTCGAAAAAACGTATCAATTTTACTTAGATACCGAGCCGCCAAAGCCCCTTTCCTTGAGCTTGGCCTGCGCTGCCGCAAGCCGCGCAATCGGCACACGGAAAGGAGAGCAGCTCACGTAGTTGAGTCCGGTCCTATAACAGAACTCAACGCTTGCCGGGTCGCCACCGTGCTCGCCACAAATGCCGACCTTAAGGTCCGGCCGAGTGCTACGTCCCTTGGCCACACCCATCTTCACGAGCTGGCCCACTCCCTCCTGATCCATCGTCTGGAAGGGGTCCTTTTCGAGGATATTGTTTTCGGTGTAGTAACCGATGAACTTGCCCGCATCGTCACGGCTGAAGCCGAAGGTGGTCTGCGTGAGGTCGTTCGTGCCGAAAGAGAAAAACTCCGCCTCTTTGGCGATCTCATCAGCAATGAGCGCAGCGCGCGGCAACTCGATCATGGTGCCAATCATGTAATCGACCTTCACGCCCTTTTTCTTCATGACCTCTTCGGCTGTTTTCTTGATGAGGTCTTTCTGGTTCTGCAACTCTTTTTTCAGGCCCACGAGCGGCACCATGATCTCAGGCACGATCTTCTTGCCCTTTTTCGCAAGGTCGCAGGCGGCTTCAATGATGGCCTTGGTCTGCATGCGCGTGATCTCGGGGTAGACGATGCCAAGACGGCAACCACGGTGGCCAAGCATGGGGTTCAGCTCATGAAGATCTTCCACGCGGTTGAGAAGTTTTAGCTTCTTCGTGATTGACGCCTTGGGTGCCTTCTTCGCTTGCATCACCGCGACTTCACACATGAGCTCCTCACGTTTGGGCAGGAACTCATGGAGCGGGGGGTCCAAAAGACGAACAGTGACGGGGTAGCCTTCCATGGTTTCGAAGAGGCCTTTGAAGTCCGAGCGCTGCATCGGAAGAAGCTTGGAGAGCGCCTTCTCGCGCGCTTCGGTATTGTCGGCGAGAATCATCTGCTGCACGATCGGCAGCCGGTCTTCGGCGAAAAACATATGCTCGGTGCGGCAGAGACCGATGCCCTCGGCGCCAAACTTGCGAGCCATTTTTGCATCGCGCGGGATGTCGGCATTGGCGCGCACGCCCATGGTGCGCACCTCATCGACCCAATTCATGAGCGTGCCGAAATCACCGCTCACTTCCGGGTCCTTTGTTGGAACTTTGCCGAGGATGACGCGGCCTGTACCGCCGTCGATCGTGATGTAATCACCCATTTTTACGGTATATTTCCCAACCGTGAACTTCTCTGCCTTGAGGTCAACTTTGATGGATTCGCAGCCAGCCACGCAGGGTTTGCCCATACCACGCGCCACAACAGCCGCGTGGGACGTCATGCCACCGCGCGCCGTGAGAATTCCTTTTGCAGCATCCATGCCGTGAATATCGTCTGGTGTGGTCTCCGGTCTGACGAGGATGACCTTTTCTTTCTTCGCGTGCTTCACAGCTTCGTCGGCGGTAAAGACCACTTTCCCCGAGGCCGCGCCCGGCGATGCCGGAAGGCCCTTAGCGATCACCTCGATCTTCGCCTTGGGATCGATGATGGGATGGAGAAACTGGTCAAGAGAAGCAGGCTCAACGCGAAGGATGGCCTCTTCCTTGGAGATCAGCCCTTCAGCGACCATATCAACGGCGATCTTGACCGCGGCATGGGCCGTGCGCTTACCCGTACGGGTCTGAAGCATAAAGAGCGTGCCTTCCTGCACGGTGAACTCGAAATCCTGGACGTCACGATAATGCTTCTCAAGCCTGTTCGTGATGTCGCGAAGCTGGCGGTACACCGGCGGCATCTCTTTCGCAAGATCGACGATCGGATGAGGTGTCCGAATACCAGCCACTACGTCCTCGCCCTGTGCATTTGTCAGGTACTCGCCGTAAAACTCGTTGGCGCCCGTGGAAGGGTTCCTCGTAAAACCTACGCCAGTGGCAGAGGTATCGCCCATATTGCCGAACACCATTGCTTGGACGTTCACAGCCGTGCCGAGGTTGCCCGGAATATCGTTCAATCTACGGTAGGTAATGGCGCGCGGATTGTTCCAGGAGTTAAAGACCGCATCCCGTGCCATCATGACCTGTTCCCAAGGGTCCTGGGGAAACTCGCGTTTCTTGATCTGCTTAACCTTGGCCTTGAAGCTGTCAACGAGCCCCTTCAGGTCCGCTGCCGATAGATCGATGTCGAGGTGAACTTTTTTCTTCTTTTTCGCCTCATGGATGATGTTCTCGAACACTTCCTTCTCGATGCCCATCACAACATTGCCGAACATTTGGATGAACCGGCGGTAAGCGTCCCAGGCAAAGCGCTCATTGCCGGACAGGCGGATGAGGCCCTGGATCGTCTGGTCGTTCAGACCAAGGTTCAGAACCGTGTCCATCATGCCGGGCATCGAGAACTTCGATCCTGATCGAACAGACACGAGGAGAGGCTTGTTCACATCGCCGAAATGGTAGCTGCCGACCGCAGCCTCGACCCTTTTCATGTAATCACGCATTTCGTCGTCGAGACCGTCAGGGACACGCTTGCCGAGTTCATAGAACAGATTGCAGACCTCGGTTGTGATGGTGAACCCCGGCGGGACCGGTACGCCGGCGTTCGTCATCTCGGCAAGGCCAGCGCCCTTGCCGCCGAGCAGGTCTTTCATCGTTCCTGTCCCGTCGGCCTTTCCGCTGCCAAAAAAGTAAATATATTTTTTCCCCGTCGCCATGTGACTATCCTCCCTGGAAAAGTTTTAGGACTTAATTTTAGCTTATATATGTGCAGGCATCAGATTTGAGGCGAGCTATATTGATCCTTCTCCTTCGATACATCTGATCTCTGTCTTCTAAACTTTTATTACTTTGCCTCTTCTGTGCTCAACACCAGTCGCGAGAAATCCGCGATTCCGGAAAAGAGCCCGGTGATGCCCGCGAGAAGCGCCAAACGGTTATTTTTCACTTCGGTGTCCTTGTCCATGACCATGACCGTATCGAAAAAAGCGTCAACGTTCTTCCTGAGAGAAGCGATGTCTGTAAGTGCGCCCCGGAAATCGAGCTTTGCAACCTTTTCCATCACCCGGTCCTTGATCTCCATATACGCGGTACAGAGATTCTGCTCAGCATCCTGTTTCAGGAGGCTCATGTTCACTGTGCCCGCGAAATCTTTCGGAAGTATATTGCCTGCCCGCTTGAGGGCTGTTACCAACGGCTGATAATCTTCCGATGTCCGCAAGGCATCGAGCGCCCGCACCTTTTCCCTTCCAATGAGCGGATCGTCGAACCCGACGGACAGGGCGGCATCCACGACATCGGAGCGGAACCCATCGGACGCAAGCATGCCAGCCAATCGCTGGCGGAAAAAGTCGAGCGTTTCGGATCCGACCTTCATCGTGTCCTTGTCTTTGAGCCTGTACTGCCTACATGCCTCGGAAATCAAGTCCACGAGCGATAACCGAAGACCCCGTTCGATCAGCATGTTCAGGATGGCCACGGACTGCCGACGCAGACCATAGGGGTCCTCGGAACCGCTCGGAATGAGCCCCACAGAGAAACAACCCGTGATGCTGTCGATCCTGTCCGCGATCCCGACGCAAACGCCTTCGGCTGATGCGGGAAGCTTGTCTCCGGCAAAGCGCGGCAGGTAGTGCTCAAGAATGGCGTCCGCGACACGTTGGTCCTCGCCCGAGATAAGCGCGTACTGCCTGCCCATCACGCCCTGGAGCTTGGGAAACTCGCCTACCACGCCGGTAAGCAGGTCTGCCTTGCACAGATAGGCTGCCCTCGCGGACGCGTTTTTGTCCGCCTTTATGATCCCGGCAAGGTAGATCGCCAGCGCCTTCACCCGCTCGGTCTTATCGTAAATCGTGCCGAGCTTTTCCTGGTAGGTGACCTTCTTGAGCCCCTCGACCCGGTCGGCAAGCGGCTGTTTTACGTCGTGATCGAAAAAATAGGCAGCATCCGAGAGCCTCGCCGAAAGGACCCTTTCGTTGCCAGCACGCACCACTTCCATATCCTCGGCGCGTGTGTTGCTGATCGTGATGAAACAGGGAAGGAGATTCCCGTCGGAAGCCACCACACTGAAATAGCGCTGGTGTTCGCGCATTGCCGTGATCAGGATCTCTTTCGGCACTCTGAGGTAATCCTTGCTGAACGAGCCCATGACAGCCACGGGGTATTCCACGAGGTTCGCAACCTCTTCCACGAGCCCGGGGTCATCGAGCACTGTACCGCCCTTCGCCTGCGCCAGTTCCCGAGTCTGCTGGACGATCCGCTGCTTCCGGACCTCGGGATCGATCACGACAGCGTTCGGTTCCGTCTGCAGGCTATAGGACTTGAAGTCCTTAACCATGAATGCCCCAGGGCTCATGAACCTGTGGCCGCGCGAAAGGTTGCCGCTCTTGATGCCGTTCAATTCAAAATTTACCACAGAACCACCCCAGAGGGCAAGTATCCAGTGAATTGGCCGGGCAAAGCGGATGTCCTTGTCCATCCAACGCATGGTCTTCTGGAACGGGATGGAAAGGATGAACTCCGGCAGTACCTGCTCGAGCCAGACTGCGGTATCGCCGCCTTTTTCATCAATACGGGCGACAACATACTCGCCCTTGTCTGTTGTCTTGAACGCAAGCGCATTTACGGGAATACCGTTCTTCTCGGCAAAGACCATCGCTGCCTTCGTGGGCTTGCCGTCAGCGTCGAAGGCAACCTTCTTCGGCGGGCCGACGACCTCTTTTGAAATGTCTTGCTGCCGCTCGGCGAGCCGCGGCGCTAAGAGCACGAGCCGTCGAGGCGTACCATAAGTCTGGATCGTGCCGTTCTCGAGCGCAACGCGGCCCGAGGCCAGGAGCTCGGTGAAAAGGTCCTTCATCTTTCCCAGTGCCGGATTAATGAACCGGGACGGGATTTCTTCGGTCCCAATCTCTAATAAGAATTCTTTGGACAATCAATCTCTCCTGACATCAAATGTAATTGAAAAATGAAAATTGGGAATTTTATCATGAGATTCCATTTCCCCACACCCATTTCCATTTCCATTTTTCAATTTACAGCTTCCACTTCGGGGCCAAGCTGCGCCATCACTTTTTCAGCATCGGAAACCCCTTCGCTTCCCGCTCGGCCAGGTATGCGTGGGCGCAGGCGCGGGCAAGTTTCCTTACTCGGGCGATATAGCCCGTGCGCTCGGTCACGCTGATCGCACCAGCCGCATCGAGCAGGTTGAACGAGTGGGAACACTTGAGGCAGTAGTCATAGGCGGGTAGTACGACACCAGCCTTAATGAGCTTTTCGCACTCCCGTTCGTAGGACTCGAAATGTCGGAAGAGCATCTCCCGGTCCGAAAGTTCAAAATTATATTTCGAGAATTGAATTTCAGTGTCGTGGTGGATATCGCCGTACTTCACGCCTTTGGTCCACTCAAGATCAAAGACATTGTTCACGCCCTGAAGGTACATGGCGAGCCGCTCAATGCCGTAAGTGAGTTCGGCAGAAATTGGTTTGAGGTCGATGCCACCCACCTGCTGAAAGTAGGTGAATTGGGTGACCTCCATGCCGTTGAGCCAGACCTCCCATCCGAGCCCCCATGCGCCAAGCGTCGGTGACTCCCAGTCATCCTCGACAAAACGGATATCGTGCTTCAGGGGATTGATTCCCAGCTTAACAAGACTTTCAAGATATACGTCCTGGACATTTTCCGGATGAGGTTTCAGGACCACCTGGAATTGATAGTAGTGCTGCATGCGGTTGGGGTTCTCTCCGTAGCGGCCGTCCGTTGGCCTGCGTGAAGGCTGAACATAGGCTGTCTTCCACGGTTCAGGGCCGAGGACGCGGAGGAACGTAGCCGGATGAAAAGTCCCCGCCCCTACCTCAGTGTCATAGGGCTGGTGAATGACGCAGCCCTTCGAGGCCCAGAACTGTTGTAAGGTAAGTATAAGTTCCTGAAATGTCAATGATTACCCCTGCCCGGAAAAATCGAAAAGAAGGATGGAAAAACAGACTGTTATTATACAAAAAACCCTTATCTTGTCAAGAAAATATCCGGCAGATTTTAACCCAAAAAAGAAAAATTCTCCCTGTATTTGTATGCATATGATTGGAAATGTACAACCGGGAGGTGCCGTCGAAAGAGCGGTTAATCGTTCCGGATGGTTTGTCGACTAAAAAGTTACTGTCAGTATAGCGGTATTAGAGGTTATGCCTGAGAGGGCCGCCGTAATAATGGTCGAAGCAGGAAGCGGAGCAATAAGAGAAACCGTAGCCAGCCCCTGAAAACCCAATGCGTTGCTGATGGTTGCAACATTGGCATCCGAAGAATTCCAGGCTACTGATGTTGTCACGTCTTGCTTGCTCCCGTCTGTAAACGTTCCAGTGGCCGTAAACTGTTTAGTTGTCGTGGAAGCGATGCTAATATCGGCTGAAGCCGGTGACACCGTGATTAATACCAACTTAGCCGGCGTTACCGTCAGCGTGGCTGCGTTAGAGGCAATGCCGGAAAAGCTTGCTGTGATTGTGGTTGTACCTTCGGAAAAGGACGTAGCAAGCCCCTTCGTCCCTGATGTATTGCTGATCGTGGCAATTCCGGTAACCGAAGAGTTCCATATTACTGATGTAGTGATATCCAGAGTCGTGTTGTCCGAAAAAGTCCCTATGGCAGTGAACAGCTGGGTCTGCCCGAGGGCAATGCTCTGGTTCGCCGGCGTCACGGTAATCGATTGTAAAACAGGCTGAGTTACCGTGATCGTGGCTGTCGATGAGGTGACCAAGTCAAACGTCGCTGAAATGTCCGTGGAGCCGACGTTGACAGCAGTGGCGAGCCCTTTATTGCTGATGGCAGCAACGGTTGTACTCGATGAACTCCATAATGCCGTTGTCGTCAAGTCCTGCGTGTTGGCGCAGCCACCTGACAACGTTCCGGTGGCCGTGAACTGTTGTGTTATCCCCTTGGGGATACTAGTGCTCGCTGGCGCTACCGCAATAGACGACACGTGGGACGAGGTGAGCGTGGCGGTACCGGTGACGCCGTCATAGATCGCTTCAATAGTGGCTGTTCCGATGGTCGCACCGGCAGTAGCTAGGCCTTTTGAACCCAATGCATCATTGACGTCGGCTATCCCCATATCCGATGAAGTCCATGTCGCGAATGACGTCAAGTTCTGTACCGTGCTGTCCACAAGAGTCCCCGTTGCTGCAAACTGCTGAGTCGTCCCCGGAGCGATGCATGGCGGGCTTGTTGGTGTAACCATGATCAAATTAACATGAGATGTGGAAAGTGTTGTCGTTCCCGTTATACCATCGGAAATAGCACTAATAACGGTGGAACCGGTGGTCGTGGCCGCCGTAGCCAGCCCCGTATTACTGATGGTGGCAATTCCCGAATCCGATGAATCCCAGGTTACCGATGCTGTCACGTTTCGCTTGCTGTTATCCGAGAACGTTCCCGTGGCTGTGAACTGCACAGTTGTCCCGGGGGCAATGCTCGAGTTGACCGGCGCTACCGAGAGAGATACCAGCGCAGCCGGGGTGGGAGGCTCCACGGTTTTTGTGCTGCAACTTGCGATCAGGAGCAGTGCAACACATACTACAACGATCCATGGCCGAGGTCCGTTTTGCATGTCATCAGTCCTTTAATAATAAATAAATCATAAAACGAACTGCATTCCCCTGGCGAATTCTATTGTAGCACGATTTTATGCAAAGGAAGAGGACAAAGTCACACCTGCCACATCATCGCCTCAAAATCGTCTGTCGGGACCTTGAACTGAATATACCCGCGGAACGGCCATTTCTCGATCTCGGAACCTGACCGCTCCACGGTCACAAATACCTGTATATCGTCGTTCGGCTTTACGCCGAGCAGGTCAAAGGGCATTGCAAGCTCAATGATATCGTTCACGGCCACGGTATGAATCACGGCGGCCTGCGTTCTTGAACTGCGTTCCCCGCGGAAAAGCACCGCGCTCACGCGCCGTTCCTGCGGCACGACCCGTATTTCTACGTCCATTCCTCTGGGGCTCAAAAAATTGATGAAGAAGGCGAGGTCTGACACTTTTTCGTCCTTGAGGCTTTGGCTCGGATCGAGCCTGATGAACATATTCTTGAGGTCGAAGCCGTAATAGATGTGTGCGATGATCGATGCGCCCCGGTGCATGGCCCCGCCGCCCTGGCTCACATCATAGAACCCTGCGGGCAACCATTCGAAATAATTCGTCACCTGCCCGTCGATCGTAGGGGTGATGAACGCGGTTAACTCCACCGTCGGCAGCGCCTGACGGTCCTCGCGCAGGATGGGGATCTGGAGTTCGTCCGGCACGTCCTGGCCGATGATGCGGTAGACGTTCATCAGGTGCGTCCTGAACAGCAGGTCGAACTCCTCGTCGTTCTCCGAAAAATGGTCGTCCCCATACCACCAGCACCAGTCACTTCCCTCAGCGATATAGATCTCATTCCACGCCTTAGTGACCTTTTCCTGATCGCCGTCCCGCGATGCGTAGTCCATAAGCGCGTCGCGCGTCTGCGAGAGCAGGTCCCATGCCCGATTGTCCTCTTCGTGGCCGATCCAGATCCGAAAATTCGAGTTTATCCATGAGCCCGCATGGAGACGTTCGATCCTTGCCCGCGCCGGATGCTCCTTGAGATACTCTCCGACGGTAACACATCGGAGTCCTGGCTCCCCGCTGAGTCTTTCGTAGAGATACAGGAAAAAATCCCTGCCGTCATTCTGGTAGTACTCCCAAGCGTTCTCTCCGTCGAGAATGATCGAGACCAGGTTGGGCCCGTCGTTAAGGCTCTTCCGCACGCGGTGGAACCGGTCAATGAGGTCGTGAACTGCGTTTTTGTAATCCCATTTGGAGTAGACGAACCCAATGAGGTCCGATAGTGTGTGGTCGCGGAACACGACAGACACACGATTGTCTCCCCGGCCCGCCAAGTACGGCTTATAAAGGACCTCGGGGTTTTTCATCACCCCGGCGAAGTCCCGTTCGATGTGAATGCCGAGTGAGCGGGCGAGGACTCCCTCGTCCGTACCGATCCATTTAATGCCCGCATCGGTAAGAAGCGGAAGGATATCTTCGGCCACCGACCCTTCCGCGGGCCACATACCTGCGGGACGGGAACCGAAAAGCTTCTCATGGTACTGAAGCGCCCGATCGATCTGGGCCCTCGCGTCCTCGGGATGAGCGAAGCGGCTGCCGGGGAGGTGGATGTCCGGCGAGGCCTCCTTTGCGAGGTCTGTATCGTACAGAAGCGGGAGGATGGGATGATAGAACGGCGTAGTAGTGAGTTCTATCCTTCCCGTCTCCGATAACTGCCGGTACTCCGGTATGATGAGGGCCATGACATCGCGCTGCTTCTGGACCAGAATCAACTTCTCGTTTTCGGTGAATCCCGAGCCCTTCTGGATGAGCCCCTTGAGGAATGGGTCGGTCTGCTTGAAGATAGGGTCAAACCAGGTGAGGTTGAACCAGACTTGAAGATCGAGATAGTCCTGAGACGAGAAATACCGCGTAGCGTTCTGAAGATCGCTGGGTGACACGCTGGTGCCCCGCCGATCAAGCAGCCTCCAGTATCCAGGGTAAGGCTTAATCATGGTGTCCCAGTTGGCCAAGAAGGAATTTCGCAGCAAGAATATCTTATCGTCGTAGGTGAGGTCAGCTGCACGTTTGAGCGTGAGATCGAGAAACTTGTCCGTCGCGTTGTTCTCTACATAATCCTGTATTTGCTTTAATAGGGACGGAACAAGATTGAAGGTCTGGTGGATATCGGGGAAATCGGTCAGGAGCGCGGGCATGTCGTAGTAGTCCTTGATCCCGTGCATGCGCACCCAGGGGAGGATATAAGAGCCGGTGATATCATCCTTATAGTACGGCTGATGCATGTGCCAGACAAAAGCTATGAAGAGGGGATGGTCCGACATGGGATTTAGGACAATCGTGAAATCCGAAGTACTGCCATCGAATTACACAAGAACCGTCAAGACACAAAGAAAGCCTCGCGTATGCTCTCTATTCGATGTTTTGCTTAGATTCCCTTGACATTGTCTCGTATCGAGGATTTCGAAATAGGATCCGCTTCTCTCAGGGCTCACTATAATAGTACACTATCTCCCCCTGCCGTGCAAGCCCCAGTTTATCCCGTGCGATCCTCTCTATGCAGGCAGGGTCGGTCCTCAGTGCGCGGACATCCCGCACAAGTCTGGCGTTATCCTGCTTGAGCGTTGATATCTCTTCGGTAAGGGTGTTATACTGAGCCTTCATCCGGTAATACTTCACCAGCCCCATCTCACCCAGGATGGATGATGCAAGAAGATAGAGGGCCAAAAGGACGCTCGCGGCGATAAGCATCCTTTTCTTGCGCACCGTCCAAACACTGCGGTCAGCCTTCATATAGTTTCTTTTACGCATGATACTGTCTTCTTCCGCCGCCTCCCCTCCTGCATGGGTAAATACATCAGGTCTCGAATATCTCCTTCTTGAAAAACAAAACCACGAAAATCTTCTTCGTGGTATAGATTCAATTCTTAATGTATGGATTTATATCCATCATATCACATAATTATTTCTTTTTGGTGGTCTTTTTCGCTTTTTTTGCCGGGGCCTTCTTCGTCGCCATGTATTCTTCACCCCCTTTCATCAATGGAATAAGAGCTAGTAAGAGATATTTTATGAAGCCCGTAATCGTAATGAGGAAATAACAATTTTCATTCTTAAATACGCCGGGGGCTTTCACGCCCCCGGCGGTCCCACATCAGGGACATCAAATAAAAACTACTTCTTTTTGGTGGCTTTCTTCTTGGTCGCCTTCTTCTTGGCCTTCTTCTTGGCTGCCATTATTTGTCCACCCCCTTTCGGCATACCGCGATTCTTACTTAAGCGGCCTTATCTTGAAACAAGCTGAGGTACATCATTCAGCAATGACATCTGCGAGTACTTTTCCTTGATCCTGCCAATCACCAGGGCGACAAACTCTTCTGCGTCTTTTATCGCCTGTCCAGCCTCATACTTTGATATGATGCGCCCAGCCTCTTCCATGAAGCTTTGATATTTTCTGCGCATCCGGTCAAATTTGTTGATCATGCTCTTGTACTGGCCCCCCAGGATAACTCCTGACGCCGTCACGACGGTCTTGTGCGTATCTCTGCTCCTGACCCCCTTGGGTCTGAACCCCTCGGACAGGATGAGAGCCCTCGCTGAGCGGGCCATGGCCTGATACGCTGCCGCAAACGCCCACTCATCATCTTTATCCTGCAGGAGCTTGCTCGTTGCCAAGTCCCGTTCCGCCCGGCTCACCAGCTCGATGATCTCCGCGATTTCGGCGGTCCGTTCCTCAACGATTCCCATTTCTTTTAGCGCGTTATAATTCATCTTCCTTGCCTACCAGGAATATCTTTTTGCCTTTCAGTAACTCCCGGATGAACGGGTCTTTCGAATCCTTGCGTTTGCGGTACTCTTGCTCGTCAAAAACCAGATAATCTATCTCTCTCTTCAACTTTTCTTCCAAGCCCATCACCATGTCATTCAGTTCCGTGATGTTCGCCTGACCAATCACCATGAGGTTGATGTTGCTATCCTCTTTTTCTGACCCTTTAGCATATGAGCCATATATGAATGCCGTCTTAACCCCTTTCAAACGGGACAGAGATGCCTTCATTGCACCTTGTATCCCCGTGGTCTTGAAGATGAGGCCTTTCATTTCTGAGAAGATGGGAGAGCTTTTGTTAGCGAAGTAGTATTTCTGCACACCCCGCTTCTCTCTTGCCAGAAGCCCTATCTTGACCAGATTGTCCAGTTCCCGCTTGATCCCGGCCGCATCCTTACCGATGTGGCGCGCGATTTCTCTCAGATAGAACTTGTCATCCGGATTGTTAAAGAACAGGCCCAAAAGCTCCGCTCTTGTGGAAGAGAAGAGTTTTGTTAGCACGTTTTGTTCACCTCGTAGACAAATATACAACAAGAGTGTATGTTTTGTCAACAAGAAAAATTAAAAAATTACTTTTCCGTATGTTAGACAATTTATCAACAGCGAATTCAAAACATATAATATTGGTACAAAATTTAATTGTTTTATAGCAATTAATGCAACTTTTATTGGTTATCGTTTCTGGACCAAGAGGAGACAAAAGAGCCGCAGAAAAAAGTTCGCTAATTTTATTGGTAATGTCAAAATAGATTATTTTAGAGAATTCCCCTGCAAACAGAAGGCATATAATTCTTTTCGCCCCTCTCGCCCTTCTACCCGCTGTGCCGGTGTTGCCACCAGAATACTGCGTTGATCTCTAGAAGCTCCGCGATTTTCTGCGCAAGCATGCATCTAAAAAGTCAACCCTCGAAAAGCTTCGCCGCGATAACTTGGCAGCAGCATGTAATTTCTCTTTGTCTCGTCGCGCCGCTTATGGTATACTACGCAAAACAGTTCGTTGACATAATGTCTTCAACAACGATCGGAGATGTATGAGATTCAGTGAATTGGATCTTCCCTACGAAGTGCGACAAGGCATCGGGCACGCGGGATTCAGTATTTGCACACCGGTTCAGGAAGCGGTGATCCCCCGCGCCGTACGCGGTGAAGATATCGCAGCGCAGGCGCAGACCGGCACAGGCAAGACCGCGGCCTTTCTCATCTCGCTCTTCGCGAAGATGATCAGGAACCCGGTTCAAGATTGCGGAAACTCCCCTCAGGCCCTCATCATCGCACCAACCCGCGAGCTCGCGGACCAGATCTACCACGAGACAGAACGACTCGGCAAATTCACAGGCTTCCGTTTCCTCGCCGTTTACGGCGGTATCGATTATCAGAAGCAGATGGACACGCTCCAAAAGGGAGTTGACATTCTGATCGGGACGCCGGGCAGACTGATCGACTACTACAAGCAACGTGTCTACAGCCTCAAGAAGACCCGCTATCTGATCATCGATGAGGCGGACCGCATGTTCGACATGGGGTTCATCGACGACCTGCGGTACCTCATCAAGAAGATGCCACCCTATACCAAGCGCCAGTCCATGCTTTTCTCCGCTACGCTCTCGTACCGCGTAATGGAACTCGCCTATGAGCACATGAATCTCCCGGAAAAAATTTCGATCACTCCCGAGAAGGTCACCGTTGAGCAGGTGGAACAGGTCCTCTACCATGTGGGAAAGCATGAAAAGATCTCCCTTCTGCTCGGCCTCCTCAAACACGAGGCTCCGGATCGAGCCCTCGTCTTCGTGAACACACGCCGCGCTGCCGATATGGTGGTCGAACGTCTGAACCGCAACGGCTGGAAAGTAGAGGCAATCACCGGCGATATCGTCCAAAAAAAGCGGCTCCGGATACTTGCGGACTTCAAAGAAGGAAAGCTCCCGGTCCTCGTAGCTACCGACGTTGCGAGCCGCGGCATCCATGTTGAAGGAGTGACCCATGTGATCAACTACGACCTCCCCCAGGACGCAGAGGATTATGTGCACCGCATCGGCCGCACCGGTCGCGCCGGCGCGACCGGTAAGGCCATAAGCCTAGCCGACGAGGAGTATGTCTATTCCCTGGAAGATATAGAAAAATATATCGGCCAAAAGATCCCTGTCGAATGGGCCGATGAGGGGATGTATGTCCGGGAGATACGGAGAACATTAGAAGAGAAACAAAAAAGGAACAGCGAGTATCAAACACGCCAATCCTCCGGCAGCCGCCGTCCACGATCCGGAACAAGACGGTAGAGGACCTTCTGCTCACGGCATGGTATAATAGAAATAGGAAGTATTTCGGATAATAAAAGTCCGAAATAATTCGCAGACTGCTGCAGCACAGCGAGAAAAACCATCGTCGTGCGCCGGAGTTCATGATGGCTGCCGTAATGACCAATACCGAGCATCCCTGGCTCAGATTCTATGAGGCTGGCGTACCGCCAACCATCAAGTATCCCGACATCACGCTGGGAGCGGTGCTGCACGAAACAGCACTGAAATTCCCCGACCACACGTCACTCCTTTTCTACGGTAAGAAGACGACTTATGCTGAGCTCGATGCCCTCGCGAACCGGTTTGCGCATGCCCTCTCCGGCCTAGGGGTCAAGAAGGGCGACCGGGTAGCGCTCATGCTGCCGAACATCCCGCAAATGGTCATCGCCTACTATGGGACGCTCCGCCTCGGCGCCGTTGCCGTTCCGACAAACCCCCTCTATCATGAACACGAGCTTGAGATTCAGCTTAAGGACAGCGGTGCGGAGACGCTCGTGGCAGTCGATATGTTCTATCCCGTCATTTCCCGCATCCTGACCAGGACGAGCGTTAGACACGTGGTTCTCTGCGGCATCAAGGATTTTCTGCCATTTCCGTTGAACGCTCTGTACCCCATAAAGGCGAGATTCGACAAACTGTGGGTCAGCGTAAGGCGGGTGCCTCCGATATACGATTTCATGGTCCTCATCAGGGATGAACCGGCGATCTCCGCGGGCCCGGCCGTGTCCCCGGGTGATACCGCGCTCCTGCAGTATACCGGCGGGACCACGGGAATACCGAAGGGAGCCATTCTCACCCACCGGAACTTGGTCGTGAACGCAGTGCAGAGCAGGGTCTGGCTCACGCTCCACAATGAAGGAGAAACGGTCATCCTCGGCGTTATTCCCTTCTTCCATGTCTACGGCATGACCACCGCTATGAACCTCGGCATTCTTATCGGGGCGCAGCTGATCCTCCTCCCGAAATTCCATCCTAAGGAGGTGCTCCACTTCATCGACAAGTACCGGGCGGAGATATTCCCCGGAATTCAGGCCATGTACCTTGCAATCGGTAACTATCCAAAGATCCGTAAGTATGACCTGACGTCACTGAAGGTTGCCATCAGCGGCGCAGGCCCGCTCATGCACGAAGTGCAGGAGCGGTTCGAGCACGTGACCCAAGCCAGGATCGTGGAGGGCTATGGACTATCCGAGGCGTCGCCCGTGACCCATGCTAACCCGATCTTCGGCAAGCGGAAGATCGGCAGCATTGGCCTCCCTTGGCCTGACACCGAAGCCCGAATCGTCGACATCGAGACCGGCGAAAAAACCCTCCCCGTGGGCGAAATCGGAGAGCTCGTGCTAAGGGGACCGCAGGTCATGAAGGGCTATTGGAACAAACCTGAAGAGACAGCACATGCGTTGCGTAGCGGATGGCTCCACACCGGCGATATCGCCAAGATGGACGAAGACGGCTACTTCACCATCGTGGACCGCATCAAGGACATGATAAAGACCGTAGGCGAGAACGTGTACCCAAGGGAAGTCGAGGAGGTGCTGTTCATGCACCCCAAGGTAAAGGAAGCTGTCGTTGTTGGGATCCCTCAGGAGTTCTTGGGTGAAGAGATCAAGGCCTATATCGTACTCAAAGAGGGCGAGACCGCGACAGACGAGGAGATCATCCAATTTTGCCGGGAGCAACTTTCGAAGTTCAAGGTCCCAAAAGCGGTTGAGTTCCGCGAACATCTCCCGAAAACGCTCGTTGGCAAGGTAATGAGACGGGTCCTCAGGGATGAAGAACTGAAGAAGATGCAGGCAAAACAGTAACTATTGCCACGGATGTTCACGTACTGCCGTTGATGTAATATCTTCAGACATCGTAAAGTTATTCCGACGTGTTCATCTGTGACCAAATAATCATTGAGGCCGACAATTATGAAGGACATCGCCATCATAGAGGGATTTCGCACCCCCTACGCCAAAGCCGGAGCAGCGCTCAAGGACGTCTCTGCCGTGGATCTCGGCGCAGCCGTCGTGAAAGAAGTTATGGTGCGCACGGGTATCGATCCACAAAAGATCGATGAGGTGATCATCGGCAACGCCGGCATGCCTGCCGAGGCCGCAAACATCGCACGGGTCATCGCGCTCCGCGCTGGCATCCCCGAACGCATACCAGCCTACAGCGTGCAGCGGAACTGCGCTTCAGGCATGCAGGCAGCTGCGAGCGCGTACGCCCAGATCATCGCCGGCATGAGCGAGATCGTGCTCGTGGCCGGCGTGGAGTCCATGTCGAACTATTCCTTTTACATGACTAAGAAACTTCAGCACGCGATTGCAACGGTTCAGCGCGCAAAGAACTTCAATGCAAAAGTCAAGGCAATCCTCGCGCTCAGGCCGCGTGATTTCGTTCCGGTCATCGGTCTTATAGAAGGCCTCACCGACCCCGTCTCTGGACTCATTATGGGGCTCACTGCAGAGGTGCTCGTGCGTGATTTCGGCATTACGCGCAGAGAACAGGACGAACTTGCTCTCGAAAGCCATCGGCGCTGGACACGCGCGTTCGAGGCCGGAAAGTTTAAAAATGAGGTTATTCCCTTCTATGTGCCGCCGAAGTTCGAGCCCTTGGAAGAAGACGTCGGGCCGCGGAAGGATGAAACCATGGAGGCGCTTGGGAAGCTGAAACCATACTTCGACAGAAAATATGGAACGGTCACGGCGGGGAACTCGTCGCCAATAACGGACGGGGCCGCTGCCGCCATTATCATGAGTGCAGACAAGGCCCGAGAGCTGGGATACAAAGCGCTCGGATATATCAAGGCCGTTGCTTTCGCCGGTTTCGACCCCTCCCGCATGGGCATCAGCCCGCTCTATGCCACGCACAAGGTGCTGAAGCTCACGGGAATGAAGCTAAAGGACATCGAACTCATCGAATTGAACGAGGCATTCGCCGCGCAGATCATTGCCGTCGAGCGTGCTGCAGTATCCAGGGACTATTTCGCCGAACATTTTCCGGGCGAGGAGCCGATTGGCGAATTCAGGCGCGATATCATGAATGTGAACGGCGGCGCCATTGCCGTGGGCCATCCCGTGGGATCATCGGGACTCCGGATCGTGCTCACGCTCCTCAAAGAAATGGCGCGTCGGGGTCTGTCCGTAGGCCTCGCAACCCTGTGCATCGGCGGCGGACAGGGCGGTGCGATGATCGTGGAAAGGAAGTAAATCGCTCGGCGACATTGAAAATTGTAAATTGAAGAGTGAAAAGCCCTATTTGAGGAAAGAACCCATGTCAGCCTTCAGCTATGAGATAAACAAGGATGGAATCGCAATCCTCACCTTTGACCTTCCGGGCGAGAAGATCAACAAGCTCACCGCGCCTGTAATGGAAGAACTTGACCGGATGCTTGGCGAGCTTGCCGCGAAAAAAGACATCAAGGCGCTCGTGTTCCGAAGCGGCAAAGAAGAGAGCTTCATTGTCGGTGCCGATATAGCCGAGATAAAGGCTATTACTGACACGGGGACAGGCGAACAGCTCGCACTCCGAGGCCAGACGATATTGAGTAAGCTGGAAACCCTTCCCTTCCCCACGGTGGCCGCAATCAACGGGCCTTGCATGGGCGGGGGGTTGGAGCTCGCTCTTGCCTGTACCTATCGGGTCCTTAGCAACGATCAGAGAACCGCGCTTGCGCTTCCTGAAGTCAGACTCGGCATCATCCCCGGCTTCGGCGGGACCCAGAGGCTGCCACGCCTTGTGGGCCTTACAAATGCGCTCAACATAACCCTGACCGGGAAATCGATCTATCCAAAAAAGGCAAGGGCGATAGGGCTTGCTGATGAAGTGACGTACAAGGAAACGTTGCTCACGGTCGCCATAACGACAGCGATGAAAGCAATCGGGGAACCGCGTCCCGCAAAAGTCCGGGCACGTCGTTCATTTGTCA
>DATJZV010000091.1:0-33591 GCA_035498715.1 Nitrospirota bacterium
TGATCGCGTCGCTTGAGAAACAGATGCGCGCAGCGGCAAAGGCGCTGGATTTTGAGACTGCGGCCGAGCTCCGGGACAAGATCAGGTCATTGCGGCAGCAGGAGATGGCGGTGGGGGTGAAGGTTGAGTAGGGGGAGGGCGAGCGATATATGATGCCTGCTCCGTTATGAGGACGGATTTCCGACCCCTGTAAGTCAAAAAAAAGAGGACGTCCTTCCTGAACGCCCTTTGCATCAAATCATTCTTGCAATCTCGCCTCTGAACGGGTACAAGCCTTCGTCCCGATCCAGCATGGCTATCGTAGCGGAGCGCCCGGTGGAGGCGCAGGATAGAGCGGTGATGTCTCGTTCTGAACAGGTCCGGAGAGATCCGGAGGGGGCGGAGGCGGCATTCGCCGCGCAGGACGTGTCCGTATCATACCCGGGATTACATTCCCATTTGCATACATGCATTGCTGATAGGCGATATCGTATCGTCGCTGAACCTCGCTGCCATAGTAGTAGCCTGCATTGGAACCTTCGGCACTACCGATCAGAAGTCCTGTTCCCGCCCCAAACGCTGCACCCGCACCTGCATTGCCTGAAGCTGATCCGAGTGCTGCTCCGACGCCTGCCCCGATGACCGTGCCAACCGCCGCTCCTGAGGCGGTATTCTGATTAAACGTTTCCTGAGGACTCGCACCGATCTGCTGTCGTGCCCACTGTCTGCAGATCGCGTCATCGACCTGGAACTGCTGAAAGGTCTTGCCGGAACCTGGCAAGACCATCACGGTCGGTCCTGTGGGTACAGTGGCGCATCCGCTCACCAAGACTATCATCAGAAACGAAAAGGTGCGCAGTCGCGAATTCATAGTCATTTCTTCACTCCTTTCACTGTGATGGACCCGGAGCAGGAACGACCTTCAGCCAGCCTTTGGGGCACTGTTTGACATAAGGGTAATAGTTTTTAGAATCCGGGCAGAAATACCAGTAATACTCTTCATCCTGCTGCGGGGTCTGCATCTCGTAGACCGGAGATTGCTGCTGGATTACATAAGGCGGGTATGAATAGTATGAATATGGATAACCCCACCATCCCGGACCCCATCCCAGTCCGATCGACCAATAAAATCCGGGGTAATATCCTGGATAATATCCGGGGTAGTATCCTGGATAATGTCCGGGGTAATATCCTGGATAATGTCCGGGGTAGTATCCTGGATAACGCCCGGGGTAATATGCTGGATAACGTCCGGGGTAGTAATACCCGCCCCTATAGGGGCCATATGTGCCGCCACGGGTTACGTATGTGCCTCCATGGGGGGCGGCAACGTATGCACCGCCACGAGTTACGTATGCGCCGCCACGGGGGGCAACGTATGCACCGCCACGAGTTACGTATGCGCCACCACGGGGGGCAATATATGCTCCACCTCCAGCATATGCACCGCCACGGGCAGCATATGAGGGCACCGTAATCGACAGAAACATCATGAGGTTAAAAAGAACAAGATAAAATAGCTTTTTCATTGCTCTCACCCCTTTGTACTTTTAGACATTATTCCATGCGAGACCACTACACCATCAACCTGTCATGCTTTCCGGTGAAAGCCTGTCTAATATAAACAAAAAATTACTATTTATATTTTTGACCTCTGTCCCGGCAAAAGGTTGAATCAAGACCTATGAGTAAAAACACCCCACCTCTACAGCAGTCCTATACAACTCATTACTCTATATAATAAATTATACCGCAATATTAACGAGTGGCACAAACCAAATATCTTTTTGGCAGCAAAACGAGTTGCCTGCCGTGCAGGAAAACGGCATTGCATACTGCAACAAGAAAGATATCCGGATTTACTGATCCCGGGCGAGAATAAGCGGTATTCTTCCCGCTTTTTCCATGGTAGAATGACCGTGCAATGACTCTTGAAGAAAAACTGCAGAACCTTCCGGATACGCCGGGCGTCTATATCATGAAAGACGCGAAGGGACATGTAATCTATATTGGCAAGGCTGTGTCCCTCTGGAACCGGGTGCGTTCCTATTTTCAGAAGGGATCCAAGGGTGAAAAGACCGAGATCATGGTCCGCCAGGTCGCTGACCTCGAAACCATCGTGACCCATACCGAACTTGAAGCCCTGGCCCTGGAATCGAACCTCATCAAGAAACACCGCCCCCGTTACAACGTCATCCTCCGTGACGATAAGAACTATCCCTACCTTCGGTTCGACATAAAATCAGAATATCCTCGCCTTGAAGTAGTGCGCAGACTCAAGAAGGACGGTGCGCTCTACTTCGGACCCTACGTTCCGGCCGGCGGCATGTGGGAGGCTCTGGCGCTGATACGAAGGACATTCCCGCTGGCCTCATGCAAGAGAGAGTTGGGGAAGAAGCCGGAACGGGCCTGTGTCCAATTCCAGATCGGACGATGCATGGGGCCATGCACAGGCGAGGTGGACAAGACCGCGTATCAGGATGTCGTATTACAAGTACGGTTGTTTCTCGAGGGGAAAAACCGCGACCTCCTCGATACACTGAAGCATCGAATGGAGGAATCTTCGGAGAAGATGGAGTATGAACGCGCTGCGGAACTGCGGGACCGTATCGCGAAGATCGAAGGAGCATTCGAGAAGCAGAAGATCATCTCCCCGGGGTTCGAGAACCAGGATGTTATCGGCATGGTATCAGAGGCTGGACGGGCGGACGTCCAGGTGCTCTTTATCCGGAACGGCATGCTTCTCGGACGAAAGGACTTTTACCTCGATGACGTGCGCGGGATGACAAAGGAGGATATTCTCGCGGAATTTCTGCACCAGTTCTACGCCAAGGAAATGATCATCCCCTCCGAAGTGATGCTGCCCGTTGAAGTTCCCGACCGCGTGGTCATCGAGGCTTGGCTTACGGAAAAGCGGGGTGCAAAGGTCGAGGTGCCGGTGCCGCAGCGCGGTAGAAAGCGTGAGCTGGTGCAGATGGCATCTGACAACGCAAACCAGTCGCTCCGTGAGCACCTGCTCTCCCGCAGGAGCAAAGAGCGCATCCTTCTGAGGCTTCAGGAAGAACTGGGGCTCAGGAACCTTCCGCGCAGGATCGAGGCGTTCGATATCTCGACCATACAGGGGACTGAGTCGGTGGCAAGCATGGTATCGTTTGAGAACAACCTGCCGGACAAGAGAAACTATAAGAAGTTCAAGATACACTCTGTCGAAGGACAGGACGATTTTGCGAGTATGGCGGAAGTGATCAGACGAAGGTATGTGAAAGCAAAGGAAGGCGGAATGCTGCCGGACCTGATCCTGATCGATGGTGGCAAGGGACAGCTCAACGCTGCTCTTGATGTTCTCAAAGAACTCGGGATCGAAGGGCCTGATATCGCAGGATTGGCGAAAGCACGGAGTGGGGAGGAGGGCACAGAAAAAGAGTTCGAAAGGATATTTCTTCCCGGAGTGGAGGAACCCATCATTCTTGACCCGACGAGCGCGACCACACACCTGGTCGCACGCGTGCGCGACGAAGCGCACCGGTTCGCAATCACGTATCACCGGAAACTACGCGAGAAGCGGGCGGTGCGTTCCGAATTGGACGATATCCCCGGCATCGGCGAGACGAGGAAGAAGGCGCTGCTCCGGCATTTTGGCAGCGTAGAAAAGATCAAAGAGGCGGCCGTCGAAGATCTGGCAGCGGTAAAAGGGATGTCGAAGAAGGCGGCTGAAGAAATCTCAGGATTTTATAAAAAGAGGCTGGTCGAACGAGGATAAGAAGGAGCCTTCATGACGAACGAACAATGGCTGGGAATATTCAAACATATCGGTAAGAAAATGCGCGAAGGACTGTCCGTCGCCCTCAACACGGAAGGCGGAACGGTGCCTTTGGGCAAAGGAGCCGGCGGGGACAAGACCTTCCCTGTGGATAAGTGGGCCGAGGACATCATCATCGCCGCGCTTGCGAAGGCGCAGCGGGAAGGAGAGGCCTTTACGCTCATCTCCGAGGAGCTCGGCGTCAGAAAGTTCGGCGAGGGGGAAAAGATCGTGCTCGTCGATCCCATCGACGGGAGCAACAACGCAAAGAGCGGGATCCCATTCTTCTCCACGTCGCTGGCGCTTCTGAACGGCGACACGCTGGACAAGCTCGCCGTGGGCTACGTCATGAACCTTGCCGGAGGAGACGAGTTCTGGGCGATACGGGGTAACGGAGCATACAAGAACGGGACGAGGATTAGAACATCGGCCACGCAAGGCATCACGATCGTTGCGTACGAGGCATCGTCGCCGGCGACCGATATTCCGCGGATCATGCCCCTGATTGCGCAGGCGAAGCGCACGAGATGTTTCGGGTCCACGGCCCTCGATCTTTCGTATCTTGCTTCAGGCGCCATCAGCGTTTTTGCTACGGCAACGGCCTCGCGTGCCTTCGACTATGCGGCAGGGATGCTGATTCTCGAGGAAGCGGACGGAGTGATCACCGACATCGAGGGAACAGTGCTCGATCATATAGTCGTGGGATTGAACCGGACCGTGCCGCTGCTTGCGAGCAAGAATGACTCCACGCACGTGATGGCGCTAAACTTGCTTTCCGCCCAGCGATGACGAATAAAGTGCCGTAGTATTGACATACTATTCTTTTTATGTAATTATGACCTATGGCATTAGTGAACCACACCACGCGAGAAATCAACGCGAAGATCGTGTATTACGGCCCCGGCCTTTGCGGTAAGACGACGAACATCCATCTGATCTATCACCGAATCGCTCCCAATCAACGGGGCAAACTGATCTCGCTCGCAACCGAGACAGACCGGACGCTGTTCTTCGACTTTCTTCCTGTGGAACTCGGGACCATAAAAAACTACCGGGTGCGGTTCCATCTCTACACCGTGCCTGGCCAGGTATTCTACAACGCCACACGCAAGCTTGTGCTCAAGGGAGCGGATGGCGTGATCTTCGTGGCGGACTCACAACGCGCTATGATGGACGCGAACCTCGAAAGCTTGGCGAATCTCCGCGACAATTTCGCCGAAATGGGCATTGACCTGACCAGCTTCCCCATGGTGATCCAGTATAACAAGCGCGACCTGCCCGATATCATGTCCATCGATGAAATGAACGAGGCCCTGAACCCGCGCAATATCCCGTTCTATGAGGCGGTTGCGACAGCAGGCGACGGCGTGCTCAAGACCTTCACCGCCGTCTCCAAGGTCGTGCTTCAGGACATGCAGAGGGCCCCTGAACGCCACAACTTTATGCTCCGCGACATAATCGGCAAGGGAGAAAAGAGTGCCCTCCCGCTGAAAGAGCACTCAAAAGAATCGCTTCCCGATGAACCCTCGATGCCCGGCGCGCCTATGGCTGAGGCAAAACCCGAGATGGCCGCCCTTGAGGAGGCCGTGGACGCAGGGATGAAGGTGAATCTCGGAAAGCCGTTCATGGAAGACCGGCAGATTATCCTCCCTTTTGATGTCCTGACCATGGACCGGGAAGACCAGTTCCAGCTCCGTGTTGCCATCGATATGGAATCACCGATGTCGAAGCGGTTCAAGGTGGTCGTTAAAAAATTTTAAGAAATGATCAGATGAACTGAAAAATCGGATTTATTAAGACCGATGCAGCAGAGAGATCGATAGCTATAGAAGATCAGCATCACCTGTTTCCGGAGAACTCCTGCTGTGAGGTAACTATGTCAAAGGTAACAGCGCTCATACCTGCCGCTGGCATGGGCAGGAGGATGGGAAAGGCCGTGGCAAAGCAGTTCCTGCCGCTCGGTGACATGCCCATGCTGGCGCATACGCTCTTGATGTTCCAGCGCGCGTCGGAGGTCGATGAGATCATACCGATCCTCTCGAAGGAAGACATGGAGATCTGCCTCAAGGAAATCATCGAACAATACCATATCACCAAGGTAAAGACCCTGGTCGTGGGAGGCAAGGAACGGCAGGATTCTGTGCAGAACGGACTGCAGAAGCTTGAGAAGGACGCGTCGGTCGTACTCATTCACGACGGGGTGAGGCCCTTTGTCACACACGATATGATCAAAGATACTGTTGATCACGCCAAGAAGGGAGAGTGTGTTACTGTCGGCGTGCCGCTCAAGGACACCGTAAAAGAGGTGAACGACAAGGGCTTGGTCGTCCACACGCTTGAGCGGAGCAGGCTCTGGGCCATACAGACCCCCCAGGCTTTCCCGGTTAAGATCCTCAGGCGTGCTTATGAAGATTCGTACAAGCAGAACCTCTATGGAACTGATGATGCCACGCTCGTCGAACGGGCAGGCGGCAAGGTCCGAGTGATCATGGGAAGCTACGACAACATCAAAATCACCACGCCGGAGGACCTCCTCCTGGCGGAAGAGATCCTCAAGAGAAGGTAGTATGAGAATCGGCATGGGTTACGATGTACACCGCCTCGTTGAAGGAAGGAAGCTTATGATCGGCGGCGTGGATATCCCCTCCGAAAGAGGACTCCTTGGCCACTCCGACGCGGACGTTCTGCTCCATGCGATCTGCGATGCGCTGCTCGGCGCTGCGGGGCTTGGCGACATCGGACGGCATTTTCCGGACACGGCGCCGAAGTACAAGGGCATATCGAGCCTCTCCCTCCTTGCCGAGGTGTATCGGCTGCTGAACGAGGGCGGGTTTCGCGTAAACAACATAGACGCCACAATCGTGGCGGAGAGGCCAAAAATGGCAGCCTATGTCCCGGAAATGGTCGCGAATATCGCATCGACGGTCAAGACGGACCGGTCTGCGGTCAATGTCAAGGCCACGACAACCGAGGGGCTCGGGTTCGCTGGCAGGGGCGAAGGAATCGCGGCATATGCCGTTTGCACGATAGAGCATTCGGCATGAGCGGTTGCATCGGAACGTGCCAGGGGAGGTGGAACGTGCGGTACGCTATCATCGTGGTCGTTCTTTCGGCCGCAATCTTCTCCAACGGTTTACAGGCAAGAGCGCAGGAGGGAAGCAACGAGCGGAAAAGCTACCTCTATACGTGGACGGACGACAGCGGTGGTGTTCATATTACGGATGGGCTGGGAAACGTGCCCGAGCAATACCGTCCGAAGGCCCGAAAAGTGGAAGATTCGCGGAAGGGCGAGGCCGGGCAGGGTCAGCAGCCTCAGAACGTAACGGGCGGAACTGCAGGGCCGGAGAGTGAAGAAGAAGCAGATGAAAGCCGGAAGGCCGAATGGCAGGACCGCGTCCAGGAATGGACGGACCGCCGCGATCAGGCGGAGAAGCGCTACCGGGAGCTTGACCAGCAGCGGACGGAGCTGCTCATGAGCTCGGGCGGACCGGCATACGGTCCGATCGAGAATAAGGTCAAAGCCGAGCAGATCGGGCAGGAGATGAAAGAAGTGCAGAAGCAAATCGATGAGGCCCGGAACATGCTCGACGTCGTTATTCCGGAAGAAGCGCGTAAGGCAGGAGTGCCTCCCGGGTGGCTCAGGGAGTAGGGATGGCGATTGCCGAATAGAAATCAACAAAACTAAGCTACTTTTTTATTCTGCGACCCGAAATTAACAAGATGGGTGAGACATTTCTTAAGATAAAAAAAGATTTTCACGCGGCGATTTCCATGGACCCCGCGGCGACGAGCAAGTTGGAGGTCGTCCTTACCTATGCAGGGTTTCACGCGCTCCTGTTCTACCGGTTCGCGCACGGTCTCTGGAAGAAGCGCTTCCCGTTCATCCCCCGTGCCCTGTCGCAGTTTGCACGCTTCCTTACAGGCATCGAGATACATCCGGGCGCTATCATTGGATCAGGGATGTTTATCGATCACGGAATGGGCGTCGTGATAGGCGAGACCAGCGAAATCGGCGACAACGTCACTCTGTTCCAGGGAGTGACGCTGGGAGGCACGGGGAAACAGCGCGGCAAGCGCCATCCTACGCTCGGCAACCATGTGGTCGTGGGTGCAGGCGCTAAGGTGCTCGGGCCCATCAAGGTCGGCGATTATGTGAAGATCGGCGCGAACTCGGTCGTACTCCAGGATGTGCCGGACCATTCCACCGTTGTGGGAATTCCCGGAAAAATCGTGAGGATCAAGGACGAGCGCGTACCGGACGAAGCGCTCCTCGATCATATCCACATACCGGACCCCATTGCAGACCGATTCATTAATCTTCAGGTGCAGATTGATAATCTGAAGAAGGAACTGGAGAGTATCAAGAACAAAGCAAAGGACTGATGTCTGATCCGCGGTGCATGACGACAAGCCGGATCACTCCCGTGGTCGTTCATCCTGCATCCTGCGTCACTCTTCAATGATCCTGTAGCTGTGTGTGATGGTCCCCGCTTTGGCCAGTGTCGCACCGACGGAGCAGTATTTTTCCAGGCTCAGGGCTATGGCGCGCTCGACAGCCTCTTTCTCCACACCCTTGCCTTTCACGATATATTCGATGTGGACTTCCTTGTAGATCTTCGGGTAGGAGTCTGCTCTTTCTCCCCTTACGTTGATCTCAAGCCCGGCGACTTGCTGCCGTTTTTTCCGGAGGATCGATATGACATCCATGCCTGAGCAGCCGCCGAAGCCCACGAGCAAGAGTTCCATGGGACGAAAGCCGGCGTTGACCCCGCCCGCATCGTCATCGGCGTCCATGGTCAGGGTGTGGCCAGATGTTGCCTTTCCCGTGAACTGCATCCTCTGGACAAGCGTTACTTTAGCCTCTACCATGCTTTTCTCCTCATTAGATAGTATATTCCCATGATGCTATCAAATGTCGGGTAGAGTGTCAATAAGAATGGGGCAAACGGCATTATATCTTGGTAAAATTATAAAAATATTTCCTATTGTTTATCTTGGACATAGCTTCTTTATACTTATGTATTCTTCTGCTGTGGTTCATGTACCCATACTTCGGGTAAATTTATTAGATTACTATAAATTTCAACATTTTTATTGATAAATTGCCTACTCTTTCCTGGTTTAATATGGATGCTGGCAACTGACTTGCATGATAATTTGTCCCAATTTATAAGGCTGTGGCGATGTTATATAACTGGCTGTATTTATTTGCATTGCGAATATATGTTCTAAACCATGCAAATTATAACTTGTTATGGTTTAATTAGTTTTTTTTATTTGACTAAAACCCTCGGTGAACATAAAATCGACTCTCTTAGTGGTTTCATGTACACAGTAGCCAATGGCTGACAGTACCAGTTTGCCATATTTTCCTTCCTGCATCATAAATTTTATTGAACAATAGAAAGGGGGACCACATACCTTAATGATTTTCGTGCGCTGTGGTTTAAGCGCGTTGAGGATTACGGTGCAACTGTTTTCCAGAAATTGTTATTGAAGCTATGTGATAGCACAACGGCAGAAGATTGCTACAGTGAAATAATTCTATAAGGAGGATTTTCTAATGAGCAAAGATGGTAAGACACCGATGCTTGACGACCTAGAAAAAGGCGCATGGCCGAGTTTCGTAAAAGAGATCAAGAAGGCCGCAAAGAGGAGTAATACGGCTCATGATCTGCTCGGCATCCTTGAGAGATCATATAAGGACAAAGTTACCCACTGGAAGCACGGCGGCATCGTGGGCGTCCTAGGTTACGGCGGTGGTGTTATCGGCCGTTACTGTGATCTGCCCGAAGAATACCCCGGTGTGGCCCACTTCCACACGGTCCGCATTAATCCGCCGTCTGGATTTTTCTATACCTCTAAAGCCCTGAAAGATCTCTGTGATACCTGGGACAAATACGGTAGCGGAATGACGAACATGCATGGTTCTACGGGCGACCTGGTCTGGCTCGGCACCCAGACGGATAAACTCGAGCCGATCTTCGCCGAGATTACCGCAAAGGGCTGGGACCTGGGCGGCTCCGGTTCCTGCCTCCGCACCCCGAGCTCCTGTGTGGGCATGGCACGATGCGAGTTCTCGAACATCGACTCCATGAACATATGCCATACGTTCACCCAGAAGTTCCAGGACGAACTCCATCGTCCCGCGTTCCCGTACAAGTTCAAGATCAAGGTCTCTGGCTGCGCCAACGATTGCACCGCTTCAGTAGCGCGCGCTGACCTCTCCATCATCGGTACTTGGCGCGACAACATCAGGATCGACCAGGCAGAAGTCAAGAATGCTGCCAAGGACATGGACATCAAGACCGAAGTCACGGACATGTGCCCGACCAAGTGCATGAGCTGGGACGGCAGCACCCTCAAGATCAACGACAAGGATTGCACCCGCTGCATGCACTGCATCAACCGCATGCCCAAGGCCCTGCGCCCCGGCAAGGAGAAGGGCGCAACCATCATGCTCGGCGGCAAGGCCCCGATCGTGACCGGAGCCCTCATGAGCTGGGTCATCGTACCGTTCATGAAGCTCGAAGCTCCTTACGAAAACTTGGAAGACCTCATCCGCAAGCTCTGGGAATGGTGGGATGAGCACGGAAAGAACCGCGAGCGCATCGGCGAACTCGTAGACCGTATGGGCATGAGGTCCATGCTCGAAGCAACCGGCCTCAAGCCTATACCGCAGATGGTGAAGGCGCCGAGGACCAATCCCTACGTGTTCTGGGGACCGGGGGAAGTGAAGTAACCTGAAAACTAACGAGAATAATTCCAAGGAGGGAAACCTATAATGGCTGACAAACCGAAAAGAATAACAGACATTGGTGCGCCTGATTATCATAAATTCCTGCCTCCCGTAATCGTAAAGAACTACGGGAAGTGGAAGTACCATGAATATATTAGCAAGGGTGCGATGAAACACGTCTCCGAGACCGGCGACGAGCTCTACACCGTTCGCATGGCCACGCCCCGCCTTGTGAGCACGGACTATATCCGCGAGATGTGCGACATTGCCGAGAAGTATAGCGGTGGGTATCTCCGCTGGACGACCCGCCACAACGTCGAATTCTTCCCCGAGAAGGGACAGGTCGACGCGCTCCAGGTCGAGCTCAAGAAGCGCGGCCATCTGGTAGGCGGCATCGGTTATGGCATCAGCAACGTGGTCCATACCCAGGGTTGGGTGCACTGCCATACCCCAGCAACGGACGCATCGGGCGTGGTCAAGGCGGTCATGGATGAACTCCATGAGTACTTCACGACCAAAAGCCTCCCCGCACGCGTCAGAATTGCACTGGCCTGCTGTCTGAACATGTGCGGCGCGGTGCACTGCTCCGACATCGCTATCCTCGGCATTCACCGCAAGCCACCGAAGGTAAATGACGCCACCCTCGGGAACCAGTGCGAGATCCCGACGACCATCGCATCCTGCCCCACCGGCGCCATCAGCCCGAACCCGGCTGCCAAGTCCGTGAAGATCAAGGATGAACGCTGCATGTATTGCGGCAACTGTTACACCATGTGCCCCTCGCTCCCGATTGCCGACGGCTCCGGCGACGGCATCGCCATCTACGTCGGTGGCAAGGTGTCCAACGCCCGCGGTCCGGCACGTATGTCCAAGCTGGCCATTCCGTTCCTCCCGAACAATCCGCCGCGCTGGCCCGAGGTCGTACAGGCGGTCAAGCACCTGGTAGAGATTTATGCCAAGGACGCGCATAAGCACGAGCGTTATGGCGAGTGGATCGAGCGGATCGGCTGGGAGCGGTTCTTCAAGCTGAGCGGTATTCCGTTCACGTACCAGCACATCGATGACTTCACCTTTGCACGAGAATCATTCAGAATGACGCCGACCTTCAAGTGGGAATAGAAGTGTCGCACTGACTACACGCCGGCCTCGGTTGACTACCGAGGCCGGTCTTTTGATGCTGTGAACAATCTATCCGGAAGGGAGCGACTATGGACGCTGCTGAACTGACAAAAAAAGTATATGAGCTGGTGGAAAAGAACCAGGGCAAGAAAAAAATGAAGGCTGGAGACATCACCAAGGCCATGGAAGCGGAAGGCGCGACGCGGGACGAGGTGAAGGCCGCAATCCGCGAGCTTGTGGATGGTGGCAAACTGGTGTATTCCTACTTCGGCGGCAGCTTTATTGAGATCCCGCACAAGGAAGGTTCGGCAAATCCGTAATGCCTGCGGTCCCGAGGCTGGCAATTTCTGCGACGCGCGGAGGGCTGGGAAAGACCACTCTCTCGCTCGGCATAATCGCTGCCTGGCGTAAGAAAGGCAGACGGGTTGGGGTCTTTAAGAAGGGACCTGATTTTATAGACGCCGGATGGCTTGGGGTGGCAGCAGGCAGGCCCTGCTATAATCTCGATCTCTTCATCATGGAAAAAGAAAGTATCCTGCGGTCATTCTCCGACCACACGATAGCTGTGGATGCGGCGGTGATCGAGGGAAACCGGGGACTCTATGATGGCGTTGACGAGTCCGGCACCTATAGTACAGCGCGATTGACAAAATTGCTCAAAATGCCCGTTGTACTTATAGTAGACTGCACCAAGGCCTCAAGCACAGTCGGGGCAGTTGTATTAGGGTGTCAGAAATACGACCCGGAAGTTGATATCAGGGGAATCATTTTAAATAACGTTTTACCGGGCCGGCATGAATCGGTCGTAAGGAAGGCAATAGAGCAGGCGACGGGCCTGTTGGTCGTGGGCGCAGTGCCGAGGCAGAGGAAAGGCGAATTCCCCGAACGCCACATGGGGCTGACGCCGTTCCATGAGCATCCCGAAGTGGACCAGGCAATAAGCGCCGCAGCTATCGTAGCAGAAAAATATCTTGACCTGGATGCAATGTGGAATATTGCGTGCAGTGCTTCCGAGCTGGAGATACCTGAGAGGCCGGCGGCAGCGGTCTTTGATCGCGGGGAAGATCAGGTTGCTGTAGGAGTCATAAAAGACACTGCTTTTCAGTTCTATTATCCCGATAATCTGGAAGCCCTCGAACGGCAGGGTGCTCGCATACTGGAAATCAACGCCCTCAGGGACAGGACGCTTCCTGAGATAGACGCTCTTTATATCGGCGGAGGTTTTCCCGAGACGCAGGCGGCAGAGCTTGCAGCGAATGATGGATTCTGCAGGGCCTTGAGGGCCGCAGCCGAGAACGGATTGCCGATTTATGCGGAGTGTGGCGGTCTGATATATCTCGGGCGTAATTTGAAAGTTGATGAACGCACATATCCCATGACGTCGGTGTTGCCGGTTGATTTCGTTCTTGAAAAAAGGCCACAGGCACATGGCTATACAATATTGGAAGTCAGGGGTCCAAATCCGTTCCTTGAAAAGGGCGTCGTTATCCGGGGGCATGAATTCCATTACTCACGAATCGCGAATCTTGACGATTTGCCTCCAATGGCGTATTATATGGAACGCGGGGCCGGGATAAACAGTACGGAAGACGGTCTCGTGTACAAAAATGTGCTGGCATGTTACACGCATCTCCATGCGCTGGGGACGCCGCAGTGGGCCGAGGCAATGGTTGGTAAGGCGCGCGAGTACAGAACACGGAAGCAGGAAGCATAGAAAGCAGGCATTATCTTGAGGGCAGGGACAAGGGAAGGCATTGAGCCGGTCTGTCCGTTTTGCAGAGGCAGGCTTGAGCGACCGACTACGATGCGCATCAGTTCCACGGAAAATGTGCTCGGCGGGACGTGTGCTCAATGCGGTGCCTTGTTTATCGTCGACCCAACGAGTAAGAATGTTGGGGAAGTGATGATGCAAGCTCTCGACATGGCGGCGGCCCAACTCTCGAAAGACAGCTCCGAGATGGTTCCCGGCGAGGACTACGACGATGCAGTGTTGAGCTATGATTGGCGGACGCACCGGTCTCCAGGCGCTCCAAAGGGCTTTATGGATGGCTACGGTCGACTTTATATCATCAAAACAAAAAAATAAAATTGTTCTCTAACCGCGGTGACGGCAGAGTGATCTGTATATAGCAACAAGGCAACCAAGAGTGGGATGCTCAGAAAGCTCCCAAAAATTATTCATGAAAGGGGAATGGACAATGGCAACAATTGACGTAAAAGGCAAGACGATCGAAGTGGATGAGGATGGATTTTTGGCGAACCTGGACGATTGGAATATGGATGTCGCGAATTACTTCGCGCAGGTCGAAGGAATTGATATGACCGATCAGCACTGGGAGGTCGTGAATTTCCTGCGCGACTACTATAAGCAATACCAGATCGCGCCGATGATCAAGATCCTCGTTAAGGAAATCGGTAAGAAGCTCGGTCCCGATAAGGGGAATACCAAATATCTCTACGAGCTCTATCCGGGCGGTCCTGCAAAGCAGGCATGCAAAATCGCGGGCCTTCCGAAGCCGACCGGCTGCGTATAGAACCTGCTACTGCGAGAACATCGAACACTGATCCCGTCCATAACGGTGAGGGCGCAGGGTCGTAATATGCTCGTCGAAAGAGGGTGACCCCTGTGTGCATCCAGGCCTACGGCGCCAATGTCCGGGACTGGGTGGTCTGCGGTAATAGGGGAACATCAATGGGCATGGTGAGACCGTGTTCCTGCAGGAGTACCAGGACCGCAATCGCCATGAACTGTTTGGGCGAGAAGAATTATTCTGCTGTAAGGAGGAATGTGATACCATGTACATGGTAACAATAGACAAGAACAAGTGCGACGGCGACGGCACCTGCGTTAATGTCTGCCCCCAGTCGGTATTCAAGCTGGAAGGCGGCAAGGCCGAGCCGGTGAATATGTCCGAGTGCATCAATTGCCTGACCTGCGTGGAAAACTGCCCGCAGCAGGCGATCACGGTAACCGAGATTTAATGAGAGAACAGACAATCATATTGAGAGGGGATAGTTGAAAAATTATCCCCTGTTTTTTTATTAAAAATACGCTGCGGGGAGGTGAACATATTATGAAGCTAGCGGTATTTTTGAGCGACTGGAGAAGGACCGAAGCAACCCTTGAGAGAATGAAGGCCGAAAAGCTGGGCGTCATCCTCGTTGAAAACGGCATTTACCATGCTGTGGTAAAGGAAAATGGCAAAGATTCGCCGGTGCTGTCAAAAGCTGGCGCGAACTTTTACGTATTGTCCGATGATCTCGAGACGAGAGGGTTTACAGCGGCGAACGTCAACTCCAAGGTGAAGGTCATCGGTTACGGTGACATCGTCGATCTCATCATGAACGACTACGAGAAGACGGCCTGGTTGTAGTATAAAAAAACACGAAGGATGGGGGCGAGGAACGTAATCACCATTCATCCGAGTGAACGCAAGCGAAGATATCTCTTCGCCTGTCAGAAACTATTAAGGAGGATAGCATGGGAGAATTAACGTTGGGAGTATTCCCTTCCCTGGTCGGCTCGATGTCGCTCGATTTTGCGTTCAAGCTTGCCGAGGCGGGGATGGCCAAAGGACACAAGGTAAACATGTGGCTCTCCGGCAATGCCGTGATGATGGCCAAAAAGGGCCAAAAAGCATTCAAAGACTATTCTCATCTTGAAAAGCGCATGAAGGAACTCATGGGCAAGGGTATGGAAGTTACGGTATGCGAAGCATGCGCCGAGGCCAGGGGATACCACAAGGAAGATACGCCCGAGGGCATGAAGCGGGCGAGCATGGACTGGTACCTGGCAAAGACTGTCAAGACCGACCGACTTTTGCATATAGGAGGTGAGTAAATGGGTGCCGTAAAAGTATTGTTCGTTGTACAGAGGCCGCCGTACAAGAGCGAGAACCCCCGTCTCGCGCTCACCCATGCGATCGCGAGCCAGACCGCGGAGATCTACATGGACGAAGGAGACTCCGTTGTCCCGACCATGGTGTTCGTCGGCGACGGCGTGCTGAACGCCGTTAAGAACCAGCAGGCCATGAAGCTCTACGGGGTGACAACCACGGAGAACCACATCAAGAGCTGTCTGCTCATCGACCTGCCCGTCTGGGTGTGCAAGGAAGATATGGAACGTTTGGGTCTCAAAGAGGACCAGATCATCACTGATGCCGAAGATATGGGGGCCGAACTCAAGACGAAATTCGTATCCTACGGTGATATTCAGAAAGAGATGGAGTCGGTCAAACATCTGCTGTTCTTTTAGCGGATAAAACTCTGTAGCAGGTGCTGCAGAGCCATTGCTGACAGATTGTGAATGGATATGGATCTGAAAAGACTTCTGCAGGAAAGAAAAACTGCTATCGTTAAAAGGTGGTTCGATGCCGTCACGGAGGCATATCCTGACGATACGTCCCGTTTTCTTAAAAAGAAAAAGGACCAGTTCACGAATCCCGTCGGGTACACGATCTCCGAGGGAATAGAGCACCTTTTTGACGCGCTGCTTCAGGGAATGCTTCAGGATAAAGTTTCAGCGTTTCTTGACAGCATAATCAGGATCCGAGCGATTCAGGACTTTACGCCGTCCGAGGCCGTTGCTTTTATCTTTCGTCTGAAGAAAGTCATCCGGCAAGAGCTCGGAGACGATATTCTGAAGCAGCAGGGGATGTTGGAGGCACTATCAACATTTGATTCCGCTATCGATGACCTGGCCCTCTATTCGTTCGACATTTACATGAAGTGCCGGGAAAAGATTTACGAACTCAAGGCGAACGAAGCGAGAAATATGACGTTTCGGCTCCTGCAGAAGGCCCAGCTGCTCGATCAAAACAAGGAATAGTATCAGGTTTCGAGCCGGCATCGCTGTTTATCTTATAAACGAAAAGAGGTAACGATATGAAAGCCTTAGTTTCTTTTATCGCGGTTCTTCTGCTTGTCCTGATTGCTTATGCAGGAGTGGCGGCGGCGAATCTGCGGTTCCTCTTTGGCGTCATCATCCCTTATGCGGCGTTCCTCATGTTCGTCGTTGGGATGATCGTCCGCGTTCTCAAATGGGGAAGTTCGCCGGTCCCGTTTCGCATTCCCACGACCTGCGGGCAGCAGAAGTCCTTTCCCTGGATCAAACAAAGCAAACTTGAAAGTCCATCCAGCATGCTGGGCGTGATCGGGCGCATGGCTCTGGAGGTGCTCGTCTTCCGTTCCCTGTTCAGAAACCTCAAAACGCAGCTGAACGGTGAAAGCAAGCTTGCCTACGGAGAAGCAAAGTGGCTCTGGCTTGCCGGTATGGCGTTCCATTGGTCATTCCTCATCATCCTGTTCCGTCATATGCGGTTCTTCATCGAGAAGGTACCGGCAGCGGTCCAACTTGCGGAAGGCCTCGACAGCTTCCTCCAGATCGGCGCTCCACTCCTCTATATGACCGATGTGATTCTCCTTCTGGCAGTGACCTACCTGTTCATCAGGAGAATCGGTATTCCCCAGATGCGATACATTTCGCTCATAGCCGACTACTTTCCTCTCTTCCTTATACTGGGAATCGCGATCTCCGGCGTTCTGATGCGCTACTTCTATAAAACGGACATCGTTAGCGTGAAGGTGCTCGCAATGGGGCTGCTCAGTTTCAAGCCTACGGTTCCTGAGGGTATCGGTGTGATCTTCTTTATCCATTTTTTCCTCCTGAGCGTCCTGTTCGCCTACTTCCCGATGAGCAAGCTTGTGCATCTGGGCGGCGTGTTCCTGAGCCCCACGCGGAACCTGGCGAACAACAGCCGCATGAAGCGGCATGTCAATCCCTGGAACTATCCGGTTCACGTCCACACTTACGAGGAATACGAGAATGATTTCAGAGCTAAGATGAAAGATGCCGGGATCCCGGTAGAAAAGGAGTAATCATGGCAAAACTTCCGAAACCAGAAGAACTGTCGAAGATAGATTACACGCCGCCTAAGTCGGGGTGGATGGATACGCCCGTCGTGTTAAAAGAGGGCATGTTCTGCCATGGATCCAAGCCGAAGAGCCTCGAGACCATCGGGTTTCCAAATCCCCGCGATTGGCGACCGGCAGATGCGGACTGGAAACTGCCCGAAAACTGGAAGGAAATCCTCATAGAGGGCATCGCGGACCGCTTGAAGAAGTACCGGTCGTTCCGGCTCTTCATGGACATCTGCGTCCGCTGCGGAGCCTGTGCTGATAAGTGCCACTTTTTCATCGGCACTGGCGACCCCAAAAATATGCCGGTCCTCCGCGCCGAACTGATCCGCTCGGTCTATCGGAAAGAGTTCACCACGGCCGGAAAGATCCTGGGAAAAATGGCCGGTGCCCGTGAGCTTACCCTCGATGTGCTGAAGGAATGGTGGTACTACTTTTACCAGTGCACAGAGTGCCGCCGCTGCTCGGTCTTCTGTCCCTACGGTATCGACCAGGCCGAGATCACGATTATCGGCCGGGAACTGCTCAACTTGCTCGGTCTGAACATCGAGTGGATTGCCGGTCCCGCTGCCAACTGCTACATGAAGGGGAACCACCTTGGTCTCGAGCCCCATACTATCGTCGGCAACCTCGAATACATGCTCGATGACATTGAGACCGTTACAGGTAAGAGGATCAAACCGACCTTTAACCGAAAGGGCGCCGAGATTCTCTTTGTGACGCCATCGGGCGACCTCTTTGCGGATCCGGGCACGTACACGGCCATGGGCTACATGATGCTCTTCGAAGAGCTCGGGCTGGATTATACCTGGAGCACATACGCTTCGGAGGGAGGCAACTTCGGGTTCTTCACCTCGAACGAGCTGGCAAAGCGGCTCAACTCGAAGATCTATGCCGAGGCCAAGCGGCTCGGGGTCAAATACGTCATCGGCGGCGAGTGCGGCCATATGTGGAGGGTCCTCCACCAGTACATGGACACCTGGAACGGCCCCGCAGACTTCCTCGAGGTCCCCAAGTCCCCGATCACTGGCACGGTCTTCGAGCATGCAAAATCGACAAAGATGATCCATGTTGTCGAGTTCACCGCGGACCTGATAAAGAACGGAAAGCTTAAACTTGATCCGAGCAGGAACGATGACCTCGTCGTTACGTGGCACGATTCCTGTAACACTGCGCGCGGCATGGGCTTCTTGGAAGAGCCACGCTACGTGCTCAAGAGCGTGGTGAACAACTTCTACGAAATGCCCGAAGATACCATCCGCGAGAAGACCTTCTGCTGCGGCAGCGGGTCCGGCCTCAATGCCTCGGAAGATATGGACCTCAGGATGAAGGGCGGGTTCCCGAGGGCGAACGCGGTCAAGTATGTGCATGAACACTATGGCGTGAACATGCTCGCCAATATCTGTGCCATCGATCGGGCAACGCTGAAGCCGCTCATGGATTACTGGGTCCCGGGCGTGAATGTCACCGGCCTCCATGAGCTGGTGGCCAACGCGCTGATCATGAAGGGCGAAAAGGAGAGGACGACCAATCTGCGCGGTGAACCCCTCCCTGCAAAAGCCCAGAAGGAGGAGAAAGCCTAATGAAACTCTATGACGGCGGGAAAATAATCATTGGCCTCCTGATTTTCGTCGGCATTGCCACATTTCCTTTTTACTACAATATCGGCAAGGTGAACGCCAAGCCCGAGCCGAAGGTGGATACCCCGGCGATCCAGGAATGGGAAAAACAGTACGGAAAGAAGGAGTGTGTTGAGTCCAAGGAATTCATGCGGACCGAACACATGCAGCTCATCAACCTCTGGCGCGACTCCGTGGTCCGCAACATGAACCGTCAGTACATCAGCACGTCGAACCATAAGAAATTCAATATGAGCTTGCAGAACGGCTGCATGCAGTGCCACTCCAATAAGAAGAAGTTCTGTGACGAGTGTCATAATTACATGGCGGTAAAGCCTTTCTGCTGGGATTGTCATATTCAGCCGAAGGAAAAGGAGGAGAATAAATCATGAGCATGGACAGGAGACAATTTCTGAAAATTGCCGGCATCTCCTCCATTCTGGGGTTTGGCGCTTCCGTTGCGAACGCGACGCATCCGATCTGGGTCAAGGGCTTGGATCCATCGCAAGTGGAGCCGAACAAGGACGCCCTGACGGCAAAAAGATGGGCCATGGTCGTGGACATGAGCAAGTTCAAGACTGACGAGGATTTCAAGAAGACCATTGATGCATGCCACCTCACGCATAACGTCCCTGACTTCCGGAATCCCGACGGCAGCGTCGATACGAGGAAAGAGATCAAGTGGATATGGAAGGCCGCATATGAGAACGCGTTCCCGGGCCAGCCAAACAAGTTCATGGACGAACACCTCAAGGAAATGCCCTTTCTGGTGCTGTGCAACCACTGCGACAATCCCCCGTGCGTTCGGGTGTGCCCCACGAAGGCAACATTCAAGCTCCCGAACGGGATCACGATGCAAGACATGCACCGCTGCATCGGCTGCCGGTTCTGCATGGCGGGCTGCCCCTACGGAGCGCGGAGTTTCAACTGGGTTGACCCCCGGAAGGCCATCAACCCCGAAAGAGAAAACAAGGAATACCCAACGAGGACCAAGGGCGTCGTGGAGAAGTGCACCTTCTGCTCGGAACGGCTCGAGATCGGCAAGATGCCGGCTTGCGTGGAGGCTGCACCCAAGGGCGGCCTGGTATTCGGCGACATCGAAGATCCCAATTCAGAGGTCAGAAAGATCGTTTCGACAAAGTATACGATCAGGCGTAAATCCGACTTGGGTACCGGTCCTGCCGTTTATTATCTCATAGGAGGAAGCGACCATGCTTGAGAAAGCATTCGAAGGAAGTAAAAAATACTGGGCATGGATATTTTTTCTCGGGGCCCTTGCGCTGGTGGGGATCTATTACTACCTGCAGCAGTTCATGTACGGATTGGGTATAACCGGTTTGGGCCGTGACGTGTCGTGGGGCCTGTACATCGGCCAGTTCACGTTCCTTGTCGGCGTTGCTGCTTCGGCCGTGATGCTCGTGATCCCGTACTATTTACACGATTATAAGACGTTCAGCAAGGTCGTGATCCTCGGCGAGTTCCTCGCCATCTCGGCCGTGACCATGTGCATTCTGTTCATCATGGCTGACATGGGCCAGCCGATGAGGGTAATGAATGTAGTGCTCCATCCGACGCCGAATTCCGTCATGTTCTGGGATTTCCTTGTGCTGTCGGGTTACCTGGTCCTGAATCTTTTGATCGGCTGGGTCACATTGGGCTCGGACCGGAAAGGGGTTCCGCCGCCGAAATGGATCAAGCCCTTTATCTACCTGTCGGTCCCCTGGGCAGTCAGCATCCATACGGTGACGGCGTTCCTGTACGCCGGTCTTCCGGGACGGCATTTCTGGCTCAGCGCAATCATGGCAGCCCGGTTCCTGGCATCGGCATTCGCCGGCGGTCCCGCGCTTCTCATTATCCTTTCCCTCATCGTAAGGAAGGTCAGCAGGTTCGATCCCGGCAAGGAGCCGATCCAGGCGCTTGGGAAGATCGTGGCTTATGCCATGTTCGCCAACGTCTTTTTTCTGGGCCTCGAGTTCTTTACAGCCTTCTATAGCGGCATTCCGGGTCATACCGATTCGTTCAAGTATCTCTACCTCGGGCTTGATGGCCATACCGAACTGGTGCCCCTCATGTGGACGTCATCGGTCTTTGCGGTCGTCTCGCTCATCATGCTGGTAATTCCTGCTGCCCGCAAGAACGAGGGATCGCTCATCCTTGCCTGCATCATGCTCTTCATCTCCCTCTGGATCGACAAGGGATTCGGTCTGATCATCGGCGGTTTAGTGCCGAACCCCCTGGAGCAGGTGCGTACGTACTGGCCGACGATGCCTGAGACCTGGATCACCATCGGCGTCTGGTCCATCGGGTTCCTGATCCTGAGCATGCTCTACAAGGTCGCTATTTCAGTTCGTGAGCAGACTGCTGGAGTGGAAATAGAGCATTAATAAAACCGGAGTTATGGTTTCCCCTGAAAAGGGTCCTGTCCCGTATCCAGGGACGGGCCCCTTTTTTTCTGCATTTCTTTCTTGATTTTATCTGCCCCGACGGGTACTATACGACGATTTTTGGAATCTTACTTTTACTGAAGGAGGGAACTGGGCTCATGTATATGGTTACTATTGACAAGGGCAAATGCGACGGCGACGGGACCTGCGTGAATATGTGCCCGCAGTCCGTATTCAAAGTGGACGGCGGCAAGGCCGATCCGGTGAATATGTCCGAATGCATCAGCTGTCTGACCTGCGTTGAGAACTGCCCGCAGCAGGCCATTACGGTTAGCGAGATATAAAGAAGAACAACGGCTCACGAACAAGGGGATAGGTGAAGAACCTATCCCCTTTCTTTTTGGCCAGATAACGGCTGGAATACGATGAAATCCTCCCTGAACACGTTGCGCTACTCTTTCTTGTCCATAAGTTTCTGGAATGCCGACAAGAGATCGATGGGCAGCGGAAAAACAATGGTCGTGTTTTTTTCCGTACCGATCTCGGTAAGGGTCTGGAGATATCTGAGCTGCAGTGCTATGGGGTTCTTACTGATGACCCCTGCTGCCTCGGACAGCTTCGCCGATGCCTGAAGTTCGCCTTCCGCATGGATGATTTTGGCCCGCCTTTCACGCTCTGCCTGTGCCTGGATGGCGATAGCTCGCTGCATCTCGGCCGGGAGGTCCACATTCTTCACTTCGACGGTGGTGACCTTCACGCCCCAGGGCTCTGTCTGGAGATCAATGACCTTCTGGAGTTCGGCGTTGATGGCCTCGCGGTTCGAGAGCAGGTCGTCGAGCATGTTCTGGCCGAGGATGCTCCTGAGCGTTGTCTGCGCGATGAGCGACGTGGCGTAGTAGAAATCCTCGACCTCAATGATGGCCTTGCGCGGATCGATAACCCGGAAGTAGGCTACAGCGCTCACCTTGACGGTAACGTTGTCCTTGGTGATCACGTCCTGCGAGGGAACGTCCATGGTGACCGTCCGCATGCTCACCCGCACCATCTTCTGGATCCCGGGTAGGAGAATGATGAGGCCCGGGCCCTTCGTGCCACCGTCGGCGGGCACCTTTCCAAGGGTAAAGATCACGCCCCGTTCATACTGCTTCAGAATCTTGATCGTGTTGAAGAGAAACCAGATAATGATAATTACCGCAACCAGCAAACCAAGTCCTATCGCTTGCATATCAGAACCTCCTTCGTGAATTCTGTAGTATGTTCCTGACTCATACTAGCCGGCATCACATGCTTTGAACACGAATGGAACGAATTATACGAGTGGCACGAATGAAACCGAGGATGCATTCGTGTACGTCGTCCCTTCGATGACATTCATGGTACAGTTTTAGAATTTTCTTTTCAATTTTGGTAAAAATTAGCTTTAAGTCAGGAGAAAAACGTAATAAGAATTTACTCCCCTAGTCTGCCCTTTTAACCTTCAGCTTGAGCCCTTCGACGGCCTCTACTTTCACCCGTTCACCCTTCTGAATGGGTGATTCGCTCCAGGCGTTCCAATATTCCCCCCGCACGAAGATCTGGCCGCCCGTAGAGATGTCGGTCTTTGCCTCTCCTTCGAGACCGAGCATTCCTTCCTTGCCGGTATCGGCTTTCTCACGGTGGACGCGCACCGCCATGGTTACGGTAATGATGAACAGAAGAGCGGATAGCGCCACGACCGGCACGATAACGGCCCAGGAGATCCGGAGGTAGGGTGACGGAGATTCGATGAGCATGACCGAGCCGATCGCCATAGCAATGGCACCGCCGACGCCGAGGACCCCGTGGCTCGTGATGAACGCCTCGGCGATGAATAGCCCGACGCCGAGGATGATAAGCATGAGCCCCGCGTAGTTGATCGGCAGGGTATGGAGCGCATAAAAGGCAAGGATCAAGCTGATGGCGCCAGCCACACCGGGGAATACTGCGCCCGGATTAGCGAGTTCGAAGTAAAGGCCGTAGAAGCCGAGGATCATAAGGATGTAAGCGATATTGGGATTGCTGATGATCTCGAGGATCCTATGCCGGAAACCCATGTTGATCTCTTGCACCTGCGCGTTCGATGTATCGATGGTCTTTTTGCCGACCACAAGATCGACGCTCTTGCCGTTTATCTCTTTTAAGAGGGACGGGACATCAGGGGCGACCAGGTCGATTACTCGTTCTTTGAGCGCCTCAGTCTCAGTTATGGAAACGCTCTTGCGTACCGCATCTTCAACCCATTTCGCGTTCCTTCCCCGTTTCTCCGCGATGCTCCGGGCCATGGCCGCCAGGTCGTTCACCACCTTGGCCTCCATGGTCTTGTCCATTTTCCCTTCCATGGTAACCGGATGAGCGGCCCCGATGTGTGTGCTCGGGGCCATCGCCGCTACATTGGCGGCGATGGTTATGAATACACCGGCCGACGCCGCCCGCGCGCCTGCCGGGGCAACGTATACTACAACGGGGATGTCGGCAGACAACATTTTCTTCACGATCTCGCGCATGGAGTCCACAAGTCCGCCAGGGGTATCGAGTTGAATTATGATGGCCTCTGCGCTGTTACGCGATGCCGTATCGATTGACTTGATGATGTATTCCGAGACCACGGGTGTGATCGGAGCGTCAACGTTTATAAGGTAGATTTTATTAACAGGCGCTGTCGGTGCCGGCGCGGAAGATTTTTTATCCTTCGGCGCATCGGCGGACAGGGGAATCACATAAGACAACACGATGATTTGCAGCAGCGAGAAAAGGATCAACCATAGAAACTTAATGCGCATTGTGCGTCTCCCCGAATGTGAAAAGTATATACGCAATGCCGGCAGGTGTCAAGAATCGCTTGACTTAAAAGGGGTTTTTCTGTAGCATCGAAAAAAACAAAGCGCATGAGAGTTACGGGTGGCATAGGCAAGGGCAGAAAGCTGAAAGCGCCTGCAGGGTCGCGTGTCAGGCCGACATCCGACAAAGTAAAGCAGGCGCTGTTCAATATTCTCGGGCAGAGAGTGGAGGGAGCGCTTTTCCTCGACCTGTTCGCAGGCATCGGCGGAATCGGCATCGAGGCGCTCAGCAGGGGAGCGGGGAGAGTCGTGTTCGTCGACGATTCGCGGGACTCGCTGAAAATCATAAAAAAGAATGTGGAACAGACCGGCTTTGCCGAGCGGGCACAGGTCGTCGCATCGAAGGCTGAGACCTTTCTCAAAAAAACGTCCGAGCAGTTTGATATCGTCTTTCTCGACCCGCCCTATTCGCTTGCGCTGGAACCGCTGCTCACGGTCCTTGGGGAGTCAGGAATATTGAAGCCTGATTCGATCTTGATTGCCGAGCATTTCAAAAAACAGCCGTTGATCGAGCATGCGGGCAATCTTTCACTTTACCGTCAAGCACAATACGGGGATACGGTGCTTACCTTTTATAAATTACAGTAGTAGTTCTACCGCAGAGAACACCGACAAATTAGAGGCAGTGAGGAAAAAGACGTCCAGGAAATACGATGTGGCAGAAGAGATTTCTCGACCCCCAAGGCTTTAATTTTAAGCATTTATTCTCTACATGCGCAGCGGGCCAATGGAAAATAACAAGGAGATAAGATGAAACACATCGGCGTCTATCCAGGAACTTTTGATCCTGTGACCAGCGGACATGTCGATCTCGTCGATCGCAGTCTTAGGATTTTCGACGAACTGATCGTTGCTATAGCAGCGAACCCCAAAAAGAAACCGCTTTTTTCACTCGAAGAGCGCATCGGCATGTTCAGGGAGGTGACGGCGAAGTATAGGAACGTGGTGATCGAGGGGTTCGATGGGTTGCTCGTTGATTACGTCAAACAGAAAAATGCAGTTGGGATCATCCGTGGATTACGCGCCGTATCTGACTTTGAATACGAAATGCAGATGGCTTTGATGAATCGGAGGCTCGACAGCACAATCGAGACGGTGTTCCTGATGCCGAATGAGGAATATTCTTTCATCACCTCGACGATCGTAAAAGAAGCAGCGAGTTATGGGGGCGATGTGTCAAGCCTTGTACCACAAGTGGTGGTAGACAAGCTGAAGAAGAAGTTTGGGAAGTAAGGTCTATGTTCTTTTCATTCTTTGTCTAAGCGCCTCATAGAGGATCACCGCCGCTGCGGTTGCCACATTCAGCGAATCGATCGTCTCCGCCATGGGAATGCGGACGTGAAGGTCAATGGCAGGCATAATATCCTCCGGCAGCCCAGCGCCTTCCTGTCCTAAGATCACTAGAGTCGGTTTCTTGAGGTCGATGTCGAGGTGCGTTTTTTCGCCGCCTAGAACTGTTGCCACAGTCTGATAGCCCATCTTTTTGCAGGTCTTAATGAATGCTCTCACATCCACGATGTGCACGATCGGTAGGCGCAGTATGCTGCCCATGGAAGCCCGGATGGCTTTTGCGTTGAAAGGGTCTACGGTGTTCGTTGTAATTGCTACACCTGACGCACCCACGGCCTCGGCGGTGCGGATGATAGTGCCGAGGTTGCCGGGGTCCTGTAGCTGATGGGCGACTACTATGAGCCCCGAGCTATGAGCCAAGAGTTCTTCTTCGCTGTGCTCCATTGTCTTCACAACCGCCATCACCGGCTGGGGAGTTTTGCTCCCAGATATCGTGTCCATAATCCGCTCCGATACCCAGAGAATTTCCACGGACCGGCTTTCCGCAAGTTTAAGCACGCCCTTGCCGTGGTGCTGGACAAGTGATGGCGAGGCCACGACCATCTTGACCCCCAGGTTGTCCCGGAGCGCCTCTTCGACCATCTTGACGCCTTCAATCAGAAAGGCCTTTTCCTTTTTTCGGTATTTCGGATCTGCAAGAGAGCGGAGATGTTTTACTACACTATTGTCTTTGCTTGCGATTGGATTGTGCGGTCCGGATTGATGCATGAGCGGGAGTATAGCACAAATCAAAAAGAGCGAGAATAGAAAATGCAGAGAATTTGGTATCTTCTAAAGAGCTCGGGAAGTGTCATCCTAAGCGAAGAGAAGAATCTCTTAGTAAGGATAATTAAGCCCTTTCGTGAAGGCTGCCTGAGCCAAAGAACGAGAACCTTCGCTTTATGCAGGGTGACAATCAGCGACGGTCTCACAATACCATAGCAGTTTTAACCTTTCATCATGCGGAATGCGTCCTGATACTGTTTCTCTAACTCCTCCCATCTCTTAAGAGAGTCGAAACTCCTCTGCCAGGCATCGTAATCATCCTTAAATTCGGGATGTTGAGTCAATTTTCCGCTCTTGAATTCTTGAACAAAAGCCTCAGTGGTCTTGTTGTGTTTTCGCTGCAGGATGTCGAGGGACTTTTTTATCCGCCGGATTGTATTTTTACACACTGCCAGCTCCCTATAAAGCGATATCTCGTATTCATCGGTATGCACAAGCAACCTCCGCAGTGTGAATTGAGCGTAATACAGCTGAGCGAAAAAAACAAGAGCAAAACAATATACTTGACAAAAATTGTCAAGTTTGTTATCGTTATTTTAGAATTCGAAAGGACTTAAAAGGTCCTGTTTTATGTGCCGTCGGAAACCAATAAGAAAAAAGTATGAAACTGTCCACCAAAGGAAAATACGGCGTTCGTGCAGTGTATGAGATCGCCAAACACTGCGGCAAGGGGCCACTTACTATCAAGGAGATTGCCGACCGCCAGGGGATCTCGTTCTCATACCTTGAGCAGATCCTGCACCGACTCGGCAAGGCAGGTCTTATTGAGAGTGTCCGTGGACCGGCAGGGGGATACCTGCTTGCGGGGAATCCGTCTAAGTTGACGATTGGTGATATTGTGCGTACTCTCGAAGGGCCGATAGCCCTGTCCCACTGCCTGGAGCCCGGTGACTCCGGTGAATGCTACCAGGCCGATGACTGTGTTGCCAGAATGGTCTGGGCCAAGGTCGGCGCAAAGATCGAGGAGGCACTCGACAGCATAACCTTCGATGATCTTCTCCACGAGCAGCCGGACCATCGGAAAGAAGCACGACTGGGAAAACCCAGGAAGAGACCGGCATTAGCAGGAAAGGGGGTCTGTTGACATGAGAAAAGTATACCTTGACCATGCGGCCACGACGCCAGTCCATCCGAAAGTGCTCGAAGCCATGCTGCCTTATTTTTCGGAAAAGTTCGGCAATCCCTCGAACCTACACGACGTGGGTCGGGAGGCCAAGAACGCCATTGAAGAGGCGAGGGCAAAGACCGCCGCGCTCATTGGCGCAAAATCGGAAGAGATTTATTTTACGTCCAGCGGAGCGGAATCGAACAACTTTGCGCTCAAGGGGCTTGCCCAGGCAAACAGCCAGAAGGGCAATCATATCATCGTATCGCAGATCGAGCATTTTTCAGTCCTCCATCCTGCCAAGTCGCTGGAAAAATCGGGCTTCACCGTCACATACATCGAGACGGACAAAACCGGAATGGTGGACCCTGCCGACGTGGAGAAAGCGATCACCGGGGACACGAGTCTCGTTTCGATCATGCACGCGAACAACGAGATAGGCACGATCCAGCCGATCGAGGAAATCGGAAAGATCACCAAAGAGAAGGGAGTCCTTTTCCATACCGACGCGGTCGCGTCCGTCGGATGGGTCCCCGTGGACGTGAGGACGCTTGGTGTGGACGCGATGTCGTTCTCGGGGCATCAGTTCTACGGCCCGAAGGGCGCGGCGGCCCTGTTCGTCCGCAAGGGCGTTCGGATCAAGCCGCAGATAGAGGGCGGCATTCAGGAAGAAGGAAGGCGCGCAGGTACTGAAAACGTACCGGCTATCGTAGGCCTGGGTAAGGCCGCCGAGCTTGCGGCAGCGGAGATCCAGCACAGGATGAAATATGTCTCGTCACTGAGGGACCGCCTTCAAAAGGGTCTTGTGGAGAAGATCGACCACATAGTCATTAATGGTCATCCCTCGCGGAGGCTCCCGAATAACCTGAACATTTCCATGTGGTACGTGGAAGGCGAGTCCATGCTCCTGTTCCTGAACATGGAAGGCGTATCGGTGTCGAGCGGATCGGCATGCACCTCTCGTTCGCTCAAGGCGTCGCACGTGCTGGTTTGCATCGGAACGGACGCTGCCGTGGCGAACGGGACCCTGCTCATGACGCTCGGCATGGGAAACACCGTGGAAGATGTAGATTACGTTATAGAGAAGCTGCCCCCCATCGTGCAGCGCCTCCGGGAGATGTCGCCTCTCTATGAAGATATGATCAAAAAAGAAAAAGTTGGCTGAGGAGGAAAATATGGAACAGTACAGTTCAAAGGTGATGGAACATTTCGCTCATCCGCACAACGTGGGCGAGATCGAAAACGCGGACGGCGTGGGAACGGTCGGGAATCCTGTTTGCGGCGACGTAATGCGCCTCTATATTAAAGTCGAAAAGGACGTCATCACTGAAGCGAAATTCAAGACCTTTGGTTGCGGCGCGGCTATTGCCACGAGCAGCATGGTAACAGACCTTGTGAAGGGCAAGACCATCGGCGAAGCGCTCAAACTCTCGAATGCTGCCGTTGCAGAGGCGCTCGGCGGTCTCCCCAAGGTAAAAATGCACTGCTCGGTCCTGGCGGAGGAAGCGCTTAAGTCAGCGCTCGACGACTATTATAAGAAAAAAGGCATTCCGTCGCCGGTCAAGATGCCTGCCGATTCCGGGCATGAGCACGAGATGGAGTGATTATCATCCCACTAAGGATTCAAGAGGACTTATAAGCCAGTAGCCATAGAGGAACACGGTAACGTCGGATGGATAAATTCCCAATCTTTTTATCTCTGTGTTAAACGGTTCGACATGCGTCCAAGACGTTCGAGCGACTTGTGGGAAGCACATTCATCTTTTCCTCATGGAGGTCTTCATATGGACATTAAAGAGATCAAACCTGACGAGGTCCTCGATTGTGTCGGCTTGGCCTGTCCCATGCCGATTTTCAAGACCACGAACAAGATCAAGGAAATGAAGCCCGGACAGATCCTTGAAGTGCAGTCTGACGACGACGGCATAGAAAAGGATATGCCCGCCTGGTGCAAAATGACGGGAAACGAGTATCTCGGCCTTATCAAAGATAAAGGAGAATATCACGTATACGTACGGAAGACGTAACGCGGAGTTCCACGATTCAGGGCCAAAACCATGAAATGCTCCGTAACCTGTGAATGCTCTTACGGCTAGCGGTAAAATGCTGTATCCCGATACACTCAGGGCTTTCCGTGCGGCTGCAGGCAGGTTTGAAGAAATCTATCAAAGTACAGGATGGCAAATTCCCGTTCTGATAAAATAATCTTCCATGAAATTGAATTATCAATATCTGCTCACGATCCTTATTGTCTCGGCCGTCACTGCGGCGCTCCTTATTATCAGGAAAATGCTCTTTAGTTTTTTCCGGCGCCTTGCAAAAAGGACCTCCAGTGAAATAGATGATCTCCTGCTCGACGGTTTGGAAGGTCCTTCCGCACTCCTCATCATCGCCCTTGCACTTTATGTCAGCATACGGCTATCGGAGCTCCCCGAGGCATACCTCGGATATGTGGAGAAGGGCCTGTATCTGTCGCTCATCCTCACGGTGACCGTGGGTCTCGCAAACATAAGCGGCAGGATAATTGCTTTCGTCCTGAAAAAGGCGGAACTCCCGATCTCGGTTACGAGTCTGCTCCATGCGGTGACCAAGGCGGCGGTCTATGCCATAGGCGCCCTCACCATACTGAATTTCCTCGGCGTGTCAATTACGCCAATTATCACGGCCCTTGGCGTCGGCGGTCTTGCCATGGCCCTTGCTCTGCAGGACACCCTCTCCAATCTTTTCGCCGGCATCCATATTCTCGCCGAACGTACCATACGGATTGGCGATTTCATCAAGCTCGAGACGGGGCAAGAAGGGTACGTGGAAGATATCAGCTGGCGTACGACAAGGATACGCATGCTGCCGAATAATATGGTCATCGTGCCGAACAGCAAACTTTCGCAGAGCGTGGTCACGAACTACAACCTGCCCGACCGCCGCATGGCAATCCTGGTCCCCGTGAGCGTGAGCTACGATTCGGACTCCGATGCAGTCGAACAGGCACTGGTCGATGAGGCGAAGAAGACAGCAGCAGAGATCCCGGGTCTCCTGAGCGAACCGGAGCCGTCGGTGCGTTTTGTCCCCGGCTTCGGCGCTTCGTCCCTTGATTTTACCCTGATCTGTTATGTACGGGAGATCACGGATCAGCAGCCTGTTCTCCATGAACTGCACCGGAGGATACTCAAGCGCTTCAGGAACGACGGCATCCAGATCCCTTTCCCCACCCGCGTCGTATGTGTGAAGACCGATCCGCCAGAGACTTGCCACCGCCCATCATAAACCTTGCAGAAGAGCGGACATGCCTGCATTGCAGCCCGTACGAAAGGCTGTTCCGCGACGCAGATGAAGGACCTTCCTGCTTTCCGTTTGACAACGCAGGGGGGATAGTTTATTATCACAACACACATCGAGAGGAGCATGATGCAGGCTATTGGGTCCTTAAAGGAAGGCGACTGGGTAGAGGAGATATACCTCGTTACAGCAAAACAGGTGTCTACGGCCAAGAACGGCGTGACCTACCTATCCCTGAAGCTCGCGGATAAAACCGGTGAGATCGACGGGAAACTGTGGGACAATGCTGATGAGGTTGCCGGCAGATTCGAGCGCGAGGATTTCGTCCGGATCAAGGGAATCACGGCCAACTATCAGGGAACGATGCAGATCAAGATGAAGACGCTCGAAAAAGTCGACGACGCGAAGGTAGACATCGCCAACTTTATCCAGACTTCTCCCCGCAATCCCGAAGACATGGTCAGGCAACTGAGGGCCATGACGGCGAGTATCGCGAATGTGCATCTCAGCCAGTTATTAAACGCCTTTCTGAACGACACCGCGTTCATGGAGCTGTTCAAGCGCACTCCCGCGGCCAAGACGCTCCACCACAACTATGTCGGCGGCTTGCTCGAACATGTGGTCGAGCTTGTGTCCCTCGCCAGGGATGTAGCCAAACATTTCCCGTCAATCGATGTGGACCTGCTTACGGCTGGATCCTTTCTGCACGACATCGGAAAAGTACGAGAGCTTGGTGTAAGAAAATCCATCGAATACACCACCGAGGGAAGGCTCATCGGCCATATCTCCCTCGGTTATGAAATGATCGTTGAAAAAATGAACATGATCCCCGGCTTCCCCGCTGAGCTCGCCATGCTGCTCAAGCATATCATGCTATCGCACCATGGCGAGTATGAGTTTGGATCTCCCAAGAGGCCAAAGATCCAGGAAGCGATCATTATTAATTATCTTGACGACCTCTCTGCAAAGATCAATAATTTCCAGGCCACGTTGAAGAAAGAGAACGTGGGTGAAGGAGAGTGGACGGCCTACAGCAAGATGCACGACCGATATCTCTACCGGCAGACAGGATATCCCGGCTCCGGGCCCGTACCCGCCGGCGATCGAGAAGACGCGGAAGAGGCGAAGCACACGGGTAAGAAGAGCGTGCGGGACGAACGGCGAGGGCTTAAGGGCAATGATGCTCCCGAGACTTCCGGCAAGCTGCCGCTGGATATATAGATGCAAGCACGAAGTCCTAATCTCTAGATTCTGACTGGTAATCTGCAACTTCTTCGGGATTCAGAGATGCGAAATTAGAATTTGAACTATATGAGGTATTCATGTTCGGCGTACTCCGCAGTTTGAGTGATGGGCTCGCAAAAACCAGGAAGGGCTTTGCAGACAGGGTTGGATCCCTGATCCTCGGCGAAAAGATCAATGACGTGTTCCTCGATGAGCTCGAGGAAGCGCTCATCGCATCTGACGTGGGTGTGGAGACGACGTCGCTGGTTCTGAAAGACCTCCAAGAGCGCTTCAAACGCAAGGAACTTTCCACCCCTGCACAGGTCAAGGAAAGACTCAAGCAGATCCTTTTTGAAATACTGGAATCACGTTCTTCGGGTTTTTCCCTGACTGCGTCGCCTTCCGTTGTGCTCGTGGTGGGCGTTAACGGTACGGGCAAGACGACCACGATCGGTAAGCTTGCGTATCGGATGCAATCTCAAGGGAAAAAAGTCATGCTGGCCGCGGGAGACACGTTCCGTGCTGCGGCATCGGAGCAGCTCTCGATCTGGGGAGAACGGGCGGGCATCCCCGTTATCAAGCATCGGGAAGGGGCGGATCCCGGGGCGGTGGTGTTCGATGCTGTTTCCGCGGCCAAGGCGAGAGCCATCGACGTCCTTGTCGTGGACACCGCCGGCAGACTCCACACAAAATCGAACCTCATGGAAGAGCTGAAGAAGGTGCGACGCATCCTGGCGCGTGAGCTCCCCGGGGCGCCCCATGAAACCCTCCTCGTCCTCGACGGAAGCACGGGCCAGAACGCCCTCGTTCAGGCGAAGATGTTTCATGAGGCAGTGGGCGTAACCGGTATCGTGCTTACCAAGCTGGACGGAACATCCAGGGGTGGCATCGTATTTGCGATTAACAAGGAACTCTCCATCCCAGTCAAGTTTATCGGCATCGGAGAGGCGATTGAAGACCTGCGGGAATTTAATTCAAGAGAGTTCGTCGATGCGCTGTTGTGAGAGCAGATCGCATGGGGCAAAGAGGACAAAGAGAGAGAACACGCTAGTGTGCTCCGCCCGATGCTTTCTGCAGGACGGCGGGGGACCATGGAGAGCGTAAAGGTCGAGATATTTGGTCAAATGTACAACATCAGGGGCAAGGATGACCAAGACTATATCCGGGAACTTGCAGCGTTTGTTGACGCAAAGATGAAGGATGTACAGAAGGGGACGGGCACAGCTGATCCTCACCGGGTTGCCATCCTCACGGCACTCACGATTTCCGACGAACTCTTCCGCTTGCTCCGGAAGCACGGTGCCTTGGAAAAGACGGCAGAGACTGCAGCTCAACGGTTGCTTTCTATAACAGAAACCGAAAGCGTGGAAGAAAAAAAATAATGGATGGCACCGAGGCAAGGGTTTCTGATGGTATAGAAAGACAGAACGGGGTTAACCTGTTGAAATTAAATATGTTTTG
>DATJZV010000092.1:0-10653 GCA_035498715.1 Nitrospirota bacterium
GCTTTGTCCAGATCGCTGCCGAACTGGGCGAAAGCGGCGAGTTCGCGGTACTGTGCGAGATCAAGACGGAGCGTTCCGGCCACCTGCTTCATGGCCTTGATCTGAGCGCTCCCGCCCACCCGCGACACTGAAATGCCCACATTGATGGCTGGCCGCACACCAGAGTAGAACAGGTCTGATTCGAGGAACATCTGTCCATCGGTGATGGAGATGACGTTCGTCGGGATGTAAGCGGACACGTCGCCGGCCTGAGTCTCGATGATCGGGAGCGCGGTGAGAGATCCGCCACCCATCTTGTCCGAAAGCTTCGCGGCACGCTCCAGAAGACGGGAGTGGAGATAGAACACGTCGCCGGGATACGCCTCGCGGCCGGGGGGTCTGCGGAGGAGCAGCGAGAGCTGGCGGTAGGCCGTGGCCTGCTTTGACAGATCATCATAGACGATGAGGGCGTGCTTGCCGTTGTCGCGGAAATACTCGCCGATAGTGCAACCGGTATAGGGGGCGATGAACTGGAGCGGGGCCGGGTCGGATGCCGTGGCCGAGACAATGATGGTGTAGTCCATGGCACCGTGCTCCGTGAGGGTTTTGACCACCTGTGCCACGGTGGAGCGCTTCTGGCCGATGGCCACGTAGATGCAGGTGACGTTCTGGCCCTTCTGGTTGATGATGGTATCGATGGCAACGGCGGTCTTGCCGGTCTGGCGGTCGCCGATGATGAGTTCGCGCTGGCCGCGGCCGATGGGGATCATGGCGTCAATGGCCTTGATCCCGGTCTGGAGCGACTCGCGTACCGACTGACGCTTCACGATGCCCGGCGCAATCACTTCAATATAACGGAACTCTTTCGAGGCTATGGGTCCCTTGCCGTCGATGGGCAGGCCGATACCGTCCACCACGCGGCCCACAATCGCGTCACCCACGGGGACCTCAGCGATCCTCTTAGTACGCTTGACGATGTCGCCTTCGCGGATCTTGGAGTCGTCGCCCATAAGCACCACGCCGACGTTCTCCTCCTCGAGGTTGAGCGCCATGCCCATCAGGCCGCCGGGAAGCTCCAGAAGCTCGCCGGACATGACGTTGTCAAGGCCGAAGACCTTGGCGATTCCATCACCGACGGTGATCACCGTGCCAACTTCGGCGACCTCAACGGTCTTCTCGAAATCGGAAATTTTCTTTTTTATGATCTCACTGATTTCCTGTGCCTTGATCTGCATTGCTGCACTCCTTCTGTTCCCGAGTTTTATCTGTTAGCCCATCAGTTGATTTCGCATCTTGTTAAGCTGGTTCTTGATGGTCCCGTCGTAAATCGTGCTCCCGATCTGTGCCTTTGCCCCGCCGATCAGGGTTGCATCGACCCGCGAGTCGATGTCCACCTGCTTGCCGGTCAGCCCCTCAAGCTTCTGCTTGATATCCGCCAAATCGCCGTTGTTGATTGCCACAGCTGTGGTCAACCGCACGGCGGCTCGGTTCTGACGCTCCGCAAGAATTTCTTGGAACGCCTCATTCACGTCTTTTACATACCTGATCCTGCCCGTTTCCGCCAGGTGTTCTACGAACCGCTGCGTGGCCGACTGCATGCCCAGTTTCCCGGCAAGATCCTTGATTACCGCCTTCTTGTTCTCCGGGGTAAAGACGGGGCTTGCAAAGAGCTTCTGCATGGCCGGCAAGGCATCCACGGCACCGACGAATGCGGCGAGGTCGGCCTTGGTCTTGTCAACGGTCTTCTTTTCCTCGCTCAGTTCGACGAGGGCCCTGGCATACCTCTTTGCGATGGTCCTGATCAACGCTTGCCTCCCACTTTGGCGATATATTCTTTCACAATGCGCTCATGGTCCTGGCTGCTGATCTTCTCCTTGATCCTGCCTTCCGCAAGATCGATGGAAAGGAGCGAGGCCTCAATCGCCAGCGCGGCCTTGGCTTTTTGGACTTCGATATCGATGCCCTGTTTGACCTGGGTTTGAATGTCCGCCACGACCTTCTTGCCTTCCTCGATGAGCGTCTGCCGGTCTTTCTCACCGCGGGCCTGGGCCTCGGCGATCATTTTGCCTGTTTCAGCTTCGAGGTCCTTGATCTTCCGATCCATATCTGCAAGGGCCGCGATAGCACGCTCCCGGGCCTCCTTCGACTCCTGTATGGCCTTCGCTATCTCGACAGAACGGTTCTTGAAGAAATCACGGATCGGCTTTCTCGTGAAATAGATAAGGATCGCAGCGATGATGCCAAAATTGACCAGCCTCGGCAGCCAGTCTCCCAAAAAAGTCATCTCTTCGGCATGACCTTCTTCCGCGGCCATGGCAACGGCGCTGACAAACAGCGCTGCGAGCGTATAGATACCAGGCATGATCTTTTTCATCACGAAGCTCCTCACCTCTACACCGCCCTTCCGAGCAGTTTGGAGGTAATATCCTGCGCCAGCCGCTCAGCTTCTTTCTGAAGGTCGGTGCGGGCCGTGTTGGATGCTGCGACGATCTCGGCCCGCGCCTTGTCCAGCATTTCGCCGGCCTTTGCGCGCTCCGCAGAGATCATATCGCGCTGGGCATCAAGGCCCTGCTGGTAGATCGTATTATAGGTGGCGGTGGCCTTCTGCTTGGATTCGGCGAGCGAGGAATTGTAGTGCTCAAGAAGGCTCTGCATGCGGTGCTGCGCGGTCTTTGCGTCTTCAAGCGCAGAGCCGATGCCCTGCTCGCGCTCCTGCATGATCTGCCGTATGGGATTGAAGAGTATGAAATTAAGCGCAATAAGCAATACGATGAAGTTAACGAGTTGGATAAGGAGTGAGACGTTAATATCTATCATGGAGAATCGCCTCTTTTAGCGGTTAAAGAGAAACATCTGTTTGTTGCATGAAAGTTTAAAAAAATTAACACAACCCAAAACCATTGTCAAGATTTTTACCTATAAATAATATAAATGGCTGGAAAGTTTTTGATTATAGAAAAATCACGCAAAAAAACAGGTTGTCGGAGGGATCAAAGGTAGAATGGTTTGGGGAAAAAGAAGACCGGGAACGCTAGTGCTTGGGCTTTTTCTGCATCAGATACTCATGCATTGCCCGAGCTGCCTTCCTGCCTGCGCCCATGGCAGAAATGACCGTAGCCGAGCCGGTTACGATGTCGCCGCCGGCATATACGCCATCCCTGCTTGTACGGCCGGTTTCTTCGTCGGCAATAATGTATTTCTTTTTATTGATATTCAGGTCCTTCGTGCTCTGGGGAATCAGGGGATTGGCGCCGGTTCCTACCGCCATGATCACGATGTCGACAGGGATACGGAATTCCGAATCTGCAACCGGTTTCGGTGATCTCCTGCCTGACTCATCAAGCCCGCACAGGTCCATCCGCACGCACTCGATGGCCGTGACTGTGCCATGCTCTCCGATTATCCGAACGGGATTGGTGCAGAGCTCGAAGCTGATACCCTCTTCCTGTGCGTGGTGCACCTCTTCCTTCCGGGCCGGAAGTTCCGCGAGTGAGCGGCGATAAATCATGACCACCTCGGTCGCGCCCAGCCGAAGGGCTGTCCGGGCGGCGTCCATAGCAACATTGCCGCCGCCCACCACCGCCACGCGGTCTCCCCGCTTGACGGGAGTATCGTATTCAGGAAAACGGTAGGCCCGCATGAGATTGACGCGGGTAAGGAACTCGTTCGATGAATAGACGCCGTTCAGGTTCTCGCCTTCGATGCCCATGAACCGCGGCAGGCCAGCTCCGGTCCCAATATAGCAGGTATCGAAATCATCGATAATCTCATCTATGCTGATGAGCTTGCCAACGACAGCGTTGGTCCTGATCTCCACGCCCATGCGTTTCAGGATTTCGATCTCACGGGCCACGATTTTCTTAGGGAGCCGAAATTCCGGAATACCGTAGACAAGAACTCCGCCCGGCTCGTGAAGGGCCTCGAAAATCGTCACCGCATGCCCGCGCCGTGCCAAATCATATGCACAAGTCAGACCAGAGGGGCCGCTCCCTATTATAGCGACCCGTTTACCGCTCGGCGGCTCAGGGACCGGCACCTTCGCGCCCAGGTCCTGCATCTCCCGGTCTGCCGCAAACCGTTCGAGGCGGCCGATGCCCACAGGCTCGAATTTTTTCGACAGGGTGCAGTGCTTTTCACACTGGCTCTCCTGGGGGCAAACCCTGCCGCAGACCGCGGGCAAAAGGTTGGCTTCTTTGATGATGTCAATGGCCATCACGAAATCGCCTTCACGAATCGCCTTGATGAAACGGGGAATCGGGACATTCACCGGGCAGCCGGTGACACACTTCGGCTCCCTGCACTGAAGACACCGCCCTGCCTCCTGGATTGCCATCTCGGGTGTATAGCCCAACGCGACCTCGTCAAAATTAGACCGTCTGGCACGGGGATCCTGTTCGGGGATGGGCGTTTTTTTCGGAAAGATCCTTTTTGTTTCTTTCGTTTCTGCTTTCATATGCGATACGTGTCCGTTCACTCTTTTAGAGAAAGCCGATGACTCCCGTCAACGGGGTACAACCATCAGCTATAATCGTCAGGGAACTTTGTCGCTATCGGAGTTCACTCGCAGAGCGCCCCTCTATGCCGTTGGAGCCACGATTCGAACGATTCTTTTTGCTCGGGAGCGTACTTTTTCTGGCGGTTCATGAGGATGTCCCAGTCCACGAGATGGCCGTCGAACTCGGGACCATCGGTACAGGCAAACACCGTCTCTCCACCAACGGTCACGCGGCAGCCTCCGCACATTCCCGTGCCGTCAACCATGATAGGGTTCAAGCTTACGAGTGTCTTAATGCCAAGGGGCCTGGTCGCCTCTGACACGGTCTTCATCATGATGGCCGGCCCGATCGCAATCACCAGCGCGGCGTCCTTTGTCTCCAACTCCTTCTGCAGGGCCTGGGTCACGATCCCTTTTATTCCTTTGCTGCCGTCGTCCGTCGTCACAATCACCCGGTCGTTTACCTGTTCCATCTCCCGTTCATAGATCAACAGGTCCTTGGAGCGCGCACCCATGATGCACACAACCTCGTTGCCCGCGGCTTTCAATGCACGCGCAATGGGGTACAGCGGGGCGACACCAAAGCCCCCGCCAACCAGAATGGCCTTTCCGACCTTTTTGATGTGGGTAGGGTTCCCGAGAGGACCGCAGAGATCGAGCACATCATCACCTGCCTTCATGCGTGACATCTCTGAGGTGGTCTTTCCAACTGCCATGACGATCAGGCTGATTGTGCCATCGCTGGGATTGATATCGGCAAGCGAGAGCGGTATCCGCTCCCCGCTTTCGTGAAGCCTGATGATCACGAACTGGCCTGGATGCGCCTTTTTCGATATGAGCGGCGCCGAGAGCTTATAATAATAAACATCAGGTGTCCGGAGTAATTTTTTTTCGAGGATCTTAGCCATGGTATTCAAAACAGCGACGTGTGGATTAGAAAGGAACCGGCACACGAGTTTTTATAATATCACTTTTTGCCAGTATGTGGTAGCAAAATAATTATACCGGGAAGAAAATAATTCCTCATCCGAGGAATCGTGTCGCCTTTACACCTGGCATTGTAAAAAAGTTTGACAGAATCTGTACGAGATGGCTAAGGCATTCTTCAGTACAAAGTCCTTTACTCCCTTCCTTTGAGGTGGTAAAATTACGTTTCTCACCCATCGCGAACGATATGGACAAGATCATCATAAAAGGCTGCCGCCAGCATAATCTCAAGAACATCGATCTCGAGATCCCACGAGACAATCTCGTGGTAATAACGGGGCTTTCGGGTTCGGGCAAGTCATCCCTAGCCTTCGATACGATCTACGCAGAGGGCCAGCGGAGGTACGTGGAGAGCCTCTCGGCCTATGCGCGCCAGTTCCTCGGCCAGATGGACAAGCCCGATGTGGACTCCATCGACGGACTTTCGCCAGCCATCGCCATCGAACAGAAGACCACGAGCAAGAACCCCCGATCAACTGTCGGCACCGTAACCGAGGTGTACGACTACCTGCGTCTGCTCTTTGCGCGTATCGGGAAACCCTATTGCTACAAGTGCGGAAGGGAGATCTCGGCACAGACCGTTCAACAGATCACCGACGCAGTCATGGCTCTGCCCACAGACACGCGCATCCAGATCCTCTCGCCGATTGTTCGCGGCAGGAAGGGAGAATATAAAAAGGAACTCATGGCCGCCGCAGCCTCGGGCTACGTTCGCGCGAGGATTGACGGTATGATCAGGGAACTTGCCGAACCAGTTCCGATGGACAAGAAAAAGAAGCATGACATTGAAATCGTGATCGACCGTCTCGTGGTAAGGCCCGGTGTGGAACGCAGGCTCGCCGAGTCAATTGAGACCGCCCTCCATCAGGCTGACGGCATTGTGCTCGTGAACCTCGTGGACCAGAAAAAGGACCTGCTCTACAGCGAGAAGCTTGCCTGCATCATCGACGGCATCAGCTATCCCGAGATCACACCCCAGATATTCTCGTTCAACAGCCCCCAGGGCGCCTGCCCTACCTGCGACGGTCTCGGCGGCCTGCTCGAGTTCGATCCGGATCTCATCGTTCCGAACACCAATCTCTCGCTCCGCGAGGGCGCGATCAAGCCCTGGGCCAAACGCACGTCGTTCCAGTATTTCCAGATGCTCGAATCCCTGGCCAGTTCGTGCGGCTTCGACGTGAACACGCCCTTTAGGGAATTGAAGTCGGCCCAGCAAAAAATGCTGCTCCACGGATTCAAGGAGAGCGAATCAAAGTCCACGGTCACCCGGGCCGCTAAAGGCACGGCACCGTGCAAACCATTCGAAGGCATCATCGAGATACTGAAACGGCGATACGATGAGACCGATTCCTTCGTGACCCAGTGGGAGCTCGAACAGTACATGAGCTACCAGACCTGCCCGGACTGCGGCGGCAGCAGACTGCGCAGGGAGTCGCTCGCCATCAAGGTGGCCGGCATGAGCATCCACGACGTCACCCGCATGAGCATCAAGCAGGCCCTGTCGTTCTTCGCAGGCCTCACGCTCTCGGAGAAAGAAACAGCCATTGCCCAGCGGATCCTTAAGGAAATCCGAGAGAGACTCGGATTCATGGTGCACGTAGGCCTCGATTACCTCACTCTGGACCGCGGTGCGGCCACGCTCTCCGGCGGTGAAGGACAGCGTATCCGGCTCGCCACGCAGATCGGCTCGTCCCTGGTGGGCGTTCTCTATATCCTTGATGAACCAAGCATCGGGCTGCATCAGCGGGACAATCGGCGGCTCCTTGATACCCTGTTTCGGCTTCGCGACCTCGGGAACACAGTGCTCGTGGTGGAGCACGATGAAGAGACCATCCGCTCCGCCGACCATGTGATTGACATGGGACCCGGCGCCGGGGTCCACGGCGGAGAGGTGGTGGCTCAAGGCACGCCTCAAGAGATCCAGAATAACGGCATGTCGATCACCGGCCAGTACCTTTCTGGCAAAGCGTTCATCAAGGTTCCCGCATCGCGCAGAACATCTGAGAGGTCCATCGGCCTCATCGGTGCGACCGAGAACAATCTGAAGAGCATCGACGTGCGATTTCCTCTCGGCGTTCTCACCTGCGTAACCGGTGTTTCGGGATCCGGTAAGAGCACGCTCGTGGTGGACATCTTGTACCGGGCGCTCGCGCAGAGGTTGTATCGCTCCACTGAACGCTCGGGGAAACACAAGGATATCAGAGGTTTGGAACATATCGATAAAGTGATCGATATCGACCAGTCCCCCATCGGCAGGACACCGCGATCGAACCCCGCAACCTATACCGGCGTGTTCGGACCTGTCCGTGACCTCTTCGCCCAGCTTCCGGAATCACGCGTGCGCGGGTACAAGCCCGGACGTTACAGCTTCAATGTTAAGGGGGGGAGGTGTGAGGCGTGCGAGGGTGATGGATTGATCAAGATCGAGATGCATTTCCTCCCGGACGTATACGTAACCTGCGACGTATGCCATGGCAGCCGCTACAACCGCGAGACCCTCGACATCAGGTACAAGGGTAAGAACATCGCCGAAGTGCTCGCCATGACCGTCGAACAGGCATATGACTTTTTCCAAGCCATCCCCCCGATCAGATCCAAGCTCCAGACGCTCACGGATGTGGGCCTGGGATACATCACCTTGGGCCAGTCAGCGACCACGCTCTCCGGCGGCGAATCGCAGCGCGTAAAACTCTCGAAGGAACTCTCGCGCCGCGCCACGGGCCGCACGCTCTACATCCTGGACGAGCCCACGACGGGTCTCCATTTTGCCGATACACAAAAACTGCTCGACATGCTGAACCAGCTCGTGGAAACAGGAAACACCGTGGTGGTGATCGAACACAACCTTGACGTTATAAAGACCGCAGACTGGATCATCGATCTCGGGCCCGAAGGCGGTGATCGGGGTGGCCAGATCGTGGCCGAGGGCACACCTGAGGATGTGGTTCAGGTTAAGGAATCCTATACCGGTCAGTTTTTAAAAAAAATATTGTGACAGGATGTCGGTCCATGATCCACGATTCCCCAAGATTTAGCGTAGTGTTTCCCGTATCGAGTATCCCTGTCGCTATCATCGTGCATCGTGTATCAATTTCCTGACTTCGTTTTTGGAGGCTTTATGAATCGCATTTTGTTTTTTATTCTCGCGTCATCGCTTCTAATTACCGTAGCCGCGTGCGGCACAAAAAAACCGCTTGAACAATCCGCGATCCAAGGAAACAAGGTTATATCGACGCTTCAAGACATGAGCCTCACCTACGAAAAAAAGGATCTTTCAGCCTTCATGTCCCAAATCTCGAGCTCCTACAAGAACAGGCAAGCCTTCGTGAAATCCCTCGAATCCATATTCGCGAAATATGAAACGGTCCGCTTCACGATCCAGTACACAAAGATGCTCATAACCGTAGAGTACAAAGACATGACGAAAGCGGCATTCAACTGGGACAGTGAGTGGCAGACCGCCGGCGGAAACGTGCAAAAGAACAGCGGCAGGTCCACTTTTGTCTTTGACCCGAAGGAAACCAAGCTCGTCTCCATCGATGGCAAGAACCCCTTCAGCCCGCAGCCAGCTGAAACGCCGGGGAAACAATGAAATGAACAGACCGCATGGAGCGCTGCGCAGAGCGTGACTCGTTGCTCTCTGCCATATGCTCCATGCCCTCTGCAGCAAGTCTGATACCGACAATGTCCTATGTATCCGAACATATAGCGACGGACTTCCTCATCATCGGCGGCGGTGTTGCCGGTCTCCGCGCGGCAATCGAGCTCGCACGTAGCGGCGATGTCCTCGTCGTGACCAAGGATGCGCCTTCCGAGAGCAGCAGCGAATATGCACAGGGCGGCGTTGCTGTTGCGCTGTCAGACGAAGACGAAATATCGATCCATTTTGAAGACACCATCAAGGCGGGCGACGGGCTCTGTCTGCGCAAGGCCGTGGGCACGCTCGTCGAGGAAGGTCCCACGAGAATCAGAGAACTCATTCTGTGGGGCGCCGAATTTGACAAGGAGGGCACGAAGCTGGCCTTCACGCAGGAAGCAGCGCACTCAAAGCGGAGGATTCTCCACGCGCAGGGCGACTCTACGGGCAGGGAAATCATGCGCGTCCTGACGGATAAAGTCCGCTCCGCAGGCAAAGTATCAAAGATCGACTTTGCATTCACCCGGGACCTTATCGTTCAGGATGGGCGAGTCACGGGCGCTGTCGTGTGCCAGCAGGCGCTGCGTAAGGTCCTCATCATCTCGGCACGCGCGGTGATCCTCGCTACCGGCGGCGCGGGCCAGTTGTACATGCGAACCACGAACCCAACCGTCGCGACGGGAGACGGCATGGCCATGGCCTTCCGTGCAGGCGCGGCGCTTGTGGATATGGAGTTCGTCCAGTTCCACCCCACTGCGCTCTTTCGCGAAGGAGCTCCTCAGTTCCTCCTGTCCGAGGCCATGCGTGGCGAAGGCGGGATGCTCAAAAACATCCATGGCCTGCGCTTCATGGACGGTTATCATCCTGCGAGGGAACTCGCCCCGCGCGACGTGGTCACACGCGCTATCCAAACGGAAATGACGGCGACTGGTGCCGACCATGTATATCTGGACATGACGCACCTGAATGGTGACTATGTGATCGGACGATTTCCGCGCATCTACAAGACTTGCCGTGGGCTCGGTATCGACATCACGAAAGAGCCGATCCCCGTCTCGCCTGCCGCCCACTACATCATGGGCGGCGTGAAGACTAACCTCTGGGGCGCCACAACGCTTTCCGGCCTGTTTGCCGCAGGCGAAACCGCCTGCACCGGCGTGCACGGCGCGAACCGTCTCGCGAGCAATTCATTATTGGAAGGACTGGTTTATGGAGAGCGCGCAGGCATTGCCGCGGCCCGATATGCGCGGAAACCGATCCAGGAAAAAGGCAAACTGCCCCCGGCCTCTTCGCTCCACGGAAATGCGGGCAGTTCCGCAACGTGTTCACCTCAGTCTATCAGTACGATCCGCGCTTCCTTGAAAAAGCTCATGTGGGAAAAGGTCGGAATTGTCAGGAACAAACAGGATCTGACCGTTGCACTCAGGCAGCTCAGGGAATGGGACCGGATGATGAAGAATCACGCCCCCGACAGAAACATCTTTGAGCTCAAGAACATGATCGTCACCGCTTTGCTCATTACCCGCTCGGCGCTGATCCGCGAGGGCAGTGTTGG
>DATJZV010000093.1:0-42248 GCA_035498715.1 Nitrospirota bacterium
GGTGATCCTGGAAGCAAGAAAGCACGGCCTTATCATCAGGCCCCTGGGAAGCGTCATTGTGCTCATGCCGCCGTTTTCCATCTCGATGAGGGAGTTAAAGAGGCTTATTGAGATCGTGTATGGAGCAATTAAAACGGTTACGGAAGCGCACGGAGGTTGAGCCTCTTACTTTTCCGAATCCACCGGCCTGTAACGGTGGTTTTCTGCGCTACTACACTTCTTCGAACAGGGCATTGAGCATATTGATAGCCCGGGCCGCCTTCTTACCATTTTCCTCTGAATAGTGTTTTACGTCATCTAACGGAAGGCCAGCCATGCTGAAAACACCTGCCACATCCCTTAATTGAGCATCGACAAGATACAGAGTCACCCCGGTCATAAGGATGCTGCGCATTAAAGAAAGAAATCCCTTGTTTTCCCGCATATCAGCACGCCCCCTGACGATAAAAATAATGAAAGCCAGCGTCCGGTAACCTCTCCATCGCGGTTTTCTTTATTTCCGGGTTTGTGCTGCTTAGCAAAGTACAAGAAGTGGTCCAAATATCCGGAGGCAGTAAGGCGTAATCAGACCGGGACGTGAAAAAGTCACGTTGCTTGATTCCTGACCCTGGACCCTTAGCCCTAACCGCGCATAGCATGTACACGTATACACGGTCTTTTTTCTTGACAAAATGAGAGCTCCTCTATATAATTTGATGCTTACAGCCCCGGAATCAAATAAAATGGCTATCAAGATCAATGACATACCGCCAGAGGGGTTGACACTAGAGCTTGGGCAAAAGCTTGATCTGTTCGACAAGGGAACGGCGTCCACAGCGTTCACGGCATCTCTCAACATCAAGCCGACAGGATCGGGAATTCTTACTATAACGGGTCGGCTAAAGGCCGAGCCCGTGCTTGAGTGCAGCCGCTGTCTGAAGAACTTTCCGTACAAAATTGATACGGAACTGAACATCGATCTCGCACCGATGAGCTCCTTGGGAGCGTCTCCAGAACATGAGCTCGAGATGTCCGAGCTTGATACGGAGTTCTACCAAGGAGATGAGATTGACCCTCTCGAAATTGTAAAGGAGCAGTTGCTTATCTCCATTCCTATGGTTCCGCTCCACGGTCCTGACTGCAAAGGCCTCTGCCCGGTCTGCGGAACAAACCTGAATGAAGCGGCATGCAGCTGTCAGAAAGACGGCCGCGGAGAGTTCGGCGCGTTTTCCATACTGAAAGACTTATTAAAAAAATAAAGGAGTAATACACGAACCATGGCAAACCCAAAACACAAAACATCCAAATCCCGCAGGGATAAGCGTCGTACCCACAAGCACCTCAAAGCACCTAACCTATCGGTTTGTCCGCAATGTCAGGAGGTCAAGAAGCCCCACCATGCCTGCCTGTCTTGCGGCACCTATAACGGCCGTGAAATAGTAACCGTTCAACAGATATAATGTCCGCGATCTCAAAGGCAAAGGGATGATACCGTCTTGTTCGGTATGCCCCTTTGCCTTTTATATTGCAGGGAGCAGGTTATGAAGATAGCTGTTGATGCCATGGGTGGAGACAACGCTCCTCAAGCCGTCGTTGCCGGGGCTGTACAGGCGGCGAAAGAGTTCGGGACTGACATCATCCTCGTCGGGATCGAAGAACTTATTCAGGCAGAGCTCAAGAAGCATCATCAAGCAAAAACACTCCCGATAGAAGTACGGAACGCCACCCAAGTGGTGGATATGCTCGATTCACCGGCAACGGTCTTCCGCAGAAAGAAAGACTCATCCATCCGTGTGGCCAATGAACTCGTCAAGAACGGCGATGCAGTCGCCGTGATCAGTGCTGGACATACCGGTGCGGCCATGGCCACGTCGCTCTTCATCCTCGGACCGCTTGAAGGCGTGGAACGCCCAGCCATTGCGACCTTCATGCCGACCATGAAAGAGACGTGCATCGTGCTCGATGTAGGTGCCAACGTAGACTGCAAGCCGAACCATCTCCTGCAGTTCGCTATCATGGGTGAGGTGTACGCAAAGTATCTCCTCAAAAACCCCAACCCCAGGGTTGGCTTGCTCTCCATCGGAGAAGAGGAGACCAAGGGGAACGAGCTCACCAAGGAGGCCTTCAAGCTTCTGACTGAGACCTCGCTCAACTTCATCGGGAATGTGGAAGGTCGCGACGTGATGAGCGGCAAGGCAGATGTCGTCGTCTGCGACGGGTTCATCGGCAACGTCGTGCTTAAACTCTCAGAAGCTGTGGCCGAGACCATCGGGCTCATGATCCGTGAGAACATCGGCGATAACCTGATCCGGAAGCTCGGATATTTCATGATGCGGCCGGCCTTCCGATCGCTCAAGCGACGCATCGACTACGCCGAATACGGCGGCGCCCCGCTCGTCGGCATCAACGGCATCAGCATCATCAGTCACGGCCGGTCGTCGGACCGGGCAATCAAAAATGCGGTCCGCGTAGCCACGGAACTCGCGAAGAGCGAAGTAAATAAACACATTCAAGAGGATATCGAAAAAAATATGGAGCCGGATAAAAACAAATGATCCATGCACGCATAACAGGGACCGGATCGTATGCGCCCAAAAAGGTCATCACCAACTATGATCTGGAAAAGCTCGTTAACACCAGCAATGAATGGATCATCGAACGAACGGGCATCGTTGAGCGTAGAATAGCGGAAAAAGGCCAGACCACCTCGGACCTCGCCTATGAGGCGAGCCGGAAAGCGCTCAAAGCGGCAGGGCTCGGAGCGGAGGAGTTGGATCTGATCCTGGTAGCGACCATGACGCCGGACACGATCCTGCCGAGCATGGGCTGCGTGCTCCAGGAAAAGCTCGGCGCCAAAAAAGCGGCCGCCTTCGACATCTATGCTGCCTGTTCCGGCTTCATCTACGGGATGTCCATCGCCAGCGCCTTCATCAAGGCCGATGTTTACAAGAATATTCTCCTCGTTGGGGCCGAAATCCTGTCGCGGTTCACGGACTGGGAGGATCGCACGACCTGCATCCTTTTTGGAGACGGCGCCGGGGCGGCCGTGATCCAGCGACATGCTGGCAAGCGCGGGATTCTCTCGACCCATCTTCATTCTGATGGTTCACTTGGAGATTTGATCCAAGTTCCTGCCGGCGGCGCCCAGCACCCTGCGTCGCATGATACAATCCGTAAACGCATGCACTTTGTCAAAATGAAGGGTAATGAGACCTTCAAGGCTGCTGTGAGGGCGCTCGAGGGAGTGGTGCAGGAGACTCTCGAGCATAACAAGGTGAAGCCGGAAGAGATCGACTACCTTGTTCCGCATCAGGCGAACCTCAGGATCATCCAGGCGATGGCACAACGCCTGAATATGCCCATGGACAAGGTGGTCCTCAATCTTCCTAAATATGGCAACACATCGGCGGCCTCTATCCCCATGGCCCTTGATGAAGCGGTCCGCAATGGCAGAATAAAAGAAAACCACCTTCTCCTGTTCGAGGCTTTTGGAGGGGGTCTTACCTGGGCATCGGCCCTGGTACGGTGGTGACGAACAAAGCGCATCTCTGATTGCTTTGAGATTTTTTTTCACAAATGGAACATGGAGGACCAATGGACTACCTGCTGACAGAAGAACAGATAATGATTCGGGATCTCGCCAGACAGATCGCCGTTGAAAAGATCGTGCCGGTGCGTGCCGAATTGGATGAGCAGAACAAGTTTCCCACAGACATCATGAAGGCCATCGCCCAGGCAGACCTCTTCGGCATCTACATTCCCGAAGAGTACGGCGGCTTGGGGAAAAAGAGCCTCGAACTCTGCATCACCGTCGAAGAGCTGTCCAAGGCCTGTGTTGGCGTTTCTACCAGTTACGCTGCCAACGCCCTCGGCTCCTATCCCATTCTTCTCTACGGATCCGATGTTCAGAAGAAAAAATACCTCCCGGATATCGCCGTCGGCAAGAAGCTCGTGGCCTTTGGCCTTACTGAAGCGAACGCAGGAAGCGACGCTAGCGGCATTCAGACCACGGCCAAACTCGATGGCAATGAATACGTTATCAATGGCACCAAGCAGTGGATCACGAACGGCGGAGAAGCAGATGTTTATACCGTCATCGCCATAACGGACAAGTCCAAAGGTGCCCGCGGTGCGTCGGCTTTCATTGTCGAAAAAGGAACGCCCGGTTTCACGTTCGGCAAGAAGGAAAATAAAATGGGCATCCGCGCCTCATCCACCACCGAGCTCATCTTCAATGACTGCCGCATCCCGAAGGACAACCTTATCGCCAAAGAAGGCATGGGGTTCATCGTTGCCATGAAGACCCTCGATAGTTCGCGGACTGGTGTGGGAGCCCAGGGCGTCGGTGTGGCGCAGGGCGCCATCGACGAGGCGATCCGATTCGCCAGGCACCGGGTCCAGTTCGGCCAGCCCGTCACCTCGTTCCAGGCCGTCCAACACATGCTTGCCGACATGCAGACCATGACCGAAGCGGCACGATCGCTCATTTACTCGGTCTCGCGGTATATCGACAGCGGCGCTAAGGACTTCTCCCGGGCTTCGGCCATGGCCAAGCTTTTCGCGACGGATGTAGCCATGAAAGTGACCACGGACGCGGTACAGGTCATGGGCGGCTCGGGCTACATGAAGGAATATCCTGTTGAGAAGATGATGCGCGATGCCAAGATCCTTCAGATCTATGAGGGCACGAACCAGATCCAGCGGAACGTTATTGCCCTCGACATGATCAAGGAAGCGTCGAGACAGAAATAAGATGCGGGAAAAAGAGGACGGATAGAGAGGCAGCCCCGAGTGACTGCCCACGTTTGGAGAGCTATAGAAAATGAACATTATCGTTTTGGTCAAACAGGTCCCGGACACATCGGAAGTGAAGATCAATAGAGAGACAAACACCTTGATCCGTGATGGCGTCCCGAGCATCGTAAACCCGTTTGATATGTACGCAATCGAAGAGGCGCTCCGCCTGCGCGAACAGCTCGGTGGCAAGGTTACAGCCGTGACCATGGGGCCGCCCCAGGCTGCCGAGGCGCTCAAGGAAACCGTAGCCATGGGTGTAGACGATGTTGTGCTCCTGTCTGACCGTGCCTTTGCCGGTGCCGATACCTGGGCTACGTCGTACACCCTCGCGAAGGGCATCAAGAAAATCGGGAATTTCGACCTAGTGATCGCAGGCAAACAGGCCATAGACGGAGACACTGCACAGGTAGGTCCGGAGACCGCGGACATGCTCGGGATCCCTTTCGTCGCTTACATAAGGAAGATTGAGAAGGTCGAAGACGGTAAAATGACGGCAGAGCGCATGATGGACGAGGGCTATGACGTCGTCGAGACATCTCTTCCCGCACTCATCACGGTGGTGAAGGAGATTAACCAGCCCCGGTTGCCCTCACTCAAAGGAAAGATGAGGGCCAAAAGCCTCAAGGTCACGACCCTGACGGCAAAAGACATCGATGCGGACGAGAATATGATCGGTCTCAAGGGTTCCCCTACGAAGGTCGTAAAAATCTTTCCACCTGCCCCTCGCGGCCAGCGTGAGATCCTAACCGGCAGCATTGAAGATCAGGTTGCAACCGTCGTCAAGAAACTGAAGGAGCAATCATTAATATAGCCCCGGCACTCTGTGAATGCCGGAATGGACATTGAAGATTATAAATCAGTAATGCGATCGCCTTCATTTTCCACCTTACAGTTTCCAATCTGATCTGACTTGATTTTAAGGAGTCCCCTGTGAGCGTAAAAGTCATACCCGAAAAATGTACCGGCTGCGAGACATGCGTCAGTGCGTGCCCCTTCGGAGCAATCGAGATGCGCGACGGCAGGGCCTTCATCACCGAGGCCTGCACCATGTGCGGTGCATGCGTCGAAGCCTGCGAGTTCAAGGCAATAGAAAGAATGGAAGAGGCCGCTGCGCCTGCCTCCGACCTCTCTGCATACAAGGGTGTATGGGTCTTTGCTGAGCAGCATAAGGGCAGCGTTGCCACTGTTGCGCTTGAACTTCTTGGGGAAGGCAGAAAGCTAGCTGATAAGAAGAAAACCAAGCTTTCTGCCATTTTCATCGGCCATGGCATCAAGGATAAGGCAAAAGAGCTCATCGCATACGGAGCGGACATCGTATACATCGCCGACGACCCAGGGCTCAAGGACTTCAACGATGATTCCTACGCCGCGATTCTGATGACGCTCGCAAAGCAGCACAAGCCGGAAATCATTCTTGCAGGCGCAACGGCCATCGGCCGGTCATTCTTTCCCAAAGTCGCTTCTGCGCTTCACACCGGCCTAACCGCCGACTGTACGGTGCTCGATATCGACACTGAAAGCGGGCACCTGCACCAGACCCGTCCGGCGTTCGGCGGAAATATCATGGCCACCATTGTGGCACCAAATCACCGCCCCCAAATGGCAACGGTCAGGCACAAGGTTATGAAACCTGCACCCCGCAATGACTCCCGGACCGGCGACATCGTCGAGGTTAGGTACACGCATTCCGGCAACCTTCGCACGAGGGTCATCAAGACCATTGAAGAACTGAGCGAAACTGTGAATATTTGCGAGGCAGACATAATCGTGGCCGGCGGGCGCGGACTCGGCGGCGCCAAGAATTTCCAGATGATTGAGGAGTTGGCGAAAGCGCTCGGGGGCGCTGTTGCGGCAACCAGGGGTGCAGTCGATGAGGGATGGATCCCCTACTCTCACCAGGTGGGTCAGACCGGAAAGACCGTTTGCCCCAAGCTCTACATTGCCTGCGGCATTTCTGGCGCGATCCAGCATGTCGCCGGGATGCAGTCTTCGGATGTGATCGTTGCCATCAATAAGGATCCCGACGCGCCTATCTTTAACGTCGCTACCTATGGCATCGTTGGTGATGTCCATGAAGTCGTTCCGATCATGATCAAGAAAATCAGGGAACTACGAGTATAACATGAAAATCGCCTTCATCTTTCCAGGTCAGGGTTCGCAGTACGCGGGCATGGCCAAGGAGTTCTTTGAAAATTTTGCAGAATCCAGAGATGTCTTCGAGATAGCGAGCTCGGCGCTCGGATACGATCTTGTCCACCTCTGCCTGAACGGCCCTGTGGAAAAGTTGAATCTCACGGAGAACACGCAGCCGGCTATTCTTGCCGCGAGCATAGCCATCCTTCGTCCTCTTGAACGACGCGGCCTCACAGCAAGCGCTGCAGCTGGTCACAGCCTCGGCGAGTATACGGCGATAACCGCGGCCGGCGGCTTCGGGCTCAAGGACGCAGTCGCGCTCGTCCAGAAACGCGGCCGGTATATGCAGGAGGCAGTTCCTGAGGGAACAGGGCTCATGGCGGCCATCCTGGGCATGGAGCGGGAGGACGTAGAAAAAACTTGCCATGAAGCAGCCAAAAATGGTATAGTTGCCCCTGCCAATTACAACTCCCCCGGACAGATTGTGATCGCCGGTGAGAAAAAAGCAGTAGAAAGGGCCATGGAACTGGCAAAGGGGGCAGGGGCAAAAAAAGTTATTCCCCTCGCTGTGAGCGTTCCGTCACACTGCAGTATGATGAGGCAGGCCGGTCAGCGGCTCGCACAAGATCTGGAAAAAGTGGATATCAGCGATCTTCGCATGCCGGTCGTCAACAACGCGGACGCGAAGTTTTTGCGTATGGCGTCGGAGCTCAGGCCGTCGCTCGTCAGACAAATCAGCTCCCCGCTCTATTGGGAAGATTCAATCAAGAACATGGCATCAGACGGCTTCGATACCTTTATTGAGATCGGGCCAGGCAAGGTGCTCTCGGGCCTCGTGAGGCGCATAGCCAAGGACGCAAAAGTCCTGAACGTCGAAGATCAGAAGAGCATGAGCGCAACCCTCGACGCGCTGGGAATGTAAAACACAGTCTCTCGCAAAGACGTAAAGGAACCACGGGAAGAATTCAAGAATTGAGGTTTTTGCAAGCTTTACGCCTCTGCGAGACGAAGAATCTGTTTGAATTTATTTTGGGGAGATCAATGATCTTATCGGGGAAGATAGCACTCGTTACTGGCGCAGCACAGGGCATCGGCAGGGAAATTGCGCTCGCACTCGCAACCGACGGTGCCGATGTCGCCATCTGTGACGTGAACCTCGATGCCGCGCAGAAGACGGCTTCGGACATCGAAGCCAAGGGCAGAAAATCCATGGCGCTCAAGGCCAACGTTGCGGCGTCAGCCGAAGTCACGGCCATGGTAGACCAGGTCGTCGAGAAGCTCGGCAGAATCGACATCCTTGTGAACAACGCCGGGATCACGAGGGACGGGCTCATCCTTCGGATGAAGGAAGAGGACTGGGACCTGGTGCTCAGCATTAACCTCAAGGGTGCGTTCAACTGCACCAAGGCGGCGCTTAAACATATGACCAAGCAGCGCGGGGGCACAATCATCAACATCGCCTCGATCGTCGGCGCCATGGGCAATGCCGGACAGGCGAATTACGTGGCGTCCAAAGCGGGACTTATCGGCCTTACCAAGACCATTGCTCGGGAATACGCGAACCGTGGCATCACGGCGAACGCTGTTGCGCCGGGCTTCATCGACACGGCCATGACACAGGCCCTTTCCGATAACGTGAGGACCGAGCTCTCAAAACAGATCCCCATGGGCAAGCTCGGTACGCCCGAGGACGTGGCGAACGCGGTGCGATTCCTCGCTTCACCGTGGGCGTCGTACATTTCCGGCCAGGTAATCCACGTGAACGGCGGAATGTACATGTAAATTAATATTCACGCGTCAACGTTCAGCATTCAAGAAAACACGATTTTGCGCAGAGAATATAACCACAGGAGGATAACTATGGCAGATTTAGACGTAAAAGTAAAAAAGATCATTTCTGAGCAACTCGGCGTGCCCGAAGGTGATGTGAAACCCGAATCATCATTCGTCAACGACCTCGGCGCTGATTCACTCGATACAGTGGAGCTCGTGATGGCCCTCGAGGAAGAGTTCGGCGTGGAGATTCCCGATGAGGACGCCGAAAAGATTGCGACCGTACAGAACGCAATCGACTATATCAAGGCAAAGTCCAAATAACGTCGGTCATAACGCGCAGTAAAAATAGCATCCACACACGCAATTCCAAAAGCCAGAAGACCTCTCACGCCGGTGCGGGAACGGGTTTTTTGGCTTTTCGGATTTATTAAGCAGGAGGTACCCTCTTTTGAAAAGAAGAGTTGTTGTCACCGGTGTCGGGATGATCACCCCGGTCGGCCTCGATACGGAAGCAAGCTGGGATGGCCTGATTAACGGCAAGTCCGGCATCGGCCCTATAACACAGTTCGATGACAAGACCATTCCGACGCAGATTGCTGGAGAGATCCACGGCTTTGAGCCCGAGAAATACATCGAGCTGAAAGAGATCAAAAAAATGGATCGTTTCATTCATCTGGCGATCGCCGCAAGCCAGATGGCCATGGATATGTCTGGGCTCAAGATTACACCGGAGAACGCTGATCGCGTGGGTGTTATCGTAAGCGCCGGTATGGGCGGACTTCCGGCCATCGAAAAATACCACAAGATCTATCTCGAGCGCGGTATCCGCAAGATAACGCCCTTCTTCATCCCCATGCTCATCGTAAATGAGGCCGCTGGACATGTCTCCATGCGGTACGGCGCCAAGGGGCCCAACATATGTGTGGTTACGGCCTGTGCTACAGGGACCCATTCCATTGGGGATGCTTTCAAGTGGATCCAGCGCGGCGATGCTGATGCAATGATCGCCGGCGGCACGGAATCATGCATCTGTCCCCTCGGCGTCGGCGGATTCAACGCCATGAAGGCGCTGTCAACACGGAACAATGAGCCACAGCGCGCAAGCCGTCCCTTCGATGTTGAACGAGACGGGTTCATCATGGGCGAGGGCTCCGGTGTCGTCATTCTCGAGGAAATGGAATCCGCCGTGAAGCGAGGTGCCCGCATCTATGCAGAGGTGCTTGGTTACGGAGCCTCGGGTGACGCCTATCATATAACAGCACCAGCTCCAAATGGCGAAGGTGCTGCGCGTTGCATGAAGATGGCGATCCAGGACGCAGGCATCGCTCCAACTGAAATGGGCTACATTAATGCCCACGGAACCTCCACCAAGTTCGGAGACGAGCTCGAAAGCATTGCCATCAAAACCGTGTTCGGCAATTATGCCTATAAGATCCCGGTCAGCTCTACAAAATCCATGACAGGTCATCTACTCGGCGCAGCCGGCGGAGTAGAGGCTGTCATCTCTATTCTTGCCCTGGACCGCGGGATTCTGCCGCCGACGATTAATCTCGATAATCCCGATCCGGAATGCGATCTGGACTACATCCCGAAAAACGCGAGGAAAGTACAGGTAGATGTTGCCATGTCGAACTCCTTCGGATTCGGCGGTACGAACGCTTGTCTGGTCTTCGGACGATCCCGCAAGTAATATGCCTCTCCTTGCGGACATTCAGCAACGAATCGCTTACACGTTCAGCAACACCGAACTCCTTGAGCGAGCCCTGACGCACAAGTCCTATGCAAATGAAAACAGAGTCCCCTATCACAACGAACGGATGGAGTTCCTCGGGGACGCCGTCCTTAATCTCGTGGTGAGCGAGTATCTCATGACGACCTGCCCTGACTCGACTGAAGGAGATCTGTCGAGGCTCAGGGCAGCCGTTGTGAGCGAACCTGCCCTCGCCGAAATCGCCCGCGCGATAGGAATTGGCAGATATATCCTGCTCGGCCGGGGAGAAGAACAGACCGGCGGCAGAGACAAGGGCTCTCTGCTCGCAAACTGCCTCGAAGCGCTCATTGCCTCCATCTACCTCGACTCAGGGAAGGCATCGGCCGAAGCGTTCGTCATCAGGTTCTTCGAAAACATAATCCAGAAGACCTGCGCCTCGCGCGGCACCCTCGACCACAAAACGAAACTCCAGGAACTTTGCCAGGAGCTTCTCAGACAGCTCCCGGAATACAGGGTCGTGTCCGAGTCCGGCCCCGACCACCAAAAGCAGTTTGAAGTCGAAGTGTTGATCAAGGGCCAAGTAAGCGGCCGCGGTATCGGCAGGAACAAGAAAGAAGCAGAACAGCGTGCTGCAAAGGAAGCGATAGTGCGACTGACAGAGGACGTTCCCTCATCATAGGTTGCGTCGACGACACTATGCATACGCAACACCACAAAAAATCTGGTAATACTGTCCACTAATTTTCAATTTACCCTGCGAGCACCGTGAGCATGATCATCCCCTTCTTTATCCCCCACTCAGGCTGTCCTCACCAGTGCATATTCTGCAATCAAAAGAAAATCACGGGACAGCATGAGATCCCGGACGCGACCCGGCTTCCGCAGAAGATAAATGGATATCTCAGGAACGACAGGTCCGATAACCCTGCGCAAATAGCCTTTTACGGTGGAAGCTTCACAGCCTTACCGCAGGACACACAAAAGGCTTTTCTGGAAGCAGTTCGCCCTTTCATTCGATCAGGCCGGATCAGAAGCATTCGACTCTCCACGAGACCGGACTGCATCAGCAGAGAAGTCCTCGATCTCCTCAATGAATATCATGTCGAAACCATAGAACTCGGCGCTCAGTCCATGGATGACCGCGTGCTCATGCTCTCCGGTCGGGGCCATACCGAAGCCGATACGGTGAATGCGGTAACATTGCTCGGGAAATACAACTTCACGGTCGGCCTGCAGTTGATGCCCGGTCTGCCGGGCGATTCAGCGCACGGTTTTTTGAATACGGTCAATAAGACAATCGCGCTCAAGCCTGACTTTGTGCGCCTCTATCCCACGATCGTGATCAAGGATACCCCCCTGGAAGAGCTCTACCATACAGGCCGGTACGTACCGCTTTCGTTTGATGAAACGGTATCTCTCTGCCGGGACGCGCTTACCAGATTTGAGCAGAACGGAATCAAGGTGATCAGGATCGGGCTACAGCCTACGGAGGAATTGCGGAAACCAGGCACCATCGTTGCCGGGCCTTACCACCCTTCATTCAGGCAGCACGTGGAATCTTCGATATTTTTGGATAAGATGCGTGCCGTCTTAACGGGCAAGGTATTCCTTGAGCATAAAGCAGTGATCCTGGTCAATCCCAGTGATATAGATGCTTCTATCGGCCAAAAACGATCCAATGTAGGAATACTAAAAAAAGAATTCAGCATTCACGTTATCATCCGGTCTGATCATAATATCCCGAAGAAGACCGTAAAACTCATGGAGTAACACAAAAGATCGATAGAGAAGCCGTTCAATGTCCCGGTAAAAAGCCAACCGCTCCTTTTTAGATGAACAGAACTTCAGTAGTGGTTTCTTCGTCCTTCTGGAGCAGTCCGACGTTGACCCGCCGGGGCGTGGTGAGACCCTTAAAATCCATGCCTTTGAGTCCATCTGACAGTTCCACGGCCGAAATATAGACGCCGTCTGTACTCTCCTTCTTCAACAAAAAAGTGCAGATATGCCTGCCGCTCTGGGACAATGCCTATTTGAACGTCTCCCAGTTCCCTTCAACGTTACCGAGTTCCCTTCTTCGGTCATGCAGAAATCCTTCGCCATTAGTGAAGTGATCACTCCTATGTACGCCGTGATAAGCGTTCTGATGAGGCAATCGACGCTGCATATGTCGTTTGCGATCTTCATCGTTCTTCTTAATTATGGTGCCGCAATTCCATGGGCATGTTGCCAGTATGCGCAGTGAAGTCATCTTGACAGAGAACGATAATTGTCATATCTTTAATCATTGGTCCGAACCATTACGCTTATTGGAGGCACTATGAAGACATTTGTCGTGTTCACGTCCTTAAGCCTGATCCTGCTTACTTCAGCTGTCACTGCCAATGCTGGCGAGGCGAGAGTGATAGAGCTGATCGACGGCAGTATCATTAGGGGTGAGGTACTGTCTCTGACAGGGGGAGTATACACGATCAAATCCGATAGCCTCGGCATGATCAAGCTTGAAGAATCGAAGATAAGCGTTATCCGTGCAAAATCTGCAGGCCATGGAGCGAACAAGGATGTCGTGTCACAGTCAAGTGACGAAATACGCTCCCTCCAGGAAAAGATGATGAGCGACAAGGAAATCATGAGCATGATCCAATCACTCCAAGACGACCCCGAATTTCAGAAGCTCCTGGAAAACCCCGAAGTGATGAAGGCCGTAAATTCCGGCGATGTCGCTGCGCTCATGTCCAATGCACAGTTTATGAAGCTCCTGAACAACTCCACCCTGCGGGACATACAGAGCAAAGTCAAATAGCTGTAGTGAACCTCTTGCGCGTCCGTCATGACCAATCCTGCATTCTCATGCCTTAAAACATATTGACATCATCTGGAGTTACAGGTACTATCGTGAAAAATTTCAGAGGGGATACGGTATGACCATCACTTACAAAGACGCGGGCGTTGATATCGACGCTGGAGACCTCTTCGTGCAGAAGATAAAACCGTACGTAAAATCCACGTTCAGGCCCGAGGTCATGACGCACATCGGCGGATTCGGCGGGCTCTTCGCGCTTAAGAAATACAAAGAACCGGTCCTCGTCTCCGGCACCGACGGCGTTGGTACGAAGCTCAAGATCGCCTTCCTCACGAAGCAGCACGGCACCGTGGGCATCGACCTCGTTGCAATGTGCGTGAACGACATCATCGTCCAAGGCGCAGAGCCGCTCTTCTTTCTCGACTATTTCGCCACAGGCAGGCTCAAACCGCAGGAGCATGCTGATATCGTCAAAGGCATCGCAGCGGGCTGCAGGCAATCGGGCTGCGCGCTCATCGGTGGTGAAACGGCCGAGATGCCGTCGTTCTACGGAGAGGATGAATACGATCTGGCAGGCTTTGCCGTCGGGGTGGTGGAGAAAAGGAAGATCATTGATGGTTCGAAGATCAAGCACGGCGACAGGCTCATTGGCCTCGCATCATCAGGCCTGCACAGCAACGGCTACTCCCTTGTACGCAAAGTTCTACTCGATGCTTCGGGGTATACAGTGAACGACATTCTGCCGGAACTCGGGAGGCCGCTCGGTGAGGTGCTGCTCGCTCCCACGAGGATCTACGCGAAAGCGATAATAGCACTCCTGAAGGAGTTTGATATCCGTGGCATGGCGCACATCACTGGCGGTGGAATCACCGAGAACACGCCGCGCATGCTCCCGAAAGGAGCACAGGCATTGATCCACAAAGGAACCTGGGACGCACATCCCATCTTCAACCTGATCCAGAAGAAGGCCGCTGTTGACGATAATGAAATGTACCGCGACTTCAACATGGGTATCGGAATGATCCTCGCCGTGCCTGCAAAACAGGCAGAAGCAGTGATGAGGCGAGCAAAGAAGCTAGGTGAGAAGGCATTTCTTATCGGCGAAATCGTCAAAGGGAAACAGATTGTGGTATATGTATGAGACGTTTTTCACACAAAGTGCTCAGAGAAAGCAACGGCTAGATCCTTTCTTGGAACCTTAAATCTGACGATCGCCGTGCCCTCCGTGTCCCTATGGTAAAAAGGATTCCGACATGAAAAAAGTGCGAATCGCCGTCCTTGTCTCCGGCCGGGGGTCGAACCTCCAGGCGATCATCGACAACATAGAAAAAGGTCTGCTCTCTTCCGAGCTCGTTGTCGTCATTAGCGACCAGGCAGACGCTTATGCCATGGAGCGCGCGCGCAAGCATAACATCCCGGCCGTACCGGTGATCGCAAAAGGTTATAAGGACAAGCGGGAGGAATATGACGCTCTGCTGGTAAAGGAACTGCGGGAACGGAATGTGGACCTCGTCTGCCTGGCAGGATTCATGCGCATTATCACACCCGTTTTGATAACGGCCTTCCCCAATCGTATTCTGAACATTCATCCCTCTCTCCTGCCGGCCTTCCCCGGTCTCCACGTGCAGAAGAAAGCATTGAATCACGGAGTCAAATTCTCGGGTTGCACCGTACATTTTGTGGATGAAGGCATGGACACGGGTCCGATCATCATCCAGGCTGTAGTGCCGATCCTGGACAGTGATACCGAAGACAGCCTGTCTGAACGCATCCTCAAACAGGAGCACAAGATATACTCACGCGCAATCCAGCTTTTTGCCGAAGGAAGATTGAAGATCGAGGGCAGAAGGGTGCTCGTATCCAATGGAGACAATTCGGGAGATGCCTTCCTGATGAATCCGCAGTGAAGGCTACATCTGACATCCTCCCCGCCCTGAAGAGACGGGGTTTTACGGCCTTTGCCTTTCAGAACGAGTGCACCCTTTCGGACTGGCTTACGGGCAGAATTATTTTAAAAACGGCCCCTCCTCCGGGGTTAGGTGCAATGCCGATCCTTCCTCCGTGATCCTCGATCAGCCGTTTTGAAATCGCCAGCCCCAACCCCGTCCCCTTCGGCTTAGTCGTGAAAAAAGGCTGGAAGATCTTGGCCATCACCGCAGTGTCTATTTCCCTGCCGGTATTGGATATCTCAATCTGTACAGCGTGAGCCGCTGCGTCGAACCGGGTTTTCATGACCAGGGTGCCGACGTCATGCATGGCGTCAACGGCATTCAAGAGCAGGTTCATGAATACCTGCTTCAATTTCATTGGATCGGCGGTGATTATCGGAAGATGGTAGTCGAAATCCCTCACGATCGCAATGCCGCGCGAGGCCCCTGAGGCATGGGACGGGTTCTGCAGCACGAGGTCTGCTACGGCGTCAAGGACGGCGTTCACGTCGATATCGTCGAATTGGGGCCGAGAGGGTCTAGCAAAATTGAGAAGACCCTTAATTAACATTTCTATTCGCTTGATCTCTCCGATCACTTGCACGAGAATGCTTTTATCCTCTTCCGGCAGGTACCGTGCCATGGAAAGGATCTCGATCGACGCCTTGATGCCGGCAAGGGGATTCTTGATTTCGTGCGCAAGTCCCGTCGCCAGCTCTCCCGCAACCTTGAGCTGTTCAGTCCGTCGCAGTGTTTCCTCCGCCTGTTTCCGCTCACTGACGTCGCGATCAATCGCGAGAATATATCTATGGTTATCAAATTCGTACAGGCCTGCGTTTACCTCAACGGGGAACACCGTTCCGTCTTTCCTTATATGATTGACCTCCATCTTGATCCACTCTCCGCTGAATATGCGCCGTAACCGGCCCGATACTCTGGCCGCTTCATCAGGAGTATCAATGTCTCTTATGTTTAATGTCAGCAGTTCATCAAGGGGGTAGCCGTGCATCGCTATAGCCGCCTTATTGGCAGCTACGATTTTACCCAATTGTTCTCCCTCTCCCTCCAGGATAAAGATGGCATCTGCGGCGCTCTCGAACAATAGACGGTAGCGTTTCTCGCTCTCCTCTATTTTTTTTACCTGTTCTTTCAGCGAACTCGCCATCGCATTAAATCCTACCGCCAGCTCGCCGAACTCATCCCGCAGCCCTTCGACCCGATGCTCCAGATTACCCGCCTTCAATTTTCTCGTTGCATCGAGGAGAGCCTGAATCGGTCCCGTGACGCCCCTAATCACCGTGACGGCCAATACTGCGACCAGTATGGGACCTGTGGCAACAAGCATAATCAGGTAGATTCTGGCCTGATGCAATTGCCGTTTGGCTGTTTCAGTCCGATCAATGAGCCTCTTGCTGGTCATGACGATCATGGTATTGACTTTGTTGATGAGAGAATCGCCGATAAGATGGGCTCTTTCCTGTTCAGCCAGGAAACGGCCAGCATCCGACTTGGCGCTCAATACCTTGTTAACCGCATAACCATATTGATCGATCTGATGACGCAAATCATGGAGACGCTCCAGCACGCTCTCCGCATGATGACAGTTAAAACAGGTGTTGATCGTTTCCCCCAGATCAATTACATGGCTCTCGACCGCATCGCCGCTCTCGGGCCGGTCAGTGCTTTGCGAATACAGATCCGCTTCTACCAAACGGATATTGAGCAGGAGGTTCTCTCTCAGTATCTCAACTTGATGGAACATGATTATTTGATTGAACTTTGATGCGTTGGTATCGATCGCTTTGATGAGGTAAACACCGCCCAGAAGCAAGAGCAGGGAAACGACACTCAGGACTATGATGATCTTCTTCTTCATCTTAAATGGGCATCTTCCCGGATACGAGGGTTCAGGCTGATGGCTCGCTTATCCTCTGCATACTCATGACGGGTCGGAAATCGCTGCCGCTTGCCCCAATGAACTAACGCGCTCCGAGGTCTTTCAATGTCCTGTCCCCCTCTATGTCTTTCTGCATGGTCAGAAGCATTGCTTCGAGTTTCTCATTACCTGAATCGTCGAGATCTTTTCGCACAGCTGATGGATTTCGGCTGGAATATTCCTCATGTAGGACAGCAGAATTGCGTTGTTATTGTAACGTGGATATCAAATACTGTCAATATCCAAAAATTAGCCTGCTAAGCTCAGGGAACTATTCTTTCCAAAGAAAATTTTTCGCCTTTAGCGTGGTGGGAAAGGTGCAAAATTACGTTACTCGGGTAAATACATCCGGTCCTTCAATGAACAGGTCTTGGAGCACGAAGCGCAAGCTGCAAATTTAGATCAATCAAGTCCGATCATGTCATTCCCGTGAAAGGAACGGAGAACGGGACGGCAGAAATGTTCTGATAGATTCCCATATAGCTGCTGAAATGCGAAGGTGGTTCAAGGTGGCACATTACAGGTTCCATGATCTTCCCATACCTCTGTGACAAGGCTTGTTCAGGCAGGTGTTGATCATCATAAAGTGGGCAGACTGTTAGGACATAAATACTCTGCACCGTTCTTAATCGAGGATGAATGTCATTTATAAACCTCATTTGCAGATTACGGAAAGAAACGGTATAAATTGTTTATCGTTCTCTTGAATAACCAGTTGACCGCTCTTCGCACAGTCTTTGCTTCTAACATCGTAACCTACACTTACACTGATAGATTTACCGTTTGCAACCAGACACCATAAATCTCTTACTTCAATTATCGATCCATTATTTAATTTATTGAGCGTTGCTTTCGTAACATGACATGGAATGTTATCAATGATAAACTGATATTCCTCGTCATGCGAGATCTTTTCATGATGCCTTTCTTGTTGTGTTGCTCCATCTTGCCAATCTACTGCCCAAAATCCCTCACCAAATGACGACGACTTTACAGATACAATAAATAATAGCACCATTATCCAAACTTTAACCATAGTGGGTTCCTCCTTAAAGTAACGCGAAGGCCAGAGAGCCTATATGCGGATTTCGATTTTTAAAGCAGAAAAAACCGGGCCGGATTTTGTTGTAATTAAGTGGGTGGTATCAAGCAGACTTCTAATACTTAAGTATAATATAGCATACAATAATTGCAAAGTAAAGTTCAACTTCGAGGTATTTTTTGGGTATTGTTGCAGGCAATTCTCAAACCGCACAGTTGTTCACAAAATCAGGGGAAACCTGATGGAATAATAACTGGAGTGAAATGCAATGTCGCCACTGCAAGAGGAAAGCGTGAAAGGGCTGTTGGAGATAGCCCGAGAGCACTGGTGGAAGTACAAACCGAAAACGTGCCGGGAGCTTGAGAAGACCGGAGAACTGGAGAGAATACTTCAGCAAACGGCGGGGATGACTCACGAAGGCAGAGTACAGTTGAGGCAGGACTTGGAGAAGCAGGGATATGCCCCAGATCAGGCGTTCTTGACGGCGTGGGAACTTATGAGGGAGGAATGGACCATCGTGTCATCGGAGGAGGAAACTGACGAATAGCCGAAAGCTGCCCAACCTTGGGAAATTATTCTTCCATATACGGTTTCACAAGCGCATACCATTCCGCTTCTGAATGACATTCTTGTTTTAACATCTCACACAGATTCACTGAACCGTTCCTCGCGATGCCGTAAGAACCATAATACGTATCTTTATAAATGTCTAATAACGTTTTTGCGCTTAACGTGCGAAATATTTTATAATTAGGGATTATGACTGTATCTATTAAAATAAAACATTTATCCAGCTTCTCGTTATAGTGGTTTGTATACGTATCAATTCGCTGCCCGAAATCATCATCTCTAATTCCCGAGCCAAAACGGCCTGTAAAAAATTCCTCTGCACTCTTTCTGCATTGCTCACGCAAATCAGCGATCTTATCCCTATCCAAATCCTGCTCCTTTGAGGCTGCATAACTATTACCAAATAAGAAAAAGAATAAACCAATGCAGAATGCTGATAGTAGTAAATTTCGCATAGATATCTTTCCCACGCCGAAAATGGCTGCCAACTTGTAAGATTGTCTCATTTATTTTAGCACATTCCTGATTATCAATAGGGTTAAGATAATGATGAACAAATGAGGCCCCCGGCTGCCCAGGGGCCTCATGGTTACATCACGAATTTATTTTTTGCTTTTCGCATAGTAAAGGTGAGTACCACGATTACGACAGGTATGTGCATACTTGACGATACTTGACCGCGCCATATCCTGCCGAAACTCGTTTCATCCAGATTGAGGTTCCACCACACTTGACGCACTGCACTTTCCCACCTCTCATGAAATCTGGACGGCGCCATTTGTAAGCCTCAAAAGTATCGTCATCTTAGACTCGTGTAGATGCTTTACCAGCAATATAGCTTGTGAGAAAGAATGACTCTAATACATAAAAAAAATAAGAAATCCTTCGAATTTTCCACCCGTATCCGTTGGATTTGTCATATGGTTCTCCCTTATTGTGTACGTCATAATAATAGGTCTTTAATATATGTTTGATCTCCCCGCAAGTACAGCGTTTTTTACTGTATCTTTGCGTTGTCAACGATTCTGATAAGGTAGGGGTTCATACGGTACGATCACGGTACGGACCATATTCAGTCTCAAATTTAATTAATTTTTTTGCCTAAGACGTCGGTTCTATCTTGAAATGCAGGCCTACCCTTTTGGAACTGCGATAGAAATTTATCTATGATATATCCTGACAAATATGATACGGTCAGTACTTGCAGCCTTATATTATGATGATCTGGTTTACGTTCATAGTGCATCTCTGAGGTATTTCGTCCGGGTCAAGAAAATAAAAAAGCACGGTCATTATCCGTGCCTCAATTTGTGCCCCATTTGTGCCCCAAAAATCAGGCTAATTTGCAGGGTTATGTGTTTGAAAAGTTTAAAGACAGAATGGTGGACGAGAAGGGATTCGAACCCTCGACCCCCGCATTGCGAACGCGGTGCTCTCCCAGCTGAGCTACTCGCCCCCTGCCGTAAACGCGGCTATAATCTAATCTATCGAGCGGAATAAATCAAGAAAAAAATCGGATGCTGTCAACCCCAAGCAGAAATGTCGTATTATTACCAAAGCAGAAATGTCCTGTTTTTAAAGAGCTGCTGAAGCTGACTCTCTTCTTTCTCGGGCAAAGGCTCTCATGACTTTCCAGGGATGATCTGCTGCTGGCTTTACTCCCTTCCAGACCCTAGGGACCATGGGCTTCTTCACCTTTTGGACTGGCCGTGATTTGATCTCCTTGTATCTCAAGCGCTGGCCATTATGAACGATGCGCATCGAGCCGTCTGTCCGTTCTTCCACCAGAACCGTCTTCGTCCGGATATTGTCCTTGATCTGGTAGAGTTTCTTGTTATGAGCTACGGTAAAGTCATTTCGTAGTGCCCGCGTGTTCCGGATAGAGAGGATCCGGTCCAGTTCTTTCCTGTCCTTAAACGGCCGGTGCAGATCTGCCTCTTTGGCTGGCATTACCCCGAACCGACGGTTATACGTGGGCAGATAGGCTTTTAAGAACCTATTCCCTTCTTCACGATTCTTGACCCCGGCAAGCCTCATTTCCTTTATGACCCGGTCCTGGAACGTCCCGAACAACCGCTCAACCCGTCCCTTGGCCTGGGGAGAATAGGCATGGATCACTTTTACGCCGAGTTCTCGGAGACTTCTTTCGAACTGGCTCAGGAGCTGCCGGTCTTCTAATTGATCCTCAATCGTCTGATAATGCTCTGTAGATTTATACGTGGAATGCCGGTCCAGATAGACGCTTTGCGGGACTCCATAGCGCCTGATATAGCTCTTGAAACTGTCCATGGCAGGGAGGGTCCCCTCATACGCGGAGAACCTCGCAAAGACCGCTCCTGTGGCATCATCCACATACGCCATGAGCACACAGACCGGACCTCTTCCTTCGAACCAGTCATGGTGGGAGCCGTCCAGCTGCACCATCTCGCCCCGGCAGGACTTCCGCTCCCGCCACTGACGGTGCGGTCTCTTCTTCCGTTGCCGGTACGGCAAGCCCTCCTCGATAAACCACGTTCTGAGGGTCTCGACGCTCACCTTGACCTGATCCTTTTCCAGAAGCTTCTCCCCGGCGTGGGTAGGGCCAAGCTCATAATAGATCCCTCGACAAAGCTTGAGCACCTTGTCCTTTACCTTCTCCGGGATTCGGTTATTCGGCTCCTTTCCCCGAGCACGATGGCAGATGCCCTCATCTCCTTCTCGCTTGACCCTCCGGACAACCCGCTGAACTTGCCGGAGGCTTAGTCCGATCACCCCGGCAGCTTCCGCCTGAGTGATACGTTTCTCTAATGCCTGGCGCACTACATGAAGCAGCTTCGCCTCTTTCATGCTCATCGTGATCGTGCCTCTTCTCCCCATCGTGCCCTCCCTTTACGGAAAGGCATCCTAATAGAAATACGACATTTCTGCTTGGGGAAAATACGACATTATCACTTTGGGAGAACATCGGCTGCTTTTCGGCTTGCTATTTAACTGTGTTTGTAATAATCTTTTTCAATGAGCATGCCGAAGCCTCACAACTAATCGCTGCGACGTAACCGGAGCTTTTATGCATCTCCGCGACCGCTCGGGATTGCGGGTATCGACAGATGAGATTGGCCCTTTGAGGTCGATCAACGAACGTATCAACGACCTCATGACGTATGCGCATGGACAGATTAATAAACAAATTAATCGCAAAAATAATTACTCATTTCCCCTCGCTCTCCAGAAAATTTACTGCCTCTTATGAACCGTGGAGATCTCTTGATATCCCCTGGACTCCGGTAACAACCACCCTCGAAAATTCCAAGATTGCGGTCGTGACAACGGCAGGCGTTCATCACAAAGATCAGGAGCCGTTTAATATGAAAGACCGGGATGGCGATCCGTCATACAGGATCATCGATGTCACGAGGCCTCTCTCGAGTGTGATGATCACCCACGACTACTATGATCATTCCGATGCTGACAGGGACATCAATATCGTTTTTCCCATCGAAAGACTCAAGGAATTCGCAAAGGAAGGGTTCATTGGGCGGATTGCCGATTTTCATTACGGATTCATGGGCCATATAACAGGCAAGCATATACTTACGCTGATCAATAAGAGTGCACCCGAGGTCGCAGCTCGACTGAAAAAAGATAATGTAGATATTGTTCTCCTGACGCCCGGATGAGGCATCTGCAATCAATCCGTGGGATTGATACAGCGTGAGATAGAAAAAGAGGGGATCCCGACAATCGGCGTATCGATCGTCCGGGAATATTCCGAGCAGGTCAAGCCGCCGAGGACTATTTTTCTGAGATGGCCATTCGGTCATCCATTTGGTTCGCCATTTAACACTGCACAGCAGCGAGTAGTGCTGGCAGAAGCATTGCGGGCACTGTACACAATAGAAGAACCGGGTACGATCATCGACCTGTCGCACAAATTGCGTGGAGAAAAATACAACAGTGGAGCTATCGACATCATTCTTGAACGGGGGCAAAAGTGAACTGTACTGATGGGGGACAGTTTTTATAATGCCATAATCGGGAAATGATGAACACGGCCGTAGAACCTGCGGCTCTCTTAAGGGGGTATCCCTGCCCCCTGATTCTGTAAGTTTGGCAAGCCCCACTGAACAGCAATCCTCACGTGAACGGCATTCATTTCACTGCGAACAGGATAAAGGTCTGGTCCGACAGGAAATCGAAAGACTCCGCCGGGTAGTAACCCGCCTTTTCCATCTCTCGCACGATAACGTCATGGGATGTATGGTGCCCGAAGAGAGTGACAAAGCCGAAACCTTTCTTTTTGTGCTCAATGATCGCGGCTTTTCCGTCCCGTTTTAGATATTTTATAAGATGGGCAAAGTAATTTGCCGGATCAGGGAGATGGTGAAATACGTTCCTAGCGAAAACAAGATCGAGACCGGCCTCCGGCAGGTTCATCTCACCTTCCCCTGCGAGGACAAAGCTGATATTATCGAGCCTCGCCTGCTTCGACCTGCGCCTGATGAAATCCAGGTACTTTTTTTTGATATCAACAGCGTATACGTGTCCAGTCCTGCCTGCCTTCTTGGCAAAGGCAAGCGCGAAATATCCGCCACCCGCGCCAATGTCCGCGATTGCCTGACCTTCCCGGATATTAAGCCGTTCGAGGATCTCTTCAGGCTTGCTCCTGGCAGAGGATGCTTCCCTGTTCAGCACTTTTAAAAAAAGAGAAGCAAACATCGAATAACACCTGAGGTAATCAGCCTAGATAGCCATTATCATTACAGACAGTGTATCTTAAGTATAATTGTTCATACAGAGTGCCTTGCAATATACACTCGCAAGGATCACTTTTTTCAAGTTTAGCACAAGATTCCCACCCTCTGTAAACCATATCGGTCGTATCTTTTCAGATAGATTGTTCTGGTACCATGGTCTGTCTTCAAACTTGGAGGAACGTATCGTGGGATGGGACACGATGATCTTTTGAATATCGCCACCATATCTCTGGATCATCGGATTGCATTAAGGGGAGTCGACTGGTTTTTTTGCACTAGGCAAGACGCTTGGAAAAGGCAAACGAGCCGAAGTAATCGGGATCATCGACGATTTCTCTGACCTCAAATCTTAATCAGGAAACTAGTGGTAGTGGCGAGACGATAAACCCATTTAATTTTTTTAATAGCCTTTTTTTATGAATCAGAGTAAAAGAGGTGATGACACAACCAAAAATCAGATGCGACTAGTGACATTCTCTCTGATATACTTGATTACCCTGTTCACTTCCCACCTCATCTTTTCTTCCTTTTCTCCCTCTATGACAAACGGTGTATCCCGCAGTTTCCTGCTTAAGAGACCGGCACCGGGATACTGATGGAGAAAGGTTGCGGGGATCTCCTCGGGGGCATCAATGTCGTTCATGATCGCCCAGGCGAGGGTCCATGCTCGGGCCACGCTCGCGATGTCATAACCTCCACCGCCCAAGGCCACCCACTTTGAGGCCATAGACTTAATCAATCTGACCACGTGGCAAAAGCCATTTGTCGTTATATTCAAGTGGGCAAGCGGATCGCTCCAGAACGTATCGACCCCGAGCTGGCTCACGACGACGTCGGGCTTGAACGCAGCTATGAGTTGAGGAACGATTTCGGTAAATGCATGGACGAAGAGTTCGTCGCCAGTTTCCGGTGGCAGCGGGATGTTAACACTGTATCCCTCCCCCTTGCCTTCGCCGATTTCATGCTCGAATCCCGTGCCCGGGAAAAGAGCTTGTCCCGTTTCATGCAGGGAAATGGTCAGGACCTTGTCTGTGCCGTAGAACGCCTCCTGGACGCCGTCGGCGTGGTGGGCATCGATGTCGATATAGGCGACCTTTCTTCCCCGCTCAACCAAAAACTTGATGGCGAGCACCGGATCGTTGATATAACAGAACCCAGAGGCCAGTGAGGCGTGCGCATGATGGAGTCCGCCCGCGATATTGAATGCGATCGCGGCTTCATTGCTGTCAACGAGGTCTGCTGCCTTGAGTGATGCGCCTGCAATGAGCCTAGACCAGTTGAACACGCCGGGAAAGACCGGGTTGTCGCCGGGACCAAGCCCATATACTTCAGCGCCTACCACGTACTCGCCGCTATTTACGGCCCGCAGGATTTCGATATAGTCTTTGGTATGGTATGTCAGCAGGTCCTCGGTACGCGCCAGAAGAGGTTCGACCACTCGCGGGTCCGGGGGAGCTAGCAAATGGCAGGCGGTGATCAGATCATAGGTGAGCTTCAAGCGGATCGGCTTTAATGGGTGACTGGATCCGTAATCGAACCTGGCGAATTCATCAGAGTAGACAAAGGCTGTTTTCATGGTTTCCGTATAGAAAGAAAGTCAGGACCTGATCTGGACGAGACAGAGCCAATATCAAGCGATTACAGCTTCACATTTTCGAGCATAAGCTTCGCTATGGACTTTGCAAAGGCCGCAGGGTCCTTAACCTTGGAACCTTCGAGGAGGAGCGCCTGGTTGTACAGTAGGTCGATATATTCCTTTAAGGTCGATTCATGTCCCCCTTGTACGATGAGATCATTCATGGCATCGAAAACCCGGTGCGAGGAATTGATCTCCAGAATCCTCTTTTGAGTCGGAACTTCCTGACCCATGGACTTCAGGAGTTTTTCCATCTGCGGATCGAGCCCTCCCTCATCGGCGACCAGGCAACAAGCCGAGTCCTTGAGCCTGCCGGAAAGGCGCACGTCCTTTACCTCTTCCTTTAACTGCTCTTTTATCGCGGCGAGCAATTTCTCGAACTTCTCTCTCGATTTTTCCTTCTCCGCCTGTTCGGCCTTGTCGAGGCTGATATCGCCCCTGATGACCGACTTGATCTTCTTGCCCTTGTATTCCTGCAGGTCCAGCATGATGAAGTCATCGATATCATCAGTCATGATCAGAACCTCATACCCCTTTTCGCGGAACGCCTCGAGATAGGGTGACTGTACGATGTTTTCTTCGGGCTTGCCCGCGATGTAATAGATTTCGGCCTGCGCGATCGGCATGTTCTTCACATAGTCGTCGAAGGTCGTGTATTTGCCTGGCCCGGTCTTGGTGGACGGGAACAGGAGAAGATCGGCGATCTGCTCCTTCCGGGAAAAATCGAAATGGATGCCTTCCTTCAGGACCCTGCCGAACTCCTTATGAAATTCGATATAAGTATCATAAGCGGTTTTTTTCATATCGGCCAGGGTATCAAGCACTTTCTTGGTGATGTTCTTTTTTATGACCTCGACATGCCGGTTCGACTGCAGTATCTCCCGTGAAACGTTTAGCGGAAGGTCGGAAGAGTCCACTACGCCCCTCACAAAGCGCAAGTATTCGGGAATGAGCTGCTCGCAGTGGTCCATAATCTGGACCCGTTTAACGTATAGCGTCGGCCCGATCTTGTAGTCCTTGTAGAGGATTCCGTAGGGTGCTTTTGAGGGGACGTAGAGCAGTGCCATGAACTCCGAAGCGCCTTCGGCGCGGTAATGGATGACTTTTGCCGGATCGCCGAAATCATGGGAAATGTGCCTGTAGAACTCCTTGTATTCTTCGGCCTTAACTTCAGACGGGTCCTTAAGCCAGATGGCCTTGCCTGCGTTCATGGTCTCTTCTTCTGTGACCTTGATCTTCTTATGCTTGTCGAGCGGGTCTTCCTTTTCCCGTTCAATGTCCATGACCACGGGATGCTCGATGTAGTCCGAATATTTTTTGATGATCGACCGGATCTCCCATTCGTCCAGATAATTCCTCTCTTCGGCCTTGAGATGGAGGATCACATCGGTCCCGGCTCGGTCCTTCTCGGCCTCATCGATGGTGAAGGAACCGTCGGCAGCGGATTCCCACCTGACGGCATTTGTGATCTTTTCCGTCGCCTTTTTGGTTATGACCGTGACCTTGTCGGCGACCATGAATGATGAATAGAAGCCTACGCCGAATTGCCCGATGAGTTCCGGCTTGTCCTTGAGCTCCTTGCTCTTAAGAGCGCGAACGAAGTCTTTCGTGCCCGAGTGCGCAATAGTGCCGAGCTCCGCGATGACCTCGTCATGGGTCATGCCGATGCCGTTGTCGCTGACCGTCAGCGTGCCAGCGGTCTTGTCGACGATGATTTTGATCCGCCATTCGCCACAATTCTCGATGACCACCTTGTTCGTGAGCGATTCGTAGCGTGCTCTGTCGATGGCATCGGATGCGTTTGAAATGAGCTCCCTCAAGAAGATCTCCTTGTGAGAATAGAGCGAGTGGATCATGAGATCCAAAAGCTCTTTGACTTCGGTCTTGAACTCCATTTTTTCAACGGTCATAGATCACCTCGTGCTTTGTTGTCATGCGGGACGGGGGTATGCCATCCAGCCGCTCGTCGAACACGGCAGATCTCATTCTTCAAGCTGTCTATATATACCGAGAGATCCTGTTCATTGTCAAGAGATTTGACGACGAATTGAAAAGTAGGGAGAGCGGAGCTCGCAGCGCAAGGGATGGTTTAAAGTGCGGACCTCATAGGGTCAGGGGACAGCGGCGGACGCTGTTCCCTTTGCGGGCATCTTTTTTCACGAACGCCCCAAAGCTATCGTCGCAGACAGGCGTGATTGCTTCAACTTTACCTTATTCGTTCAATTTGTCCCTCTTGGCAAGAGGTTAATCTGTGCCAGAAGGTCGTCCTAGCTGATTGCTTTCACCCGTCCGATTTCTCCGCTTTCCAGGCGGACTTTGATCCCGTGGGGATGATAAGATGAATTCGTTAGGATTTCGGCCACAGTTCCTTCAGTAAGTTTTCCGGTCTGCTGGTGCTGCTTCAATACGATCGAAACACGCAAACCTGGCCTTATATCGGCACGTCTCGTTCCATCCATACCATTCTCTTCTCCACTCTAATCCTTGATAGACATAGTACCGAGGCAGGTCAACTCTTATTAACCTCTAGTAAGCAGCCGGGTGCTACGGAGTACACCATTGTTCATATAAGCGCTCATTGTAACGACCCGTTCAGAAGGCAATCCAGCGTTTTGAAGAATGCTCGTATTTCTTCTTCCGTGTTATAAAAATGCGGTGACACTCGTATCCCGCCGGCGCGGACGTTCACCATAATGCCTTTCTCTCGTAACGCATCCTTCATTTTTGTCGCGTCAAACTTCCCGCAAACCGTGATATTTCCTCCCCGTTCTTCGCGGTCCTTCGGCGTCAGCAAGGCAAAGCCTCTCTTTTCCGCTTCATGGACGATCAGATCTCCGAGATCAAGTACTCGCTGCTCGATGTTCTCGATCCCGACCTCGAACAGAAGGTCAATTGCCGCGCCGAGTCCCAAAATACCCATGAGATTCATCGAGCCTTCCTCGAATCTCATAGCGTCTGACTTCAGACGGAAGGCCGGATTATCAAAATCGAGCTCATTTTGCACACTTTTCCATCCGATGAGCATCGGATTGAGCTGTTCGGCAAGCTCTTTTCTGCAGTAAAAAATCCCAATGCCTTCAGGGCCTAGGAGCCACTTGTGCGCGTCAGCGGCGAGGAAATCGACATGACATTCATTGACATCCATAGGAAATGCGCCGAGGCTCTGGATCGCGTCAACGCAGAGAAGGGCACCTCTATCACGGCAGAGGTTGCCCAAACGTTTCAGGTCAACACGGAACCCGTTCGCGAACTGCACAGAGCTTATCGCAAGCAGTCTTGTCCGGGAATCCATGAGCCGCCCGATGTCATTGATAAGGATCCTGCCTTCCCGCGAGGGGATGACCCTTCGCTCTACTCCTTTTCTTGCGAGATTGGTCCAGGGGTATATATTGGAAGGAAATTCCTTTTCATAGATCAGGAGATTGTCGCCCTCTTCCCAGTCCAGGCCCTCGGCAACAAGGGAGAGACCGTGGGACGTACTTCTGACGAATGCGATCTCGTCGATTTTGGCATTGATGAGTCTTGCGCAGGATCGTCTGACGTCGGTGACCCTCTGCATCCACTGTGGGTATTGGAACGCTCCGCACCCGGCAGATTCCGTCAGGAACTGTTCGACCGCTGCCTTAACCCTGAGCGAAGTCGGTGCCACGCCTGCATGGTCGAGGTAGATGTACTTCTCCGTTATGGGAAAATCCCGTCTGTAATGTTCGAATGATCGGTGATTCATGCAGACATTCTTTTATTGAAAACCGGTTGCACCTTTGTGCGGATCGTAGCCGATTTCCTTGAGCGCAGTCTCGATCTCGCCAAGAATGGCGGGATCGTCAATGGTCGAGGGCATTTTGTATGGTTCGCCATCCGCTATTTTCCTCATGGTCCCGCGCAGGATCTTGCCTGAACGGGTCTTCGGCAGCCGGTTCACTACAGCCACCTTCCTGAAGCAGGCAATGGGTCCGATCTCGTTCCGCACAAGCTGAACGAGCTCTTCTTTGATAATCTCCTTAGGTGCGCTTACACCGGACTTGAGGACCACAAAGCCGAGAGGGAGCTGGCCCTTGAGCGAGTCAGCCGCGCCGATCACGGCACACTCAGCAACAGCCTGGTGCGTCGAGACGACCTCCTCCATCTCTCCTGTGGAAAGACGGTGGCCCGCGACATTGATTACGTCGTCGATGCGGCCCATGATATAGACATATCCATCATCGTCCTTGTACCCCTCGTCGCTCGTGTAGTAGTAGCCGGGATATATGTTCGTGTAGGACTTCATGAACCGCTCGTCTGCGTTCCACAGGGTCTGGAGCGTTCCGGGCGGGAGCGGCATCTTTACCACGACCACGCCTTCTTTATTCGGCTCCTGCTCCCTACCGCTGCCATCCAGGATACGGACATCGAATCCCGGCATGGGCTTGGTGGATGAGCCGGGTCTGATCGGAAACTCCTCGATGCCCATGGGGTTTGCCGTGATGGGCCAACCGGTCTCGGTCTGCCACCAGTGGTCGATGACCGGCTTGTTGAGTAAATTCTTGGCCCAATGGTAGGTATCGGGGTCGAGTCGTTCACCCGCGAGGAAGAGATACTTGAACCCCGCGAGGTCGTATTTTCTGATATGCTCGCCGTTCGAGTCTTCCTTCTTGATCGCCCGGAACGCCGTAGGAGCGGTGAACAACACCTTAACCTTATGTTCACAGATGACGCGCCAGAACGCGCCCGGATCAGGGGTACCGACGGATTTTCCTTCATAGAGAACAGTGGTACAGCCGGCCAAGAGGGGACCATATACGATGTATGAATGGCCCACGACCCAGCCCACGTCCGACGCGGCCCAGTAAACGTCGCCTGGCTTCACTCCGTAGATATGCTCCATACTCCAGTGGAGTGCCACAGCGTGGCCGCCGTTGTCGCGCACCACGCCCTTGGGCAAGCCAGTGGTACCGGAGGTATAGAGGATGTAAAGCGGATCCGTGGACTTGACGGGCACGCAGTCTGCAGGTTGAGCCTTTGTCATGATCTCTTCCCAGTCAACATCGCGGTCAGGCATCATCTCGGCCATAAACTGCGGCCGCTGGAACACAATGCATGTTTTGGGCTTGTGCGATGCAAGCTCGAAGGCCTTGTCAACCATGGGTTTGTACTGGATCGGCCGTGTTACTTCAATCGCGCCCGATGCCGTAATGACGACGTTGGGTTTGGCATCATCGATCCTGATAGCAAGTTCGTGCGGAGCGAAACCGCCGAAGACAACGGAGTGCACTGCGCCAAGGCGCGCACAGGCGAGCATTGCTATAACAGCCTCGGGTATCATCGGCATATAAATGACGACGGTATCTCCTTTTTTAACGCCCTTGTCCCTGAGCACACCGGCAAATTTTGCGGTTTGGTCGCGCAGCTCTCGGTAGGTGAAATGCTTAATCTGTTTTGTAACCGGGCTGTCGTAGATAAGGGCGGTCTGCTCCGCGCGGACGCCCTCCACGTGCCGATCGAGGGCGTTGTAACAGGTGTTTAGTTCGGCACCTGAGAACCAGTGGTAGAACGGTGGTTTGGTGTCATCGAGCACCCCGTCCCATTTTTTGTACCATGAGATTGCTCCGGCAGCCTCTCCCCAGAATCCCTGCGGGTCCCGGATGCTTCTCACAAATATTTCTTCGTACCTGCCCATACAGTGACCGTCCTCCTAGTATTTAAAAAGATCAGGTCCGCTTCAACTTGCTGATCAGCCTCTCCTTTTCTTTTTTCGGCAGTGATTTTACCATGAGCTCTCTTTTCAGTGCGTGGGAACGGTTGTGACAGGGCTCATAGTACAAGCACTGAACCGGTCTACGGCTCCGGGTATAGCGGGACGCGCTGCCGTTATTGTGCTGGCTTATGCGGCGGGAAATGTCATTGGTGATGCCGGTATACAGCGTACCATCGCTGCATTTGAGAATATAGAGAAACCAGTTCGGGTTTTGAGCAGAGCCCTTGTCTTTCAGCGAAATCACCGTATGGAGATTCTAACCAAGAAAGACGCCAATATCAAGACAATTCTGCTCCGGCAGCGAACGACCCACGAACGACCCGCTGGGTTGAATTGACCGGCACGGTGTGTTATAGTGCCTCGTCCATGAAGAGTGTACGTGACATACTCCTGCCCATCATTGGTGAAATCAAGGCCAACAGGAGAACCATAGAGGTGAGCGAACTCTGGGGGGCGTCGAAGGCCCTTTTTTTGTCCGGTCTGCAGCATGAATCGGGGCGGCCTCTCGTGGTTTTTACATCCACTGAGGAAGAGGCGGCGACATTGCTCGAAGACCTGCGGTTCTTTATGAGCACGATGAGGACGGCCGGAACAGAAGAATCTAAGACCGAGATATTGGGATTCCCGGCCTGGGGCGTGCTTCCCTTTGAGGCGGACTCTCCCGACAGCCGCACCGTAGGCGAGCGCATGCGATTCCTCTACAACTTGATCTCCGGCATGACCGGCATCTACGTAGCGCCGGTCCAGGCCTTGATGCTTAAGCTCCCGCCGTGGGATCTGTTTGCCGATTCGGTAAGGACTATCACGATCGCGACACAAATCGACCCTGAAAGTCTCGTCGCGGCCCTCGTTTCCACAGGCTACGAATCCGCATCGCTGGTCACTCGTGTGGGCGAGTTCAGCAGAAGGGGAGGGATTCTTGACTTCTTCTCGCCGATTCACGAGAATCCAATCCGCATAGAATTTTTCGGTGATACCGTTGAGTCCATGCGCTCGTTCGATCCCGAGACCCAGCGCTCGACAGCGGAAATCAAGGAAGCAGTACTTCTCCCGGTACGGGAGCTCATCATCAACGAGAAGGGCACCGAGCAATTTAGCCGCCGTGTGGAAGATAAAGCCATAATCGACCAGGTCAGGGAAGGGATACTTCCCCCAGGAGGAGAGTTCCTCGCGCCGTTCTTCTATGATATGGAAGGCCTGTTCAAGTATTTGCCGGAGAACAGCCTCATTGCGCTCATAGAGCCCGATGACCTCAACAAAGAGATCGAGGAGCAGGGCCGCAAGATAGCCGAGGGGAGGCAAGAAGAGATCGGAGAGAGCCGAGCGCTGCCGGAGGTTGCAGAGCTTTATCTCGATCAGGAGGACATCAAGGCTGAGCTATCGAACTTTCCTGCGCTCAACATCCGTTTGCTCGGCACCGGCGCTGGATATCGCATGAACACAAAATCGGCCGCATGGCTTGGGGTCCGGCTTACAAATCCGATTGACAAGGAGCACCAGGGCAGTCAACCGATCGATGGCACCATGGCCGGCCTCGTAGAAAAGCTAAAACGGCTCAGGGAGTTCAACCGTATTTCGATTATCTGCGGCACCGATGAAGCGGCCGCACGGCTCAAGAGGCTGTTCACGGAGTACGGCCTTGGCGTGGCCATCGGATTCCCAATCACAAACCAGGAAGTTGGTCCATGGCCGGTAATGGTGACAGTAGGAAGGCTTTCGGAGGGATTTGTGTGGGAGGAACTCGGCCTTACCCTCATCGCAGAAGAAGAGATTTTCGGCAGGAAGGTCCACCGGCCTTCAGCGAAGAAACCCGTCATTGCCCCTTTTCTCTCTACGTTCAAAGAACTTAAGCCGGGCGATTTCGTTGTGCACACCGACTACGGTGTGGGAGAGTACCAGGGACTGACGCACATTAATGTCGACGGGTTCGAGACCGACTTCCTGATGCTCCGCTACGAGCCCGATGCGAAACTCTATGTTCCGCTCTACAGCCTCGACAAGGTGCAGAAGTATATCGGCGTCGAGGGATCGGCGCCGAAGCTCGACCGGCTCGGCGCCCCTACATGGGCCAAGACCAAGGAGAAAGTTAAGAAGGACATCCTTGAGATGGCGCGGTCGCTCGTGGCCATCTACGCCGCTCGCGAGGCCATGCAGCGGTCGTCCTTCACCCCGCCGGATAACCTTTACCGCGAATTCGAAGCCGCCTTCCCCTATGAGGAGACGCCGGACCAGCAGAAGGCAATCGAGGACGTGCTCGCTGATATGCAGCGGCCGCGGCCTATGGACCGACTTGTTTGCGGCGATGTGGGCTATGGCAAAACCGAGGTCGCGCTCAGGGCTTCGTTCAAGGCGGTAGAGGATGGCTTACAGGTTGCGGTGCTCGTGCCGACGACCCTGCTAGCTGACCAGCACTATCGAACCTTTTCCGAACGACTTGCTCCTTTCTCTATCCGCGTGGATATGCTCTCGCGCTTCCGCACCAGGTCCGAACAGCAGGAGACCCTCCGGGGGGTCAAGAGCGGGATCGTGGACATCGTGATCGGCACGCACCGGCTGTTGCAGAAAGACGTTACCTTTAAGAATCTCGGTCTCCTCGTCGTGGACGAGGAGCACAAGTTCGGGGTCAAGCACAAGGAGCGGATTAAGGAGTTTAAAAGGCTCGTGGATGTCCTCACGCTTACTGCTACACCGATCCCTCGTACGCTCCACATGTCGCTCTCGGGGATCCGCGATCTCTCGATCATTCAGACGCCCCCCCTCGACCGCCAGGCGATCCAGGTTGTGCTCGCTCGCTTTGGCAAGCGCGTAATCCGCGAGGCTATCTTGCGCGAAATCGAGCGCGGTGGCCAGGTGTTCTTCGTGCATAACCGGGTCCAGGGCATTGAGCGCATGGCCGAGTTCATTCAGAATCTCGTTCCCGAGGCAAAGGTAGGTATAGCCCACGGACAGCTCAAGGAAGACGAAATCGAGGACGTGATGTCGAAGTTCATCTCTCTAAAGCTGAACGTGCTTGTGACCACGACGATCATCGAATCCGGTATCGACATTCCTACGGCGAACACCATCATCATCAACCGCGCTGACCGGTTCGGCCTCGCAGACCTTTATCAGATCAAGGGTAGGGTCGGTCGGAGCAGAGAGAAGGCTTACGCCTACCTGCTTGCACCTGCAGATGAAGGACTCTCTGACCTGGCGCGCAAACGGCTCCGTGCAATCCAGGAGCTGTCGGAACTAGGTGCTGGCTTCCGCATTGCGGCGCAGGACCTCGAAACCAGGGGCGCCGGCAACCTGCTCGGAAAACAGCAGTCCGGCCATATTGCAGCTGTGGGCATCGACCTCTATACACAGATGATGGAAGAAGCCATGGCCGAGCTGCGCGGTGAAGAGATCACACACGAGACTGACACGCTCATCAACATGCGCGCTTCAGCGTTCATTCCTGAGGACTACATCAATGATGTCAGCCTGCGACTTGCGGCGTATAAGGAAATTTCGAGTGCCGGCGACGAGATGCAGCTTCGCGATCTTGGCAACGAGCTTCGGGATCGTTATGGTGAATTGCCCGAGCCCGTGATGAATCTCTTCGAGATCATGAGCGTCAAGCTTATGGCCAAGAAGGCCATGGTAGCGCGGATCGATGGGGGCAGGGATGTCGTGAACATTACCTTTGCTGAAGGCGCGAACATTTCGCCGGAGCGGATCATACTTCTCCTCAAGAAGAACAAGGGGAAGATAAGGCTTGTCCAAGAATTCACGCTCCAGGTGGCCCTTGACGACCAGTCGCTCCGGACCGCGGCAGACGCAGTGAAAAAGTGCTTGCAGGAACTTATGTAGTATGCTATAAGAACGAATATCCGCAGTTCATCAGGCATATGCTTTATTCTAAAGGCGCAAACTCCGTTAGAGAGCAAAGACCTCTAACGATTTTATATTATCGCTGCTTGAGCACCACAATTACTAGAGGATAATGTCCACCGTCGACCTGAATAGGCGGTTTTTGTAAATGGAGTAAATAAACTCATCGGAGGGAATCTATTCATGAAAAGGCTTAAGCTGACGATTGTGTTAACCCTTGCGCTAGCGATAGCAGCGAGCGGCTGCAGCAAGGGTTCCGATGGTGCGGTGCTGGCACGGGTGAACCGCTCCGCGATCACCGTCTCAGATTTTAAGAGACAGCTTGAAGAACTCGATCCGCGGATGCAGCAGGCAGTCGTAACGGACCCCAAGGCGAGGAAGGAGTTCCTTGAAGACCTGATCGGTATCGAGGTCGTGCTCCAGGAGGCGCGTCGGCAGGGTTTGGACAAGGACGCAGAATTTAAAAAACGCCAGGATGCACTCAGAAAAAAGATGGAACAGCGCATGCAGGAAGACACCAAGAACGAGCTTTTTTCCAACCTCTTGAAAAAAGAGCTTGCGGATAAAATGAGCAAGCTGCCGATGCCGACCGATAAGGAGGTAAACGATTTCTACACGAAGAACAAAGACAAGATGCGCACTGAGGCCGGCAAGCAATTAAGCCTCAAAGAAGTCGAACCGCAGATCAAGCGAAGGCTCTTGCAGGAAAAACAGAGAGAACTTTACCTTGAGTACGCAAAGGCACTCAGGTCCAAGGCCAAGATCAGCATCGATGAAAAAGCGCTGGATGCTGCTGCGGCTTCGTTCTCGCAGCCTTCTCAGCCGAATGAACTGCAGCCGCAGGCCCCTCCAGCGACCAAGGAAGGAAGCGGGAAATAACGGGGTCTCCCCATGAACGTCACACGCCTCACAAAATATATAGCCCCGGTGCTGTTCCTGGGGCTTATATTATTTTCATGCAAAAAAAAGGTCGAGGAAAAGCCTGCTCCCGGGGCGGCGGTCTCGCCCGACGTCAAGATTGTCGCGACCGTGAACGGTGATCCCATTACACTCGCGGAGTTCCTGGAACGGTTCGCCCGAGCGGGGTTCAAGCCCGAACAGGGCGTCGCGCTAGAGGTTAAGCAGGATTTTCTTAACCGGCTGATCGAGCGTAAGATGATGCTGGGCGAAGCCCAGCGGAGGCGGATCAAGATTGGCCGCAACGAGATCGATAAACGGATCGAAGTGCTCCGCACCGAAACCGGCAACGATGTAAAAGAGGTCCTCAGCGAGCAAGGGATAGATTTTGAAAAGTGGAAGTCCGATATCTGGGAAGACATGATGGTCGAGCGGCTGCTCGCGCGCGAGGTAGGCCGGCACGTGTCCGTATCGTCTTCCGAGGTCAAACGATATTACCAGGCGAATCCACAGGAATTCCAAAAGCCTGATCAAGTCCATGCCCGACAGATCGTTGTGAGCACCGAAGCCGAAGCCCAGAAAGTGATGGAGATCCTTCAAACAGGGGCAGACTTCGCGACTGTAGCGCGCACGAAGTCCACGGCGCCGGAGGCCGAGCACGGGGGGGATCTCGGATTCTTCGCCATGGGGGACATGCCTACGGAGTTCAACGTGGTCTTCAATCTCTCCAAAGGCGGGATCAGCGGGATCGTAAAGAGTCCTTACGGATTTCATATTTTCAAGCTTGAAGATAAGCGTCATGCCGGCACGATCAGCCTCGACGAGGCATACAAGGAAATAGCCGAGAAGCTCCGTAGGGAAAAAGAAGACAAGCAATACAAGCAATGGCTCCAGGAGTTGAGATCAAGGACCAAGTTCGAGGTCAATTACAAGGCTTTGGAAGAGTAAACAGCAAACCGGATGCGGCCGTCTGTATTGGCCGCCTCGACCGGTCTCTTTAGCAGTGCCACCGTGGTATCACGAAAGTGTTGCATTGGAAGGGCAGAAAGGTGTATTCTATCACGAATTTGCAGCCTTGTGCGCACGGAGATCATGGATCCAGGAACCATTGGTGATGGACACAGGTTCTTTCCTGCTGAGCGACGCACCGCAACTCGGGAAGGAAAAAATTTCGACAGTACGGTAGACTTATGGATATGAAGAGAGCCATCTTGTCACTCATAACAGTATTGGGAACACTATTCATGTTCAGCCTGCGGAGCATGGCGAGTGGGCCGGTGGTCGTGGACCGGGTAGTCGCAGTGGTGAACGGAGAGATCATTACCATGAGCGATCTCCAGCGGGAAGAAGCCCTGAAGAAGGCTAACGGCAAGCAAGAAGAGCGGCTTCTCCTTGAAGACATGATCGACCGGAAGCTCCAGATGACTGCCGCCAAGCGCGACGGCATGGACGTCACGGACAAAGAGCTCTCCGATGCAATCGAAGACATTATGAAGCGGAATTCCATGGACAGCAAACAATTCGAGTCTGCTCTGGCAAAAGAAGGTCTCACGCTCGAACAGTATAAGGTAGAACTCAGAGAACAGATGACGCTTTCTCGCGTCTACAACAAGTACGTGCGTTCCGGATTGGCCGTAGACGAAGCCGAAGTCCGCGCGTACTATGAAAAGAACAAGAAAAACTACTCACTGCCGGAAGAAATCCGCGTCCGTCAGATATTCTTCAAGCTTCCGGAGCAGGCAACGCCTGCCCAAAGTGAGGCCGTTAAGGAGAAGGCGCTTGCAGCGCTTGAACGCGCCAAAAAAGGCGAAGACTTCATCCATCTCGCGAAGGAACTCTCGGAGAGCGAAGATGCGGAACAGGGTGGAGATCTCGGTTTCATGCAACGCGACCAAATTATCCCCGAGATCGAGGAGGCTGCGCGGACGCTCAAGGCCGGTGAGATAGCGGGTCCGCTCCAGTGTGCCGGCGGCTTCCACGTCATTCGACTGGAAGAGATCCGCGTCCAGGTGAAGCCTTTCGAAAAGGTGAAGGACGAGATCGCCAAGATGCTCTATGAGCAGAAGATGGAAAATACCTACCGGACATGGCTCCAAACTCTGCGGAGCGATTCGCTCATCGAGAACCGTTTGTAATCTGACGGGAGAAGACAGAGCACAGACGGCAGACATATGGATTGTCCCAAAACCCGGGAAAGCCCCGCAGAGAGCTCGACAGCCATGATTAATATACTCGGACCGCGAAAGCCCCAAGAGCGTAATGTTTTTATGAGAAGATAAAAAACATCGGCCTTTCTGTGCGTCACTTGCGGCAATTGTCTTTTCCATTTTGACAAGAGAACAATTCACCATACTCTGTTTCTGAACTCACTCTTATCCTCCCCCACTCATGAAAACCGTAAAACTCAGGCAAAAAGAAGAACGACGCATCCTGCGCGGACACCCTTGGGTGTTCAACAATGAACTTCTGCAGCCGGTAGGAGAATGCTCGCCCGGGGAGGTCGTGGACGTGCTGGACTTTTCAGGTAGATTCCTCGGCCGCGGCTATATCAACCCCCACACGCTGATTGCTGTACGCATTCTTACGCGAAACCAGGAGGAGATTGATAGCAGGTTCTTCCGGAGGAAGATTTCGGCGGCGCGAATCCTTCGGACGATCCTCGGATTTGGCGATTCCTTCCGCGCGGTCTTCAGTGAGGGCGATGGAATTCCCGGGTTGATCGTGGACAAATATGCCGACACGCTCGTTATCCAGTCATTGACCGCTGGCATCGATCGGTTGATCGAATATATTATCTCCGCGCTGAGGGACGAATATTCCCCGCAAACGATAGTGCTTCGGAACGACACGAGCTCGCGCGAGATAGAGGGGCTCATCCAGGAAAAGCGAATTGTGCACGGTATGGTGCCTGGCCCGGTCGCAATCGAAGAGTCTGGTATCAAATATCACGTCGATATTCTTGAAGGACAGAAGACTGGATTCTTCTTCGATCAGCGCGAGAATCGTCAAGTGCTTAAAGATTACGTGAAGGGCATGCGAACGCTCGACTGTTTCTGCTATATCGGCGCATGGTCGCTCACCGCCGCGTATTTCGGCGCGGCAGAGGTCATCGGCCTTGACGTATCAGAGAAAGCGATTAAGCTGGCATCCGAAAACGCATTGCTGAACGGATTATCTGCACAGTTCAAGGTTGCCGATGTTTTCGATGAGCTTCGCAGGCTGGAAAAAAAACGCGAGCACTTCGGGTGCATCATTCTCGATCCACCGGCCTTCGTGAAGAGCAGGGCAAAGGTGCGTGAGGCGCTTAAGGGATACAAGGAGATCAATCTGCGGGCCATGAGGCTGCTTGAACCAGGCGGCGTGCTAGTGACCTGCTCGTGCTCGCATCACATAGACCAGGATTTATTTACAGAGATGTTGATCGACGCAGCATACTCGGCAGGACGTCAGGCAAGGCTGCTCGAGATGCGATTCCAAGCACGTGATCATCCCATGCTGCTCGCAGCGCGCGAGACTCGGTACTTAAAGTGCGCGGTGCTACTTATTGATTGATTGTTCATCAAGGCCGGAGTCAATATTTAGCTTGACTTGACAAAAGTGCTATGTTAAATATTGATTCGTTGCCGGGCGATTAGCTCAGCGGGAGAGCACTGCCTTCACACGGCAGGGGTCGCTGGTTCAAACCCAGCATCGCCCACCATGGATTTCAAAGAGCTAGCAGAAGCTGCTAGCTCTTTTTCTGTTTTTTATACCGTAATTGTGCTGTTCGTAGGTGGTGTACAGTTCGGGAACGGGTTCTAGCGGATGGCCTGCTAATGAAAACTATGATATGATAGTTTTGTAGCAATGCAAAAATGAAGGAGGTCGTCTTGATAAAATCAGCGGATATAACTGACAAGCTTATTATGTATTTCATTGAACATGGCATGCAGATAGTAACTGGGATAGGCATCCTTGTCGTCGGTCTGTTCTGCTCGCGATGGGTGGGGAATGTAGCTCAGCGCTGGCTCGAGAAGCACAAACTCGAACCTCAGATCCGTAAGTTGTTCACCAAGCTGGTGTGGCTCGTTGTATTTGCCATGTTTGCTATCGCGGCATTGGGCCAGATGGGCATTCAGATCACCCCCCTGCTCGCCGGTATAGGCGTCGCAGGCGTCGGGCTCAGTCTTGCCACGCAGAGCGTCCTTGGCAATCTCGTCGCTGGCCTCAGCATCATCTTCACCAAGCCGTTTACCGTGGGAGAATACATTGAGTTGCTCGGTGTATACGGCGAGGTTCTGGATATATCCCTGTTTTCCACGACACTGCTGCATGCGGATAATTCCCGCGTTGTGGTACCGAACCGCAAGATCGTGGGAGAAATCCTGCATAATTACGGAAAGATCCGCCAAATGAATTTGACCGTAGGTGTTGCCTACGATGCCGATATTAAACTCGCTATAGCGACAAGCAAAGCGATTCTGGACCAGAACCCGAAAGTGCTAAAGGAACCCGCGCCGATTGTCGGTGTGTCTCGTCTTGCCGATTCTTCGGTCGTCATTTCGGTCATGCCCTGGGTGGCGGTACCTGATTATCTTGTGGCTCAGACCGAGGTCAATCAGGCGATCATTGAACAATTCGCTCAACAGAAGATCAGCATCCCGTTCCCACAGCGTGAGATCCGGCTCATAGGTCAGGACAAATAAGGCCGATTGAAAGTGGCACATACAGAAACTATCCCCTGTCCGGCGTTCATAAGAAAGACTTAAGGATTCTCGCTTTCGCCACGGCGGTTATCATGGGAACATGGTTTCTTTGGCCTCCTGGATGTTGATTGTATGGATTACGCTACTTCTGTCGCCATCAAGACCGACGGGAAGATAGTATCGTCCGGGTGGCAATCCACGATCCTACCTTGCTGCAGAAAACAAGTTTTTAATTTAATCTATCTTATCTTGTACTGTGCTTTTAGGATTTTCAAGACCTGTTCACTGAAGAGCTGTGTATCATTACCTTTGTTCTTTCATCTCCTGACCGTTCTTCCTCTTTAAATACTCTGTTGCCTTCGTATTCTTTATCATGTACCATAGGTATATCCAAAAATCAAAGACGGAAACCCAAATATAGAGGGTATTTTCGTCCAAGGGGTCCCTCTTTATGAACAATCACCATATCCCTGACAATGAAAAGAAAAAGCCTGTAAGTTCCCCATTAGACAGCCAGAACCTTTATGACTGCGTAAAAGAGATATTCCCCGATACGAGACCGAAGAGGCTTCGTGAATGGCGAGAAATGATGCAGAAAAACTCTGTCGAGCCGGAGCTTCTTCTTTTTATAGCATCGATATGCGGGACGCATTTCCGGATCATATCCCCTGATTTGCAGTTAAAGGACGTTCAGGAATATCTGTACCGCTGGCTGGCTTGGGGAGATGATATGCATCGTATGCGTCCTGATGTCGCTGAGTTGGTAGTTGCAGCCGTGAGCCCAGGGATTAAAAGAGAACTTAATGCGAGGGGCCATCAACGCGGGTTGCCCAATGGAGAGCATTTCCGTAGAAAAGGCAGAGTACCACAATTTCGAGGGGCATGGGTTGCGGCGTTAATTATCGAAAATCACTTTACTCAGGCTGGCATGGAATTGATCCATTCTAGGGATCAAGTTGTGAAACTGATTTCAGTCCTTTTGGAGAAAAAAGAAGAAGACGCGCTTCGGGAGTTCAATCAGCTTTATAAAGATGCACCCAAAGACGTTATATCCGATTTAACAGGAGAGCTTATCAAAGAATATAAATTCTGGATGGTACAGGACGGCGTATACGGAGGAGATATCGAGCCTCCTCAAGATCAAGCTGAGATGCATTCCGAGTGGAAATCTCGTCATAAATCTCTTCAAAATCTTTTTAAACAAAATGGATGTGAGAGGTTTTGCGATCTCGTAGTAAGCAGGATAAAATATGGCCTATGGAAGCCGCTGTGGGATATGAATGCAGAGCAATTTGATAAAGAAGAGGAGAGTGAATAAACTAGATTAAATGCAGTACTGAATAAAGTTGAATTAATTAGGTAAGCTAGTTTTAATCTCCTGATATAGAATAATTACGAGTTTATATTGTTTAGTAAGTTTACGCCTTCAAACAAATTTGCATTTTTCTAAAGACTAGAAGCACTTCCTGTGGTATAGAGCAATTGCAATTTGGGGAAGTTATAATAACAAGATGAAATATACCTTTATATCATGCCATAATAAAATTGTCGGTATTTGCTCGATTAAGTGCTGACTTCACGATACGGTCCAATTCTTTTCCCAGGACTGGTTTATTAATACGTTCAAACACCCCCAAGCTAGGCTCGATCTCCACAGTAATATCCCCAGTAAGCATGAGTACCGGCACTGATGGCAAGATTCTCCTAAGTTCCCTAATAAATTCAATCCCATTCATTCCTGGCATCCGATAATCTGTAATAACAAGGTCAACATTAACTCCTTCTCGAATAAGAAAAAGGGCAGATTCGGCATTGGATTTTAGGGTAACTATGTACCCAAATTTATTCAACAATAATTCCAGGACCGTTAAGATTGCAGGCTCATCATCTACCAGCAGTATTTTCTTCATATTTTCCCTCATTAATTGCCTTAACCTAATTGAAAGCATATTTGATACCTTTTTATTATTATTTATTTATGAATAATGTAGAAAAAAACAACCATATTTTCAATAGTTTATATAATTAAATCTTTA
>DATJZV010000094.1:0-21980 GCA_035498715.1 Nitrospirota bacterium
TGATATCAACCGCTACATGGTCATTAAGACGGCGATCAGTCTGACCGTGGGTGCTCTGATCGGGATATGGCTGTTTATCCTTGGCGTGGATTTTCCCATTCTCTGGGGTTTTCTGGCATTTTTGCTCCACTATGTGCCTAACATCGGCGCCCTCATCTCCTCAGCTCCCGCAGTTTTTCTCGCCCTTATCCAGCTTGGGATAGGTCATGCCGCGCTCGCGGCCGCCGGATATCTGGCCGTTGATTTCATTCTTGGCAACGTGGTCGAGCCGAGGCTCATGGGTCGGAGGCTTGGCTTATCCACGCTGGTTGTAATTCTCTCGTTGATTTTTTGGGGAGGCCTGCTTGGTCTAATCGGTGTGGTTCTGTGCATACCTTTGACCATGACCTTGAAGTTTGCATGCGAGAATAACAAAAGCACACAATGGATCGCGGTCTTGCTCGGACATGAGATGTCCCCTGCACAAGTTCCACCGGCGTCGAAGAAGGGAAACGATCCTGTGACCTGAAATAAATATGAGAAGACTCGATAGAGAAAATAGGACAAAAGAGAAACTGATGATGGAAAGAGCACATGTACAAGAATTGAATACACTAAAGATCGGTATCGCCGGTTTATGCGATGAAATCGTCGGACCCGCTGCCGGTGAAAGGAAATTTGCCAGACACGAAAGCCGGTAGGATTCATGCCGAATTACCTGCCATCGGCTATTGTACATGGTGGAGAGTTAGTATCCCTGATTGTTGCGAGCATTTGAACTCGCGATCAGGAATAGGTCATGCTTCCTGACGGATAATCAAAAAGGAAGAGATTCCCTTGCCACAATGTTGTTATCTATGATACTCTTGCAAGAGGAGATTATGGTTACAGGAAGGAGAGGATGAGCTATGGCAGACAGTGACATCATGCAGGAGATTGAGGAGTTGAAAAAGCAGCTGCAGGCGCTTGAGGCAGCCAAAGGCCATGCAGGTGCGCAGGTATCCTCGGAGGAGCCGGAGCAGGGACCGCCGGAAGAGGCCGGAGGAGAGGCGGGAACCTGGCTCCATGACTTGATCAAACAGGCTGAGGAGCTAATGGGCGGGCTGGACCTTCAGTTCAAGGATGTCCCGGCCAAGACCGCGCTCGTGATCTTCGCGCTCGGTGTCCTGATGGGTCGGCTGCTCAGCCGCAGGGGGTAAAAATATGGATGAGCTATTGGTAAAGATACACCTCTTGCTGAAAGCGGAGATGATCCTGTTTCGCCTTCACCTGCGTCGAACCGTCCGGCAGGCCGCGTTCTACATCGCTGCCGGTCTTCTGGCCGTTCTGGCAGTGGGCATGCTTGATATCGCCCTCTATCTGTATCTCGTCCCGCGTCTTGATAACGCCGGTGCTGCACTCGCGGTTGCCGTAGTTGATATCGTGCTGTCTGTGGTGGCAGTCGTTGCTGCCGGCCATCTGCATGTTGGCCCCGAAGTTGATGCCGTGATGGCCCTCCGCGAGGCTACGATGGCAAAACTTACCGCGGATGCGGAGCGTGTTAAGACCCACATCTCAGGCCTACACGACGACATCAAGCAGATTCGTTCCGCAGTGACAGGCTTTCTGAACTTTGGCGGCGTCAATCTTGCCTCGGTGTTCCAATGGATTCCGGTTCTATTCCGCGTTCTGTTGCGGAAAAAGGTCCTGTAGGGCGACTGGCAGCCGTCCATCAAGATTGATGAGCGGCTTCAACGATCTCATGGTTTGTACGTTGGGTAGAGCAAGGCGAAACCTGACAAATGATTCTAATCACTCAGGTCGAGCGGCTGAACCCCTCACCCGCCCATTGATACATAGTACAACCGGCTCTATAATATTTTCATCAAGTACCACTGCATGCTACTGGGTAAAACAAACAATCACTCACTCGCTTGGTATTTTGCTCATTCAAAATTATCAATTGCAATCGGCATTCAAAAGGCTTGCACTATTTGCAGAGAATTCTATGACTGTACAGGAAATCAGGACTCGATTGCAACGACTCGCCAATAAAGAGAAGGCTATAACCCTCCGGGGATTCTTTAAGACAGGGCCTCACGAGTACGGCGAGGGCGATATTTTCCTAGGCATCGCCGTACCGGAGCTCAGGAAGCTGGTACAAGAGTGCGATGGCATTCCGATGACGGAGACGGCAACATTCCTCAAGTCCGGAATCCACGAAGAGCGATTGTTTGCTCTCCTGGTGCTTGTCCGCGAGTTTTCAAAAGGCGATGCCGCCGCACGGCGTAAGATATATAACCTCTACCGCGAGAACACGCGCTACATTAATAACTGGGACCTCGTGGACCTGTCGGCTCCGAACATTGTAGGGAACTATCTCCTGGATAAGAGCAGGAAACCGCTTTATGAGTTCGCGAAATCACGCGATCTCTGGAAGCGCAGGATAGCAATCATGGCCACCTTTTGCTTCATCAAGCAGAACGATTTCAATGAAGCACTCATGATTTCGAAGATGCTGTTAGTCGACGACCACGATCTGATCCACAAGGCCGTCGGTTGGATGCTGCGCGAAATCGGGAAGCGTTCGCTTTCTGTCGAAGAGAAATTCTTGAAGCAGCATTATAAAAAAATGCCCCGGACCATGCTCCGGTATGCCATCGAGCGGTTCCCCGAAGCAAAACGTCGGCGCTATTTGAACGGCGCCGTCTAAACTCTGCGCACATATGATCATCTCCCTCATAGCCGCTATGTCGGAAAATCGTATCATCGGGCGTAATAACAAGATGCCCTGGAAGCTCCCCTCCGATCGTAAGAGGTTCCACGAAATTACGAGGGGACATTATACCATCATGGGACGGAAGACGTATGAGAGCATCGGCCATCCTCTGCCAGGAAGAAAGAATATCATCCTCACCAGGCGGAGAAATTATTTTGTCGAAGGTTGCGTTATCGCTCATGACCTAGGTTCGGCATTCGCCGCGTGCGGGGGTACAGACGAGGTCTTCATCTGCGGCGGCGGAGAGGTTTTCCAGGAGACCATATCCCTGGCGGACAAAATCTATCTCACCATCGTCCATGCCGTAGTTGAGGGGGATACCCTCTTCCCGGATATCCCCCCTGATTTCAAAGAGGTCGAACGGGAGGAAGTCCCCGACGCAATCCCCTGCGCTTTTGTTCTGTTTGCACGGAAAGAGGGGTTATAATTATGATGGGGAGGCACCGCAAAAAGACTTGACATGGTTGCAAATGAAAATATTGTATGATAATCTTTGTGTCATAAATTGATTTACGCCGAATGGTATGGCGGGGAGGCGGATCATGGGAGACATCGAGAAGGTGGTGGCCAGATTCAACAACGGTCAAATCCTGAAAGGCCATGTCAAAGATTTCGAGGTCGGTACCGAAACCGTGACGGTTGAGGATCCAGAAACCCGTACGGCGCACAAGATCTCCATCGACGAGCTTAAAGCTATCTTTTTTGTAAAGTCATTCAAGGGACGAGGCGAATATGTTGAGAAAAAAGCTTTCGGTATCAGAAAGAACCCCGGCCGCAAGGTGTTCGTGAAATTTAAAGATAATGAGACGCTTATCGGCTACATTGACGGCGATATTCCGTGGGCAAAAGGCTTTTCTCTTGCAAAAGAGGGCAACAAGGCAAAGGGATTTTTCCTGGTCCCTGCAGACAGCGACAGCAATAACATTAAAGTGTTCGTCGTGGGGACTTCAATTCAGGATGTAACGATCATGATAGTATGAGTCTCCCACCGGCGATCGATTACGGACAGCGTGCATATCCTTTCACGCCGTAGAACCCCGCCTCTTCAGGCGGGGATATAAGGCGCGCCGGCCTAACATGGTTCGATGCACTGTTAGGCCGCCTACTTCCTGTTTAACAAATCATAAAATCATCCGATACCTTCGAGGCAGTCACACTGCAGGGGAGCCAACCCCTTTTTGTACTTTGAACCCATAAGAATGGGGTTCCGGCAAGAAGGTTGCCGGGTAAAACTTCTGCCATCAGAGGAATAACTATGACGCCTGATGATGTGTTTCTCTAGATCTATAGTTCGCGGATTAGTTGCTAGTGACGGGAATGTTGCCTACGTTCCTGACCTTGTCGGTTGCTTTAAACGGCGGCGCGGCCTGTGACGGAGCGCCAACCTCTGATTGTTGCTGGGGCGTTGGCGCAGCGGGTGTCTCCGGTGTCTGCTGTGGAGACGCCTCGGGTGCCGGGATTTGCAGGTTCTCGGTATTTTTTTGTTCCGGTTTCGGTGGTAAAGGTTTCGCCGGCCACAATCCGGTCGGAGTGAAGTTCGGATCCAGCTCGTAGGCCTGATCAAAATTCTCCATGGCCTTCTTTCTGTTCTCTCCGTCGCCCTTCCTTCCCTTCATGTAGTACGCGTATCCTAGGTAGTAAAACGTCTCAGCTTCAGGATAGACAGAGGCTGATTTTTCTAATTCGTCAATGGCAGCATCATACTGTTTTGCCTTGAGGTGTGCGATACCTTTTGTCATGTGCTCTGCAGCCGTCTTGGTGTCGAAGAGCTCGTCCGCCGCATAGCTCACTATCCCTATCCCCGTTATTATGGCCGTAATGAACAGAGCCATGATTAGTGCTTTCCGCATCGAGTCCTCCTGAAATGATATATTTTTCCTTACCATATCACAGGGTTGGAACCGATGTCAACAGGACTGTCGCCATCACCGAGAGTAAAGGTACAAAATTGTCGAATGTAAAGATGAGTGATTCCAGAAGGATAGACCTTTTCCTTCAGGACGGATGTTTCCACATTCGACAAAATTTTCCGCTTTTCTTTCTCGAAGAGCTCTAATTAAGCACAAACTTATTTAAAAACATAATGTTATTGGTTTGGCACATATTTTGAAATGTAGATTTAAAACTTGGACAATGGGCACTGTCTTCCCCCTCATTTTCCCTCCCCTTGAGGAATTACCCCTGACAGTGCCCATTGTTCGAGGTACTTAAAAAGCTCCGATTGGACAACGGGGTGGAGCGAGGAGTAGAAGGAGACAATGATCTTTAATATGTGTAGCTGTCAGAACATCAGTCCAGAGGAGCTGACCGAAAAAATGAAATCAGGCGAGGATTTCTTTCTCCTCGATGTGCGGACACCAACAGAGCATGCAGCACAGGCAATTGAGGGGTCATCCTTGATCCCACTTCAGGAACTCGGGGTCCGGACCGATGAAATCCCCCGGAACAAGGGTATTGTTGTGTACTGCAGAGTAGGAAATCGAAGCGCCTATGCCTGTGAGTATCTCGCACGCATGGGATATAACGTAAAAAATCTGGAAGGCGGAATCATGCTATGGAATATGTCTGGAAGCGTTTCGATGGCGATGGCGTAACGAGGAAAGCGAGGAATCATAAAATTACGACTTCTTCCGAAGGTGACGCTCTCTGAGACCCGGAGCAAGACAGGCAACCCACTCATGGTGCGTGGCACCAGGCTTAACGAGGAGATTGTGACGCCGGTTAAGGGATGCTGCCCCAGAAGAGAGTACCACGAGGCCGCACTCCGGTGAATCAAAATGAGTGCAGCGAATGAGTAATCTTTCGACAGTAAAAATACAAGGAGGTAGAGGAGAATGGGAATCTGTGCTTGGCATATCATGAAGGAGAAAATCAGTGTGCGGCCAGATGCAACGGCACGTGAAGTAGCGATGAAGATCATCTCCTCGGGTCTGGCCGCGATGCCGGTCGTGGGCGACAGTCAGGAGATCCTGGGTGTTGTATCAGAGAACGCAATTCTTGACGCGATTCGGGAAGACCAGGACCTCGAAAACATTCTGGCTTCAAAGATCATGGTGCCTGCGCCGGTCATCGCTGATGCCGGCACATCGACCGACGAGCTCATTAAACTGCTCCTGAAGAGCTGCTGCTCCGTCGTCATGGTAGTTAAGGACAAGAAGTACGTTGGTGTGGTGAGCAGACACATGCTGATGGATATATTCACCTCCCCCCACTATGTGCGGTTCGCTGCAAAAGAGCGCCAGGCGCCGTTTGCGTGCAAATAAAAAAACAGGCGCACGTGCATCAATCAGGGGTCGAAAAAGACATAAGCCAGAAAGCATTTTTACGTGCTAGGCCAGGCCGGCCCGTGCGACCCTTTTACAACGTTGCGGGTTTTATGGGCCTCATACACACGATTTTTTGCCTTGACAGACTTCTGGCCGATGAGTATTATACCGTACGTTTTCGGCGCGAGGAACTGTGAAATTTTAATGTTATAGCGCTGGTGTTAGAAAGGGGTTCATACTATGCCGTTCTACGAATATATATGTGAGGCCTGTGGCAAGGATTTTGTGCTGTTGCAGTCAATGACAGCCAAGGCGGAAGATACGGTCTGCCCATATTGCAATGAGAAGAAAGCCAAAAAAATGGTTTCCAAGTTCTCTTCACATGGTTCAGGTGAGCACGCAAGCTGCGGCACCGGGGGGCATTCCTGGGGCGGAGGCTGAGGCGTATAAGCGATCTGCCGGGTGCAGATCCTCATGTTTTATGGAAGGCCTGAGAGTCGGTATGATTCTCAGGCTTTTTTGTGCAATGGGAACAAGTTCTAAACTCAAAGTGCGGAGCCCTGAATAATTTTTTAAGTCCGGATGCCAGAATGTTTTAAAATCTTTATACGCGACGCTTTTTAAAGATCGGGATTGCAGACTCTGAGATCATCTTAACTGTTATGACCAACATTTCCCTTCGTACATTTCTCCATCCCCGTTACTGGTATGCATGGCCGGTCCTGGCATTCGTACGGGTTTCAAGCTGGCTGCCGAGCCGCATGCTCTGGATTCTGGGCATCACGTTGGGTTCTTTCTTTTCCTGGTTTCAATCTCCGGCGCGTCGAGTCGCCGAGAGGAATATCGAGCTATGCTTTCCTGAGACGGGTCGGCAAGAGCGCCGGAAACTGCTCCGTCGACATTTCCGTCTCAGCGGCTTTGCTGTCTTGAGCCTCAGCGTCGCCTGGTGGGCGCCGAAGTGGCGGCTCAGGCGGTTCATTAAACTCCGTAATATTCATCTGTTGCATGAACCATATAAGGCCGGCAAGAATGCCATTTTGCTCACGCCCCATTTTCTCGGCTTGGACATCGGCGCGGCACGGTTGGCTCTGGAAGGAGACTTCGTTAGCATGTACCGAAGGTCCAGAAACCCTTTTCTTGAGTACCTGTTCAGGAGGCGCAGCCGTTTTGGCGACGTCGTCGTGGAACGTTCGTCAAGCCTGAAAACGCTCATCAAATATATCCGCGGGGGCCGGCCATTCTATTATTTACCGGACCAGGACATGGGCGAGCGGGCGAGCGTATTTGTCCCTTTCCTTGGCGTTCCCGCGGCGACGGTGACTGCCCTCAGCCGCATTGCGCAGAGCACGAATGCGGTAGTCCTGCCGTGCATAACACGCATTCTGCCTCGAGGCCGGGGATACGAGATCTGTCTCTATCCTTCACTCGATAATTTCCCGACGGAGGATCCCCTTGCCGATGCGAAACGGATGAACGAAGAAGTTGAGAAATGGGTCCGTGAGATGCCCGAGCAGTACCTGTGGTCCTATCGGCGCTTCAAGACCCGTCCGAACAACGAGCCATCCCTTTATGATAAAGCATAGAGCGGTACGTCGAAGAAGTCCGAAGAAAGAGCGGACACGTGTTAGAGCCCTGAATCCCCGTCACATAAAAAGCAGAGGACGAATCCTGAGAGATTAAAGGTTCTCAGGCCTTTTGTTGTAGAGCTTGTATCTTGCATCCTAAATCATGTATCATAACCAATCATGAGTTCCTGGAAATTCCTTGATACCGGCTCCAACATGGGCGCGTACAACATGGCCGTTGACGAGGAACTGCTAGCGCGGGCTCAGGCAGGAGAGGCGATGCCAGTGCTCCGGTTTTACGGATGGAGTCCTCCCGCGGTCTCGCTCGGCAGGTTTCAGAAAGTCGAGAATGCGGTGAATACCGATGCTTGCAAACGGCTCGGTATTGATGTCGTGCGGCGGATCACCGGTGGCCGCGCCGTGCTCCATCACCACGAACTCACTTACAGCATTATCTCGCGTACGGACAACCCCCTTTTCCCGTCCAACGTTCTCGGCACGTATAAGGTTATTGCCGCCGGCCTCCTCACCGGGCTCAGGAATCTCGGAATAAATGCGGAGATGGTCTCGCGTTCGGACCGTTACGCGGCGCTTGTCAAAAAAGAAACGAGAGACCCTTCCTGCTTTTCTTCCCCATCGTGGTATGAGATCCTGGTTCGGGGGAAAAAGATCGTTGGCAGCGCACAGCGAAGAGTTACCGGTGCCTTTCTCCAGCACGGCTCGGTACTCATCGGATATGATCCATCGCTTTATGCCCAAGTCCTTCCCGGCAGCGGTGCTCTCGAAGCCGCTACTTGCATCGAACGGGAACTCGGCAGGGAGGTCACCTTTGAAGAAGTGAAACATGCGTTCAAGGAGGGATTTGCTGAAGCGCTCGGGCTCATGTTTGTAGAGGTGTTATCATGATGGTGTAGAAGCGCCCGGATGTGTGTTTTCGCGATAAACGCGGGTTTTCTTTACTTAAAAAATCATGTCGCTCAGATGCGCTCACTTTTGGCAGCTATTAGATATGGTTTCTGAGCATGAGCTCAATAGGGTGAGGGTTCAGGTAATACTGCTTCATGAGATATTCCACATTGTATTTCCTCACATGGTGCTGCAGCAGGGTAAGAGGAACGATCAACGGCACCAGTCCTTTGTGATAATTTTCGATGACCTCCTGAAGTTCCTGTTTTTCGTCCGATGAAAGCCGCTTCTTGAGGTATCCCGCCATGTGCTGAAGCACGTTGGAATTCTTCTGTGCCGTTGCAATGAGCCGCAGCTCTTCCATCAGGGTGGTTATGTACTTTTCATGAGGCGCCTTACGACGATATCTCTTTGCCTCAGCCCCCAGCCTTCCGAGCGCAGCGTGGTGCTTCGGGCTGTGGGCAAGTATGAGCAGTTTGTTCATGGTGTGGAACGAGACCACGCCGGCCAAGGAGCTTTTCTCCCACATATATTCCTGCTATCGTTTGTGCCCGTCGTTGTAGCGGACCTTATCGCCGAGGAGGCAGGATCTGATACCGAGTTTTATTTTTTTTCATGTATCCCCAACTGAGAGGGTATAACAGGACCACCATGAATGCAATGCCTTCCTATAGACGATATTGACTCCAGAGTGAATGGCTTATATAATCGAAGTAAATCAAATGCAGGAGTTCTCATCCTGTGTGATTAAGAAATACTATCGGGAAGAGGATCTCCCTGTAAAACAAGAGATTGTTTTGCCGCTTTATTGCTCATTTTGCCCAATTCCTTATTGATTGTGTGCGGATTAAAATGCGAGCGCGTCACGATCGGGGAGACAATAATGAAGGCGGTCGTCTTCAACAAATATGGCGGAAACGACGTGGTGGAGATCAAGGACGTGCCGCTGCCGACCTGCGGACCGGAGGATGTGATGATCAAGGTGTACGCCGCAAGCATCAATCCTGTAGACTGGAAGGTCCGGTACGGCCATGTCAAGATCATCACGGGGAGCACATTCCCGAAGATACTCGGGAACGAGTGCGCAGGAGAAGTGGCCGAGACCGGCAGCCGGGTGAAGAAATTCAAAAAGGGGGATCACGTTATCGGGTGGCCCAGTGTCCGCCGGCTCGGTGCATTTGCAGAATACGCCTGCTCGGGCGAACCAGCGACGTTTCCAAAGTCGAAGAACATCACCTTCGAGGAAGCGGCGTGCATCCCGATCGGCGGGCTAACCGCGCTCCAGGCTCTTCGGGACAAGGGGCGGATAGCTTCAGGCAAGAAGGTCCTTATCAACGGCGCCTCAGGCGGGGTCGGGCACTTCGCGGTCCAGATCGCGAAGATCTTCGGTGCTGAAGTAACCGGGGTCTGCAGCGGGGCAAACGTGGATTTCGTAAAGAGCCTCGGTGCTGACAAGGTGATCGATTATGCACAGCAGGATTTCACCAAAGGCACAGAGCGCTATGACCTCATATTCGATGCTGTGGCCAAGCGCTCCTTCGGAGAGTGCAAGGGCGTGCTCATGCCGAACGGCTGTTACGTCAGCACGCTTCCTTCCCTTTCTGTTGTAGTGAGCCAATATGGAACCGGCTTTTTCACCGCCAGGAAGGCCCTGACCATCTGGGTCGCTCCTAATGAGTCAGATCTCGCGTGGATGACGAGCCGGATCGAGGCGGGAAAAATCAAGGTCATGATCGGCAGGGTCTATTCCCTCGACCAGGCCAAAGAAGCCCTTTCGCACAGCGAGTCCGGGAAGGCGCGGGGAAAGATCGTGCTCAAAATGATATAAGGAGAGGGGAACGCCACATGCATGCACGGCTTGGTATCTCTATCGCAGGAATGCTGCTTGTCATAGCAACAGGGTGCGCGCCGATGAAGTACGACTCGCTCCGGCAACAAGCGCAACTTCTCACTGATCAGAATGATGTCATCGCAGTGGCAAACAGACTGTTCATCTGCACGGACAACAGGGATTGGCAGTGCGTCAAGGACGTGTTCGCACCTGACGTCCTGTTCGATATGACCTCGCTCGTAGGAGGCAAGCCGTCGAAACTCACGCCCCAGCAGATTGTTGACGGCTGGGACCAGGGCCTCAAGAACCTCAAAGCAATCCATCACCAGGCCGGCAACTACCAGGTCACGCTCAAAGGAAACGAGGCGGACGTCTTCTGCTACGGCATCGCGTTCCATTACCTGCCCAACCCGTCGAATCAGAACACGCGGACCTTTGTCGGCAGCTACAATTTTCACCTCATAAGGACGGATGCCGTCTGGAAGATAGACCGGTTCAAATTCAATTTGAAATATATCGACGGGAACAAAGACCTTGGCGTTGTAAGCGAGGAAATAAAGTAATTGACGCGGTTAGCGTATGAGAGCGAGTTTTGCCGTCCAATCTTCCTGTCTTCTGGTCGATAACCTATCCCATCACCGATTTTGCATCGGGATGACGCAGGCAGAAAATCTCTCCGGGGGCTAAGGAGACCATCATGGCAGTGGATGTTCAAACACCTCAACCTCAAAATATCATATTATCAGGCCACAGAATGCATTTCTGGCGAGGGGGAACGGGTCCTGGCCTGTTGCTGCTTCACGCAGCCTGGGGGGATGCCGAAATGTCCTGGAGCAGAGTCTGGAGCCAGCTTTCATCCACTTTCATGGTCATCGCGCCTGACCTGCCTGGATTCGGACAGTCATCGGGACTGCCTCGCCCCTCGCTTGCAGCGATGGCCCAACTGCTCCGGCAGCTTCTTGATGCATTAAACGTGGATCGCGTCATTACTGTCGGAAATTCATTTGGCGCGGCAATTGCCATCCAGTTTGCCGGAGACTTTCCGAACACGGCCTCTCATCTCGTTCTTGTGAACGGGGGCTATATACCTCCCATCTCCGGTCTTGCCAGGAAGCTCATTGCTTTACCGCTCTTAAACCAGGGATTCCGCCTGCTCATTCGTCAGCTCTCTTTTTCATCGTACGCGCTGAAAAGATCCTTTGTCAATGCTCCCAAACTACCCCCTGACTTTTTCGAAAAGATACTGCAAAACGCCCTTGCATACGCTAAAATTACTTTTGATACCATTATGAACAGCACAGGGCCCCTGGCAATGCCCCCTGTTCCTACGCTCCTCTTGTGGGGAGCCCAAGACGGCCTGATGCCCTTGAAGCAGGCGCAGGCGCTTCAGCGCTGGATGGCCGGGGCCGAACTCATTCCCATCGCAGGAGCAGGCCACATGCCACAGGTAGAACGTCCCGAAGAGTTTGTGGCATCAATCAAAAGCCTGAGGCATTAGACTGTGCAGCGTGGGAGCTTTGCGTTTAAGATGTGTCTTTCGCACATAAAAAAATGCCGTCACTCTGCATCTCGATGCGCTATCATATCGGGTAACATGGGAGCATTACGGGATGGGACAGGGCGTCAAACGTGGTGAGCCGTACGTGCTTTAAAAATATGACCTGATTGTTGTCGCATAATAACCGGTGAATATCATGTTAGAACCCTCAGCACTGCACAAAACTATCTATCTCAAGGACTACCGTCCTCCCGATTACCGCATTGCGACGGTGAACCTCCAGTTCGAGCTCGACGAAACGAAAACGCGCGTCGGATCGCTCATGACCATCGTCTGCACCCACGATAGGTGCGAGGGTATCCACCCGCTCGTGCTGAACGGAAGGGACCTCGCGCTCAAGGCGATCAAGATTGACGGGCGGCTTCTGGACGAGCACGACTACAAGCTCGATCGAGAGTCACTCACGATTCTGACGGTACCTGACCGCTTCACGCTTGAGATCGAGACCGAGATCAATCCCAGGGGCAATACCGAGCTTTCCGGCCTCTACATGTCCAGCGGGAATTTCTGCACCCAGTGCGAGGCAGAGGGATTCCGCAGGATCATGTACTACCTCGACCGGCCCGATGTCATGGCCCGCTTCTTCACGACAATCATTGCGGACAAGAAGAAATTCCCCATACTCCTCTCGAACGGCAACTTGATCGATTCCGGCAATCTGAAGGATGGCATGCATTTCTCCAAATGGCACGATCCTTTTCCGAAGCCTGCTTACCTTTTCGCCCTCGTTGCTGGCGACCTCGCGCGCATAAGCGATACCTTCACCACCATGTCCCGTAGAAGGGTGGATCTGAACATCTTTGTTCAGCATCATAACAAAGATAAGTGCGGTCACGCCATGGAGTCGCTGAAACTGGCCATGAAGTGGGACGAGCAGACCTACGGCAGGGAGTACGACCTCGACACCTTCATGATCGTCGCCGTTGATGATTTTAATATGGGCGCCATGGAGAACAAGGGGCTCAATATCTTTAACTCCAAATACGTGCTCGCGAAGCCCGAGACTGCGACAGACGGTGACTTCCAGGGCATCATGGGAGTGGTAGGGCATGAGTACTTCCACAACTGGTCCGGCGACCGCGTGACCTGCAGGGACTGGTTCCAGCTCTCTCTCAAGGAAGGCTTTACCGTGTTTCGGGATCAGCATTTCATGGAGGACATGACCTCGCGGGGTGTGAAGCGAATCAGTGACGTCAACATCCTGCGCACGCACCAGTTTCGCGAGGACGCAAGTCCCATGGCCCATCCGGTGCGGCCCGAGTCCTATGTGGAGATCAACAACTTCTACACTATGACCGTATACAACAAGGGCGCCGAAGTGATCCGCATGATGAGAACGCTCCTTGGTCCCGCAGGATTCCGTAAGGGCGCGGACCTCTACTTCTCGCGACACGACGGTCAGGCAGTCACGACCGATGATTTCGCGAAGGCCATGGAAGACGCGAATAGTGTTGACTTCACCCAGTTCAAACTCTGGTATTCCCAGGCAGGCACGCCGGAACTGCATATCTCCCGCGCCTATGATTCACTGGCAAGGACGTACACGCTTACGATCAAACAGACCTGCCCGCCCACGAAGAGCCAGCAGGAGAAGGCGCCGTTCCATATTCCCGTTTCCGTCGGGTTGTTGGGGAATGATGGGAAGGATTTTCCTCTTCACCTGGACGGAGAGATGAATGTGGTTGTCGGAACGCGAGTTCTTGAGATCAGAAAAGCGGAAGAAACCTTTGTCTTCACCGATATTCCTCACGAGCCAGTGCCGTCGATCCTGCGCGGTTTCTCGGCGCCGGTAAAGGTGAAGCTCAACTTATCCGATGATGAGCGGTTGTTTTTAATGGCAAATGACAGTGACGAATTCAACCGCTGGGATGCCGGCCAGCAGCTCGCTGTAAAGCTCATCATGGACCTGGTAAAGGATTTTCAGCAGGGGAGGGGAATGAAGCTTGACCGCAAGTTCATTGGTGCATTCAATAAGACGCTCGAGAGCGACATGAAGGACAAGTCATTCCAGTCCTTTGCCCTCACGCTCCCGGCAGAGACCTATCTTGCCGACTTCATGGAAGTGATTGACCCCACGGCCATCCATGAGGCAAAAAAATTCGTGCAGCAGACCCTGGCAGCAGAGCTGAAACAAACATTTCTTGACGTGTATAACGGCAATCAGGATACCGAACCATATCGCGCAGACCAGGCATCAATCGGCCGGAGGAGCCTCAAGAACACTTGCCTGGCGTATCTCATGGAGCTGGAAGATAAGGGCATCTGCGGCCTCTGCGTTAACCAGTTCCAAACCGGCGGTAACATGACCGACACCATAGCGGCGCTTGCAAATCTTGCGAACAACGAATGCCCGGAGCGCCAGGCGGCGCTCGCCTCGTTCAATGAAAAATGGAAGGACGATCCGCTCGTCATGGACAAGTGGCTCTCGATCCAGGCTATGTCTCGCCTGTCGAATACGCTCGAGACAGTCAAGGCGCTCTTGCGCCATCCAGCCTTCAACATCAGGAATCCAAACAAAGTTCGCGCCCTCATCGGCGCCTTTGCCCAGGGAAACCCCGTGCGGTTCCATGATCCAAGTGGAACGGGGTACGAGTTTCTGGCCATGCAGGTCATCGCCATCGATCCCCTGAATCCCCAGATCGCTGCCCGTCTGGTCTCGGCCTTCACCCTCTGGAAACGCTATGATGAAAAGCGCAGAGCCCTTATGAAGGCACAGCTTGAGCGGATTTTGAAGACCCCGGCTCTGTCGAAAGATGTGTACGAGATCGTGTCGAAGAGCTTGGTTTAGTCACGGATGGCGAAAGAAGGCGCCAATAAGCTGCACGGATATCGTCGCAAGGAGGAATACCGGTGAAGGGAAGGTCTTTCTCGCAATAGACCGCGATATGTATGAAGGCCAAGGACGTGGTGATTGATGCAATCAGAGGCATCGTTGCGCGAAATGCGGCCGCTCAAGTGAATCGGGCTAAAAGCGAGAGATTCGTTAACGGACAATCCGGCAGCACAGATATAATGCTGTTCCTGCGGTTGTACCCCGTTAGATATCTACGATATGCTGCACTAGGCAAAGAAAACTACAGGGGTCTTTCAAGCCAGGGTCGAATGGAGGAGAATTGATGGCGATGAAAAAACGTAAGCTCGGAAATACGGCATTGGAAGTGGCTCCCCTGGCATTCGGAGGCAATGTCTTCGGATGGACGGTGGATGAGCCGACGGCCTTTGAAATATTAGACGCCTTTGTGGCAGCCGGATTTAATCTTCTTGACACGGCGGACACCTACTCCCGGTGGGTCCCGGGCAACAAGGGTGGAGAATCGGAAACCATCATCGGCAAGTGGCTCAAGCGGAGCGGGAACCGTAAGAAGGTCGTCATCGCCACGAAGGTCGGAAGTGAAATGGGTTCGAACAAGAAAGGACTATCGAAGTTCTATATACTGCGTGCCGTGGAGGATTCTTTGCAACGCCTGCAGACCGATTACATTGATCTCTATCAGTCGCATAGAGACGACCCGGATACGCCAATGGATGAAACGCTGGAAGCCTATGCACAATTGATCAAACAGGGAAAAGTAAGGGTGATAGGCGCTTCGAACTTCAGCGCAGAGCGACTTTCTCAGGCATTGCAGGTCAGTAAACAGCATGGGTATCCCGGCTACCAAAGCCTGCAGCCCTTGTATAATCTCTATGATCGTGCAGAATACGAAGCGAATCTTGAACCCCTCTGCAGGGAAAAAGGATTAGGCGTGATCAGCTATTACTCGCTGGCCAGCGGTTTTCTCACCGGCAAATATCTGTCGGAACGCGATCTATCAAAGAGCGTCCGGGGCCAGGGGATCAAGATATATCTCAATGAACGGGGATTTAGGATTTTGAAGGCATTGGACCAGGTGGCAGAGCACTATCATTCGACGCCTGCGAGCGTGTCGCTTGCCTGGCTGATCGCACGCCCGAGTATCACCGCACCTATTGCCAGTGCTACGAGCTTGGCACAATTGAACGATCTCGTCGAAGCGACAAAGCTTAAATTAGATCAGTCTTCGATAGTTACCTTGAATAATGCTAGTGCCTAGTTCATGGTACTGGTGATGCACGTGCTCTTCACGTCGGAGCGCGCGCGACCCAGCGGGAGGCCGTGGGAAAATTCAATATCAAACCAGCAAGCTCTGATCGAAAGTTTCCCCAGTCTATTGCAATCCGAAGACCGCATTGTCCATGGCGTAATTCCTCGAGTACGCCATATCGGCATAACCCAGGACCGGATGCTGTGTGCATAAAAATCGGTCAAGGGGGGGCGCTGACAATAAATGAGCATTGACCACCCCAAAAGTGTGTTATACTTAAGTATTGTGCTAAAAGAGTGCTTTCTGTCAAATGTCGTTAAGCATTACATCCGATATTTGACCGTTACGTCTCGTTGAGCATCATTCCACCGCAAAACATTAATCATGGCTAATGTTATACCATTTCTGATGCGGCACGGGTACACTGTGCTGTTTTTCTGGGTCCTTACAGAAACAATTGGGCTTCCCATACCCGTTGCCCCATTACTCATTACAGTCGGAGCCTTGGCCGGTGTCGGCCAGATGAACTTGTTCCTCTGCATCGCTTTAGGAGTCTGTGCAGCGTTACTGAGCGATATTTTCTGGTACGCCATGGGCCGGCTACGGGGAAGTAAGGTATTATCCCTGCTCTGTCGCATTTCTCTCGAACCCGATTCCTGCGTCCGCCGAACAGAAAATATCTTTGCACGGTACGGCGCCAGAGCGCTCCTCATAACAAAATTCGTACCCGGATTGAGTGCTGTATCGACTCCGCTGGCAGGTACCATCGACATGCGTCCATCGCGTTTTTTGTTCTTTGACATTCTGGGAATCATCGCTTGGATTGGCTCCTATGTTCTTTTCGGATATATCTTTAGCAAACAGCTTGATCGTGCTTTAGATTATGCTGAGGGAATGGGCAAGACCCTCTCTGTGCTCGTGGTTGGAGCGCTGGCACTGTATATCCTCCGGAAGTATTCTTTGCGCCGGCGCTTTTTACGCGAGCTCTTCGTCGCGCGTATTACCCCGGAAGAACTGAAGCAGAAAATGGACGCCGGTGAAGACATCGTGGTCATCGATGTGCGTCACTCTCTTGATTTTGAAGCAGAGCCCTATATCATCCCTGGCGCTCTGATCATTCCCTCGGAACTGTTAGAAAGCCATCCGGCAGTCCCGCGTGACCGCGAGATCGTCGTTTATTGCTCGTGACCCAACGAAGCCTCTAGCGCCCGGGTGGCGATACGATTGCGGCAGAGAGGCGTGACGCGCGTCCGGCCGATTGCCGGCGGGATTCGCGCTTGGCGAGATCACGGCTATCCCGTCGAACTGGCAGGTAAACGGAAATCATAGTGACGGTATTTCGCTGATGCGTCGCACGAGAGGCTGCCGCGCGATTGCAGCGACGCCCTACCCAGTTCAGGGGGCAGACACGGGTATCTCACTAAAGAACTCCTGAGCACAGGGTACTTTGAAGAATCGGAACGACACCTGATGCCGGCATAACAAGGAGGATCCAGCAATGAAATCCATCGGATTCTTGGCCCTTGGTGTTGCAGTTACTGCATCAGTCTCTCTCCTTGCTGCGGCAGCAGAGAGGGTATCGATTCACGAGTGGGACGTTCCGACAGCGAAGTCCTTTCCACACGATCCGGCCGTCGGGCCTGACGGATCGCTCTGGTACACCGGCATGATGTCCAATACCCTTGGACGGCTCGATCCAACGACCGGCAAGATGAAAGAGCATCCTTTAAAGACCCCCGACTCGGGGCCGCACGGATTGACGGCAGACAAAGAAGGGAACATCTGGTTCACCGCCAATTACAAGGGGTATATCGGCAAGCTAAATCAGCAGACCAGCGAAGTGACCGAATATCCGTTGCCTGACCCGGCTGCCGGAGATCCACACTCGCTGGTTTTTGACAACAGGGGTATCCTCTGGTTCACCGTGCAGATGGGCAATTTCGTGGGCCGGCTGGATCCCCGGACGGGAACAATCACCTTGAAGCCTTCACCTTCGATCGATTCGAGACCATACGGGATCGTGGTAAGCTTCAAGGGGGTCCCTTTCTTCTGCGAGTTCGGGACCAACAAGATCGCAAGCATCGACCCCCAAACCATGAAGATAACCGAGTACCAACTGCCAAAAGGGGCGCGGCCGAGGCGACTGGCTATTACGCATGATGATATGATCTACTATACCGATTTCAGCCGCGGATATCTAGGCAGGCTGGACTCGAAGAGCAGCAAGGTCGACGAGTGGCCATCACCGGGAGGGCCGGGGTCCGGACCTTATGGCATCACGGTGACAGCGGATGGAGTGGTTTGGTACAGCGAATCGGGCGTAATCCCTAACACGATTGTACGTTTCGATCCGGCATTGAAGCAGTTCACGAAATGGGCTGTTCCTTCCGGAGGCGGTGTGATCCGCAATATGGCGGCAACGACCCGGGGTGATGTCTATATTGCGTGTAGCGGCGTAAATAAGGTCGGGATCATCAGAATCGAGAGGTAATTTCCCCTGCGAGGGATTTGCAATAGGCCAATAGGAGGACAAAGAGATCCTTCAAACTGCATAAAAAACACGATTCATATCCGCGTTTTGTGATAAAATGAAATTAGAGGGATTGTTATGAAGGAAAGAGGTGAAAGAATATGATTGTCAATCTGAACCTCTCCGCATCACCCCGTCTCCCCTGTAGTCCCCTCATATCTGCGATCCCCGGTACGCTCATATGACAGTCAAGGAGTATGGTGATACATCTAAAGCGTGAGCCTATCGAACATTCTTGAAGGGGGTGATAGTTATGAGAATTCCCTTACAAATAACCTTTCGGAACATTGCACCCTCCGCCCCTATTGAGGCGAACATCAACGAGAAAGCGGCCAAGTTGGACAGGTTCTACGACAAGATCATGAGCTGCAGGGTCGTGGTCGAAGAATCGCAGCGCCGGCGCCATCAGGGCAAGCTCTACAGCGTTCGCCTCGACATCACCGTCCCTGGCAAGGAACTGGCCGTGACCCGCGAAGAGAATGAAGATGCCTACGTTGCGGTCCGTGACGCCTTTGACGCCGCCGTCAGGAAGCTCGAAGAACATGCGCGGCGGCGGCACGGAGACGTGAAGGCCCACGCAACGCCGCCTACCGGCCGTATCATCAAGATCTTTCCTGAATCGGATTACGGATTCATAAAAACGTCCGATGATCGTGAAATCTATTTTCATCGAAACAGCGTGCTCGATGATGTTGACTTCAAACAGCTGAAATTCGGGACGGAAGTGACATTCATCGAAGAACAGGGGAAGGAGGGACCGCAGGCGGCGCGAGTGGCCATCAGCGGGCGGTAGGTCTCTTCATCCGCAGAGAAGCGTGCGGCGCCTCACTGCTCTGTGTCAGCGTGTCGTTGTGCCCGTTTTTTTTACCTCTCACTGCAAACCCGGTATTTGTCGTTCAAAGAAAACATGTGATGTAGCAGCTTGCCTTTTACGGCAATTCACACTGCTATTTTGCACGAGAAAGGCGTCAAGAACGGTTTTTCGGAGAGAGGTCGATCATCTTTCGCCAGAGGAGGATCCACGAGTGAAGCTTTCTAAAATCGGTGCGGTTGTGCTCGGGATATGGCTCATTCTGAAAGGCATTATCCCACTCTTCCATCTCAGTTTCTCCCACAGCGGTACCATTCTGGCGATCCTTGCCATCGCCGCCGGCGTCCTTATTCTCCTTGACAGATGAGTAAACGCCGAGCTGAGCGCACCACTATTGACCCTTGACCTTTATCCTGATGGGGAGAAAAAAGATTTAAATAGTATTCTAGCGGAGGGCAAGCCCCAACACGTTTCGTAACCACAGTATTTGAACGTTCGCTTGACGTTTTGTTATAATACATCGGTATTATCACAACACGATAATCGATGCCCTCACCGAAGGATCTCCAAGCCACCATCCACATAACGGCAGAGAAGACTGATCTCCAGAGGGATTTATCCTCTCTGCTTTTTTAACATCTGATAAAAATCGCATTTTCTGCAGTCCTCGTTTTTCTGCGCAAAGGTTCCCTGAACTTTGCCTTCGCAGAAAGTACCCGCCACTACCCAGCAGACCCTGCCAAAGTTCGAATAGGCCGGACACTTCATTGTCGCATCTTTATCCCTCCCGCATTTCATATACTCCCAGCATTTTATTTCTCGTGATTCTTCCTCACTCTGCTGCGGGAAATAAAGGCTGAATGTGGAGCCTGCTCCCGGATTTCTTTCTGCCCTGATGAAGCCGCCCTGCTCCTCTATGATCTTTCTCGTTATGGAAAGACCTAAGCCGGTTCCGTGACCTATCTTCTTCGTGGTAAAGAAAGGCTCGAATATGAACGACAAGCTATCTTCATCTAACCCTTGTCCCGTATCGGACACCCTCAAGAACACATATCGTACATCATGGAGGTCCTCATTCCCCGCTGTTATCTTCAAGGTCCCTCCGCGGGGCATTGCATCAAGTGCGTTGGCGATGAGATTGGTGAGTGCCTGCTTGACCTGGTCTTTGTCTACCAAGACAGGCGGAAGGTCTTTTTCTATCATTACCTCCACGGTTACCGATTGCTCGATGCATATATACTCATGCATGTTTACCACGTCATACACAAATTCCTCTAGGTGGTGCTTCTCAAGATGGGATCGTGCATCCCGTGAAAACGTAATGACCTCTTTCAAGATCTTCTCGAGCCGATGAACTTCAGAGATGATGACTTCTGCCCGCTCCTTTTCTTTTTCACTTTCGGCGTTTTTATAGAGCCTGCGCGCAAACCCTCCGATGGCGGTGAGGGGGTTCCGAATCTCGTGCGCCAGGTCGGCTGTAAGCCTTCCCAGGGCTGCAAGCTTCTCAGCCTCGATCAGTTTGTCCTGATATTTTTTCAATGCATCAGTCTTTTTTGCTACCTCCCGCTCGAGGCTCTCCGTCCAGTCCTCCATCCGTTCTCTCGCTGTTTTGAGCTCCTGCGTCATATCATTAAATGTACGGACGAGCAGGCCTATTTCATCCGCTGAGGTCGCGGCGACCGTGCGGCCAAGATCCCCTTTTGCAACGGTTCCCATGGCGTTCGAGAGGGTCGATACGGGTTTCAGAACAAATTTCCGGAGTATAATATAAAGGACGGCTGAAAGCATGCTCATGAAGATAAGAGCATAAACCGTAGTCTGAACCGTCTGTTCTTTAATGTTTTTATCGACGGCGGCGAGAGAAAAATCGGATTCAAGTATGCCAAGCACCCGCTGGTTCGGGGAATGAACGTGGCAGGCGGCTCTCGAGCAGGTGGGTTCGTTGTAAACTGGCTCGATGAACGTCAGCATGTTGTATCCCTCTTTGCCTCGATAGGTCGTCCATTGGCTCCCACTGGTCAATATTTCGGAAGGCTTTTTAGGGTCAACATGACAGCCCAGGCAGACGGGAGCGGTCCTGTCGACCTGATGCCCGATTTCTTCCGGCTTTGACGAATAATGAATCTTCCCCTTGCTGTCGAATAGCTTGATTCCCTTGACATCCTTTGTCGACTTAAGGTCATCAATCGTCTGTTGGATCCCTTCCCTGTTGAACGTGAGCATGCTATATCGGATGCCCTTTTTAATCAGATCGGAGTAAGAGGCGGCGTCCTTGACAGCTTCGTTGATAAGATTTTCTTTGCCGGAATGGATCAGCGCATACCATGATATGCCCCCGCCGATTACGATGAGCAATACGAGTGCAATAATGAGTTTTGCTGCAAGTGACTTGGATATGGAGGCAAGAAGGTTCATCATGGTTCAACAGTAGGCATTTTACACCAATCCTTTTCGGAAATCATTAGTAAAACCACCTATCTCTCGTCAAACAGCACCGCGTTCTCAAACCGGAATTTGCTCCGTCTCTGGGAAACGGCCTCCCATTAGACTGTCATTTTTTTGTGCTTTATCATCTGCGCCGTAAAACCCCGTCACTTCAGGGCGGGGATATAAGGCGGTGGTTCTGAAGCAACCAGAGTCGTGCTGACCTCAATAAGTAGTGGACAAACGTTCACTTTCTTGATATATTTGAAATAATGGCCGAAACTGTCAAGG
>DATJZV010000095.1:0-11236 GCA_035498715.1 Nitrospirota bacterium
CCTTGACAGTTTCGGCCATTATTTCAAATATATCAAGAAAGTGAACGTTTGTCCACTACTTATTGAGGTCAGCACGACTCTGGTTGCTTCAGAACCACCGCCTTATATCCCCGCCCTGAAGTGACGGGGTTTTACGGCGCAAATTGATAAAAATACTTTAACATGCGGGAGACTGGAAATAAAGCTATAATAAGACTAGATTTGGGCTTCAGGAGCATACGATACTTCCAAAGTAGCAGCGACTCGCTATCATCTGTCATATCAAAAAAATTCACGAACCAAGGAGGAGGACGTTATGCCGCACTATATCATTCTCAGCAGTCTCACGGATGAAGGGCGCAGGACGATTAAACAGAAACCGGAAAGAATCATCGAAGTGAACAAGGAAGTCGAAGCTATGGGAGTAAAGATCCATAAGCAGTATGCCCTGCTCGGTTCCTATGATTTTATCAACATCGTGGAAGCGCCAAACAATGAGACGGTCATGAAGATGTCGGTCGAGATCGGATCGAGAGGCTCGGTCCATCTCATGACGCTCCCTGCCCTGCCCGTTGAGGAGTTTATTAAGAAGATCAAGTAACATGCACGACTACAACTGGGGGAAAAAGCAATTATGAAATGAGACAGGATTGAAAGGATGATCGACCTTCAAGCGATCCACATTTATCCTGGACATCCTGTCGGTGTGCTTTTTCTTCCCGATCGCCCTCTATCCCTGGATTACTCCAGGAGCAGGTAATCGGCGTCCTTAATTGTGGCGGTCTTTTTTTCTATCTGCCCGGGAATAAGCGGAAGGATCACGCGATAGGTATGCTTTGACTCCATCGCAATTTGCTCAGGCATCCCCCGCTTCCACGCATGACCGACACCAGCTAGGACCACCACGATCCTGCCACGGTTCTTGTTCAGATACTCCACGAGGTGCCGGGCCATCGATTTGTCCCAAACCATCTGGGCCTCACAGAAATTCACGAACTTCCGCTCTTGAAGAGAATGGTCGGAATAAGCTCTTCTGATGAACTCCATATACGTCGCATCGACATTGCAGCTGATGCCGTTCGGCAAGTGCTTCTTTTCCTCTTCAGTCAGGGACGCAAAGCCTTGATGAGCAACCTTTTTTGCTATCTCGTCGGGGATGTTAAGCCCGATAAGAGGAATTTCATGATCCCTTGAGTACCAGAATATCTCACGATAGAATGTCCAGGGCATATGCCAGTTATCGTAGTATGCAGGCAGGAACTGTTCCAGTGACGATTTCCCCCGAGACCAGGAGTCGAGCGCATCCTGACTGTCGGACCTGAACATCTCGAGTCCAATGGACATCGGCGTATCGGACTCATGTAAGGCCCTGATGACGGCCAGCTCTGCTTCGTGGTGTTCGATGCTGTCATGTATCTCTCCGAAAAATACAATATTTACCCTCTTCACCTCCTCGACCATCTGGTTGAATGTGATGATCTTGCCGTCTCGGACCCGCAAGACTTTGTCTGCACTGACACCGCTTTCCGCAGCAAAGCACAGGAACAGCAGGATGAACAGCGATAACAAGTTTTTTTTCACGATGTACCACCTTGATGATGTCATCTCTCACCTTCGCCCTTATTCCCTCTCCCTTTCAGGTTCTCAACGCGGTTGAGGCTGAGGCGACGGAGAGGGTGTCGGCGGCTGGTTGGGAGGAGGTACGCGCCGATAAACCGGAGGCGCCGGGTAATAACGGTAATAATAAGGATAACTCCACCATGGGTCCCAATAATAATAGGGGTAGGGATAGAACCAGGGGTCATAGTAGTAGTACGGTGCCGGGTAGTATGATGTTTCCTCCGGCCAGAGGTAGATCTGCTTGATCTGAAAGACGGGGTACACATACTCAATCTCATCTATTATACCCGTCCGCAGTTCGACGAACTCGCCTGCCAGCGTGACCCTCCTCCCCCTGCGATACACCTCGGAATCCAGCATCGTCCCATCCTTGGGCGATACTGCGAGGAAGCGCCCCTCAGAACGGCCCTTCTCCTCGAAATAACCGGCACTATCCACCGGTACATGCACCGCCTCGATCTGAGACCCCGCAGCGGTGAACTTTGTGTGTACGATGACGCCACCGAGGATGAAAAGCCTTCCCTTGAACTCGCTTGGATTTTCACCAAGGAGTTGAAATGAAACCTCTCTTGAGCCTTCTCGCATGTATTCGCGATTTAAGACCGGCGCACAGGAGAAAAAAAGCAAGCTCAGCGTGAGCGACGCCAGCATTTGTAGCCTTTTCTTCACCATGGTTTAATTGTTGCTCACATCGGAGGTAATGTCAAGCCTGATGGCGGTGACCGGAGGGTTCTCGGACCCTGCTGACCAGAGGCGCGTTTTTTTTGCCATCCTTTATTTCTATAAGGTAAAATTAAACTAGTACTGCGCAATAATGTCTGATACTCAATGAGTATATAGGGAGGAGCCTTCTTGTGCGACTAGGGTGATATCTGATTTAGCCCCTGTCCAGATGTTTTAATCTAGGTTTGTCAGCTTTTTCTGAAATCATCAGCGTGCTCTGTTTCAGGTTTTTCCATAATTACAAGAGGAGGACTTATGAAAATCGGGTTCATCGGACTAGGCATCATGGGAAGCCGCATGGCTGCCAACCTCCAGAAGAAAGGTTATCAGCTCGTCGTCTATAACAGGACAAAACAGAAAGCCGATCCACTCATCACGAACGGCGCCATCTGGGCACCGACGCCAGCGGAGGTGGCGAAACAGGTGACGATCATATTCACTATGCTCGCCAAGCCCGATGCAGTAGCCGAAACAGCGCTGCTGGGGAAAAACGGCTTTCTGAACCACCTCGCCAGCAATTCGCTCTGGATAGACTGCAGCACCGTAAATCCGTCCTTCTCCCGGCTCATGGCGGACGAAGCAAAACAGCGGAAGATAAGGTTCATCGATGCGCCTGTCGGCGGATCCAAAGGACCGGCCGAGCAGGGACAACTCTTGTTCTTCGTGGGAGGAGAAAAAAGGGATGTGGACGAAGCGAAACCGCTTCTCGACGCAATAGGCAAAACGGTGTACCACGTGGGAGGACACGGCATGGGCACATCGCTCAAGATGGTAAACAACCTCATCCTCGCCCAGGCCATGGTTGCCTTTTCAGAGGCTCTCGTTCTCGGTGAATCCCTCGGGATATCGAAGCAGACCCTGTTCAATACGCTTCTTAGTTCCCCCGTTGTCGCTCCTTTTCTGGCCTTCAAGAGGCAAAAGATCGAGGAAGGTAAATTCGATGCTGAGTTCCCTCTCCAGTGGATGCACAAGGACATGCAACTCGCGGCTGATACAGCCTACGAGATCGGCGTCGCCATGCCCGCGGCTAACGTGACGAAAGAAATCTATGCTCTTGCGATGCGTAATGGCCTCGGTGAGCAGGATTTCTCGGTAGTGTACAAGCTGTTGCATGATAGAAAATAAGCTTGGCCGCAATTGATGATAGCTCGGAACGGGGCCATATCGGTGCGCGCTGCAACTCCACTTCTTGTATCGTGCTATCCCACCTTCAGTTCGGACGTGCAATGCGGGCAACGGGTGGCTTTGCTCGGTATGCTGGAAAAACAATAGGTGCAGTCCTTTGTTGTCGGCATAGCAGGTGCCGGCGCAGTCTGCAGACGTTTCATGCGGCTGACTGCCCGCACCAAAAGGAATATTACGAAGGCCATTATGATGAAGTCAACGACGGCATTAAGGAACACCCCGTAGTTAATAGTAGCCGCACCAGCGGCCTTTGCTTCAGCCAGTGACTTGTAGGACGTACTGGGCAAATTGACGAACAGATTGCTGAAATCAACATTGCCCAGGATGAGCCCGATCGGGGGCATGAGCACATCATTGACCAGCGAAGAGACAATTTTACCGAACGCCGCACCGATGATAACCGCAACAGCCAGATCAACCACGTTACCACGCATAATGAATTCTTTGAAATCTTTGAGCATATTGGCCTCCTTTTAAAGCCGTTTTGATGTTATCGTGGTCCCGTGGTTATATCATGGATATTTCCTGCCATGCGGGCCTTATGCCTTTTCGCGAACTTCATATCCCTGTTGAACAAGGGTGGTTATGATCTCTCCAAGATGTTTCTTCCCCCGTATCTCTACGGTAAAGGTCACTCGTGCCTTGCCCACGGGGATGTCACCTGCAAACTGGTCATGCGCCACATCCAGAATATTTGCCCTCTGTGTCGCCAGGACACCTGCGACGGAGCAAAGACTTCCTGGATAATCGGAGATCATCACCTCGAACATACCGACCCTGCCGCTCTTCACGAGGCCTTTCCGGATGATCCGGTCAACGATCGTGAAATCAATATTCCCGCCGCTCAGAACGAGAACTGCCCGCTTTCCCCGGAGCCGTTCCCTGTTTTCCAGCAGTGCCGCCAACGTTACTGCGCCGGCCCCCTCGACAACAAGTTTTTTCCGTTCGAGAAAGAGGAGTATCGCTTGCGCAATGGAGTCCTCTTTGACCAGGATCATGTCGTCTACGCACGCGTTGATAACTTTGGAGGTCTTCTCGCCGACCTTGCCGATGGCGATCCCGTCGGCGATCGTGGGAAGCGGGATCCGCTCGGTGATTTTCTTTTCATTGAACGAAACGAAGGCAGAAGGCGCGGATTCGGTCTGAATACCGATCACCTTGGTTTTGGGGGAGAGCGACTTGACCGCTGTCGCTATACCCGCGATAAGGCCGCCACCACCTACAGGTACAAACAACACGTCGATATCCTGCAGGTCATCGAGGATCTCCAGCCCGATGGTTCCCTGGCCTGCCATGATCTCATCGTCATCGAAGGCGTGTATAAAGACGTGTCCCGGATGGGAAAGCGCGTGGTCGAGGGCATCGCTGAACTTTTCTCCGAAGAGGATCACATCACCCCCATACCCTTGTGTTGCCTCTTGCTTGACGAGCGGCGCTGTGGTGGGCATTACGATCTTCGCGCTTTTCCCGAGCTTCTGAGCGGCAAAAGCCACTGCTTGTGCATGATTCCCCATTGAAGCCGCAATGACGCTGCCCTCCCGAACAGAGGTAAGCTTATGAAAAGCCCCCCGCACCTTGAAAGATCCTGTTTTCTGAAGGTTTTCAAGCTTCAGATAGACCTCGGCGCCGGACAGCATGCTCAAGGAATTTGAATGGATCAGCGGTGTCTTATGGATGAACGGCTCAATGTTTTTCCGCGCATATTGGACGTTTGCCAAACTGATCATCATGAATCCTCATGGGGGACACTGAAGATGAGCGACGTTTTGCCTGTTGCAGAATGGCAGGAATCTCGGGATATGCTGTAATTATAGCAAAGTCCCCATAGAAAGCAGGGTGAAGAGGAGGATCATGGCTGGCATGCTGCTGCGCGCACTGGCTCAGGAGACCGATGCGTTTGAGGTGGATAGATTAGCGAGAGGAGGAGACTGACCTGAAAAAGGCGATTTTCTGTTGACAAGCCTTTGCAACAATAAGGACGCACCGTTGGGGAAACATCATGACAGCGCAAACAGTTTTTCGGCTCTTGCTCTTTTGCATCAGCTGTCCAGCACCAGTCTTACCTTATCGAGCAGGGCAGTGACAGCGAATGGTTTTATGATGACGTTCAACCCCTCTTCAAGGATTCCTTTCTTGTGAATAAGGTCTACCGCATGTCCGGCGAGAAATATAGCTTTGATATCAGGATTCGTTCTCTTTATCTCTTCATAGGTCTCTTTGCCGTTCCTTTTCGGCAATATTACGTCCAGAAGAAGTAATTGGATCTTGTCCCTGTTCTCCCCAAATTTATTTAGGGCGTCCTCCCCGTCCTCTGCCAGAATGACGGTATATCCGAATTCCTCCAGCATATCTTTGGTTAGCCACCTGATGGTCTCGTCATTTTCCGCCACAAGAACTGTTTTTCTACTCTCCTTGTCAGATATGACATCAGCCGATTTTTCTTCCGCAAGGTTAGCCTGAATCGCAGGCAGATAAATAGCGACTGTCGTGCCCTTGTCGACCTCGCTCATAACGTCGATGGTGCCTTTGTGCTGTCTTACTACGTCGCACACCATTGCAAGTCCCTTCCCTCTTCCGGCCTTTTTGGTCGTTAAGAAGGGATCAAATGTCAGTTGTCTAATCTTCTCATCCATGCCACCCCCCGAATCCGCTAAGGCAACCATCGCATACCTCCCCGGTTTGCCGCAAGGATGGGTCATGGCACACTCATCGTCCAGATCGACGCGGTCGGTAAGTATGCGCAGAGTGCCACCATCCGGCATTGCATCCCGCGCGTTGTTCGCGAGGTTCATGAGGACCTGCTCGATCAGCCCCGGATCAGCCTGGACGGTGACATCCTTGTCGGTCAGGGCCATCACAAGCTCAACATCCTTGCCGACCAACCGCGTGAGGAATGGTCCCAGCTTTCTCACCATGTCGTTCAGGCTCACCTGCTTGGGATTCATGATCTGCTTCCTGATGTCTGCATGCAGACTCTCTGTGAGCTGCGTGGCGCCGTCCGCAGGGGAGAGGATTTGATCGTCGTCATGCCTCAAGGGATCACTAATCGGCGTCTTCATGTTCAGCAAGTTTCCATAGTCAACGATAGCATTGAGGATATCATTAAAATCGCAAACAGTACCTCCATCGAGCGTTCCGATGGATCCCATCTTCTGTGCCTGCACGAGCTGGTCTTCCAGTTGTTTGCGTTCCGAGATGTCCAATCCTACACCCACAAGATACTGCTTGCGGTCCATGCTCACCCGCAATCCTGATAAAAAGAACGGAATAGATTCCCCGCTCTTTGTCACGAGCCTCGCTTCCACTGTGGCCCTGCCCGCGTTGAATACATCCTGCATGGCCTTGGCTACGATTTCCCGGTCTTCACGGAAGAGGTCGAACATGTTCATCTGCATCAGTTCTTCCATGGAATAGCCGGTCAGTTCTTTCTCGTTGTCGTTCCATCGGATCAGTCTGCCGTCTGCATCGCAGATGTAGAATGTGCCGGGCAGGCTGTCGATGATTGCATCAGAAAAGCGCTTCTCCTGAAGCAGTGCCTCGTTGGCTCGTTTGCGTTCTGTAATGTCTATCCCCGTAGGAATCACGAACTCAACCGACCCGTCAGAAGAGAGCAGTGCAGTGCTCGACCACGCGATCAGTTTCCGGCTGCCGTCTTTGGCCACCCAGTGGTTCTCGTATTTGTGTGGGAACATCCCCGGGACGAGATTCTTGAAAATCCCCTTGACCGCTTCAACATGCTCCGGGGGCAAGAGGAAGTCCCAGACATATTTGCCCTGGACCTCTTCAAAGGTGTATCCGGAAACCTCCTCGCAGGCCCGATTGAACTGGACTATCTTTCCCTCACGGTCGAGTACCAGGACCATCGATCCGACTGTCTCCAGAACGGCCGCAGTGAAGTCCAATTGTTTCCTGAGCATCTCCTCCGTCCGCTTCCGCTCTGTGACATCATGTAACGTCTCGACGACAACGGCCAACTCGCCTCTGCTGTCGTAGACAGGGGCCGCATTAAAAATAATGTACCGGTCTTTACCGTTCAGGTTCGGATGCCAGCCTTCCGCATGTAATCCGTTCGGGACGAGGACGGATTTCGTAAAGGATTCGTATAGGGAGGGGAGCTGTTCAAAGGCACCATCAATGATGATATCCGCAAGGGTGGGTCGTTTTTGACCGTAAAACGCTTTCCAGTGATTGTCGATTCCCACGACATCCATGGCAGGAATGCCGGTAAGCACTTCACAGGCCTGGTTCCAGAGCACAACCTTGTGCTGAGGATTTAACACAAAAGTTGCCACGGCAGAATTTGCCACAAGATTCTCCGCATACCTCCTCTGTTCGAGTATCTCCTCTTCGGCCCGTTTGCGCTCAGTAACATTACGGGTGATACCGAGCAAAGCGATTATTTCATCCTTATCATTACGCAGAGGAACGGCATGAGTCTCCAGCCAGAGACGCCGTCCTTTGATACCCACCATCTCAAAGGTGAGAGTACCCGACTTACCCTCGAAGATTTCTTTGGTAATTGTTCTGAACGCGTCGCGGTATTCCGGTAACACAAAGGGATATATGGCCCTGCCTTTCACCTGTTCGAGCGAATCCGCCTGGATCATGGACAGTCCAGAGCGGTTCATCATGATTAGGGCGCCGTTTGCGTCGATAAGTTTAACACATTCCGGCTCCGCCTCAATTACCGTCTGGAGAAACTTCTTGCTCTCGCTCAGCTCTGCTTCTATCAGCTTGCGGTCCGTGACATTGTGGACCATGGAAAGAACGCCGACGACCGTTCCTGCTGCATCACGGAGCGGAGTATTGTACCACTCGCATAGGATCTGATTCCCGTTTTTGCCGATGTTGTTGCTTACCCACGTCACCGACTCATCACCCCGCATGAGCTGTTCCCACATCTGGTGGGCATCCGGTGGCACGATCAGATCATCGGCATGTTTTCCTCGCGCCTCCTCAGGCGACCATCCGAAGATAATCTCTGCCGCAGCGTTCCACCCCTGAACGCGGTATGAGCTGTCCCAGATAATATACCCATGCGGATGTGGCATGCGATTTGCGGCATAGGAAGCCGCCTGATTTGCCTGACGGTTCTCTTCCGTACGGTCATGTGGTTTATCTGTTTCCCTTGATCTACTCTGAGTCATTCGTTATTGTTCCTATTATACAAGGGGTTTGCTCAAATATTATGACAGGAATAGCATCGGAATTTACTCTATTTGCAATTTTTTGTTCCGACATTTTATACTTCTTAAGTATAACATACAAATACACCTTTTTCTGAGGATTTTACAGATATCGCTAGAGGGCATGAGACGATAACAAAGCCGCCGCTCGGTATTAAAAGTTCATCGGCCAGCATTGATATTAGCGAAAAAAATCAAAACAATATGAGACCATTAATCCGGGGAAAGATCCTACAACAAGGAAAGAGCCGGCTTCAGGGAATGATTCTCTTTCTCATAAACCTGAATGGGAACGGAGCAAGAAGGCTGACTACCGCAATGATCCAGACCATGCTCCAGACTGCGCCAGAGAACGTTCCGGCCGAGAATGCCCTGCAGATGGTCACCAGATGGTAGAGCGGCGTGAATACTGCGATGCTGGTGACAACATGCGGCATGGTATCGAGCGGGAAAAAAATACCCGAGAAAAGGAACAACGGTGTCATGAAGAGGGTATAAAAATAGCTGAACGAATCTATTCCCGGCACGATCGCGACAAAGATGATGGAAATCTCAGCGAAAATCAACCCGCACAGGAATATGAGAGGGATAGCGAGCACGATGAGGGAAGAATCCACGAGGCCGAACAGAGCGATAACAACAGTGATCGTGATGCCGAATATCACGCTTTTGGTTGCACCCCAGATCAGTTCTCCGGCAATGAGGTCGTCGAGGTTGACCGGCGTTGCGAGTATCGCATCGAAGGTTTTTTGGAAGGTCATCCTGATGTACGTGCCGTAAGTGCATTCGTACACAGCCGCGAACATGGACGAAGAGGCGATGATGCCTGGCGCAATGAATTTTATGTACGGCTGGCCATGAATGTCCTTCACGAACGCGCCGAGTCCAAGGCCCATCGCCACCAGGTAGAGGGCCGGCTCCGCGAAATTGAGGGCAAAGCTCGTTTTATAGAGTTTGGTGTACACCATCCAATGTCGCTGCCACACCCTGAATGCCCGTTTAATCTGCAAGACTCCTCCCGGTGAGCTTGAGATACACGTCTTCAAGATTGCCGCCATGCGCCGCCATAAGGTTTTCCGGCGCGTCCACGGCAACGATCCTGCCCGAATCCATGATCGCCACCCGATCGCACAGTTTTTCGGCCTCTTCCATGTAGTGGGTCGTAAGCAGGAGGGTGGTGTTCCGGGATTTGAGATGGTTCAGCTTATCCCACACCGCGCGTCTACTGTGCGGGTCGAGGCCCGTCGTTGGCTCGTCCAGGATCAGGAGGTCGGGATTGTTGACGAGGGCCCGGGCAAGCAGAAGCCTGTGCTTCATTCCGCCCGAAAGCTGCTCAATCTTGACGTTTGCCTTGTCCTGAAGCTCAACGAAATCAAGGAGCACCCGTGCGAGGCGGACGGCGTCCTTTTTCCGGATGTCGAAATACCGCGCATACACGATCAGGTTCTCGAACACGGAGAGGTCTGGGTCCAAGTTGATGTCCTGGGGCATGACGCCTATACGTGATTTTATCAAACTCGGATTCCGGACCACGTCTATATCGAAGACCATGACCGATCCTGCTGTCGGCGGCAGAAAACAAGAAATGACGCGCATTACCGTCGTCTTGCCGGCACCGTTCGGACCGAGGAAACCGAAACACTCTCCCTCCCTGATTACGAAGTCGACGCCATTGACGGCCCGAAGACCGTTATAGTCCTTGATGAGTCCCTGTGCGGTAACGATATCCACCGGTGATCCTTTAACTTCTCTGCATAGTGCGTGGCGCAGCGTGCTTTGCCTTCTGTTGCCCGAACCATGTACTAATCCACAGTCGCGACGTTTCTGCCGGCAGCCTTGCTCTCGTACATCAATTTGTCGACTCTCTTGATAATGGTTGTTATCTCGTCGCCCGGACGGGCAAGCGTTGCGCCGAGAGAAATGGTGACCCGGAAGCCCGGTACGGCTGGAATGCTCGATTGTTCCACGAGCACGCGAAACCTGTTTACCGTTGCAAGAAGTTCGTCCCGGTTGACGTTTGCGATTACCGCGAGGAATTCTTCGCCACCCCAGCGGCCGACGATATCGAAGAAACGCACGCTGTTCTGGAGCGTCTTCGCTACCATCCTCAGCACCTCATCGCCGATATCGTGCCCATACCGGTCGTTGACTTCCTTAAAATGGTCGATATCGATGAAAATGACGCCAAAAGGCCAATTATATCGCTGCAGTTCCTCGAACCGGGCGTTCAGCGTTATTTCCGCATATCGACGGTTTGCCAGTCCTGTGAGCGGATCGATGTACGCAAGCCGTTCAAACTCGGTGACCCGTTCGAGCGCTGTCGCAGCAGGCGTATTATCGGTAAAAATCTCGATTCCACCTGAAATCGTGCCGTGGTCGTCGCGGATCGGGGCTACGCGCACGGTAATGGGGACACGATGCCCGTCTTTGTGATGAAGAAAGACTTCCGTGCTCCGCTCGGCACCGTCTGACATGGTGTCCGTGAGTGGGCATCCTGCCGTGCACAGGACTTTCCCCCCCTTGTCAACATGCATAAGGATATT
>DATJZV010000096.1:0-6514 GCA_035498715.1 Nitrospirota bacterium
TTCCAGCCTATCAGTTTGGGTCTTTATCTCTATAAAATCCGTTTAAAAGTCATACAAGACTTACAAGATATTTGCCTCATTTGTTCCGTCATATATGGCAGTTATGTTAAATGTGACGGATGCCGCTGACGGTTTTTCCGTCACCCCGCACGCTCCATCTCCACTTTCCCCCGTACGATCAATAACTTGACCTCTCAGTGTCCACAGGTGTTCTATGGCATGCTAGTTGCGAATTATCTTTTTTAAGGAGAGATGAAAATAATCGCTCTTTCGCCAAATCATATCAAACCGGTCCGGGCCGAAATGATGACATGAAACCTGACTGACAATAGTCGGCAGCGGGCACGAAAAATCAGAAAGGAGGACAACATGTTGTGGACAATTGCCGTGATACTGATCATTCTCTGGGCGCTGGGGCTGGTGAGCAGTTACACCATGGGAGGTTTTATTCACATCCTGCTGGTCATTGCCATTATCATTGTGCTGCTCAGAGTCATTCAGGGGCGGAGACCCATTTAGAAAGCAGTATCATTAGAGAGATCATGAATCAAAAGGCTTCACCGCATAAAGAGTGACACTGGAGCATTCGTATGAAGATTCTCCTTGTTTACCGGACCATACTCGACACCATCTACTCACCCAAAAACTACTATCAGCGGGTGATCAGGCTCCTCAGGGAGTATCGGCCGCTGCATCTGGGGAAATTTCACCTCCAGCGGAGATACGTGGGTGCGCTCTTCAAGTCGGTCATCATCCTTGGTGTGATCGGAAGGGAAAGGTTCCACTTCTGGAAACTCTTCTTCTGGTCTCTCGCGAGGCGACCGCGGCTATTCCCGCTGGCCACAACCTATGCCATCTACGGGTTCCACTTCAGGAAGGTCGCGGAAAATATCAAGAGTAACGGGATGTTCGCCGGCAACGTTGCCTGGAATGAAAAGGACTGATTTTTTTGAAAAGCTCAAGGAGAAAGCCCATGATCGATGCCACTATCAAGATGTCAGTGCCGACCGAAAAACGGATAGAGATCCTTCAAACCTTTAAATCGATACTCGGTTCGATTCGGCGCGAACAGGGCTGCTTGAGCTGCAATTGTTACGTGGATCTGGAGGCTGAAAACATAATTTTCTTCAAGGAGGAGTGGAAGAGCAAAGAGGATCTGGATGCCCATCTGAGGTCCGGCCATTTCAGTGTCCTGATCGGGGCAATGAAACTGCTCAACAAAGAGCCGGAGTTCAGGTTCGATACTATTGCCTCCTCGGCGGGAGCGGAGGCGGTAAAAGCGGCGCGAGCGTGATGGTAAAGAATGTTGAGCGTTGAGTGGAGATGGCTCGACGGCTACAAGCACCAGTTATGAAAAAGGAAAACACGGAAGCAGGAATATACCTGGCAAGTTGTTACTGGTATTAATCAAGAATGAGGTGAAGCCATGGCGCGAACCCGACGTATCCATTTGATCAATCCGCGAGCCAACACGTTCGCCACCCGGCCTTTATTTTTCGGCAAGGCGCTGTATTCTCCGGTTGCAGGGCTTCTCGCCGTTGCCGCGCTGATTCCGGAAAATGAATATGAAATCATTCTCACGGATGAGAATATAGAGCCCGTCGATTTCGATCTGGAAGTCGATATGGTCGCCATATCGGCCATGACCTCCTATGTTAAACGCGGTTATCAGATCGCCGATAGCTTTCGGGCCCGAGGCGTTCCGGTGCTTATGGGCGGCGTACACGTCAGTTACATGCCTCAGGAAGCGTTGACGCATGCCGACGCCGTGGTGGTTGGCGAAGCCGAACTTGTCATGGATAAAGTGCTTGACGACCTTGGTAAAGGCCAACTGAAGGGTATTTACAAGGCTGAAAACCTTCATTCGATGATCGGGTTGCCGATGCCAAGGCAAGGCTTGCTGAAGAGTAACAGTTACATCAATAAAGGCTTCGTGCAAACCTCGCGCGGTTGCCATCATGGCTGTACTTTTTGCGCCGAGCCTACGATGTACGGCCTGCGCTTTCGCTACCGGCCCATCGAAGACATCATCAGGGAGATCGAGCACATTGAAGAGCGGGTGATCCTGCTGAACGACGCGGATTTTTTCGGCACGCCGGAACGGGCCATGCTGGTCATGCAGGCCCTTAAGGGTCGCGGGCTGAAATGGCAGGCGGCGGTAAACAGCCGCGACGCGCACGATGAACGCTTGTTGGAACTGGCGGCGGAAAGTGGTTGCTTTATGCTGTCCATCGGCTTCGAGTCCATTTCCAGACAAACCCTGCGCAATGTTCACAAGTGTCAGAACGATCCGGATGCTTATGGCAATCTGGTCGAAAAGCTGCACCGATACGGGATCATGGTGCTCGGGCTGTTTATGTTCGGCTTTGAAGGCGACGAACCGTCGGTGTTCGACGAAACCTTAAAGTTCAATATTGAAGCCAAATTCGACATGTGCGCCTATTCTTTATTAACGCCCTACCCCGGCACGATCATCTGGTTTGAGATGTTGCAACGTAAGCAAATAGCCTCTTTCGATTGGGATAAGTACGATCAATCCCATATCGTTTTTAAACCGGCCGGACTTTCGGCTGAGCAGTTCTATCGAGGGTATTTGGACGCCTATGACGGATTTTACACGGCGTCTTCGATGCTGCGCCGCTTTCCGTGGGATGGCTCGCGGAACCCGGCAAACTGGGCTATCTATAATGCCTTTTTCCGGAAAGGCGGCATTGTAACCCGTGACCGCCAACAGCTTATCGCCATGCCGACGCCCGAACCGAAATTTGCCGCCATACCCCCGCTGCTTCCGCAAAAAGCGGCATGGCGAGAACTGGTGATGGCGGCGACAGGGACAAGATAATCATGACTGGAGTATTTAGAAACGAGTGGATGTAGTAATTTCTGCTTCCACTTATTTCCCACCTTTTCAATAAGGAGTCTTCCAAAGGAGGCTTTATGAAGGAAACAAGGCTGATCTTGCCGGAACTGGGTCTCATAGCCGGGACCCGCGCCGCTCTGGGGGGCGGTGTTGCTCTTCTCCTTGCGGACAAGCTCACCAAAGAGCAGCGCAAAGCTGTTGGCTGGACACTCTTTCTGGTCGGTGCCATCACTACGGTTCCTCTGGTGATCTTGGCGTTTGCCAGGCGCCGTTGACTCGCGGCGGGATTATTGCATCATGTTGTTTACTCATTTTTGGGCTCCTGTTATCTCTACAGGAAAAGCTGATCATCACGGCAGCATATGTCAACCGGGAATACAGCAGACACAGGATGCACAGTGCTTGAGCTTCCTCAGAATTGAGACATGCAAAAGACATCCTGAGTTGTTCCGTCATATGTGGCAGTTATGTTAAATATGACGGATGCCGCAGACGGTTTTAGGTCCACCCCGAACTCTCTCTTTGCCTGTTCCCCCGTACAATCAGACTATTGCACTCGTATCATCCATAGGTCATCTCTGGCATGTTAGTTGCGTTGTATATCCTTAGCAGAACATGGATTCTGTCGTGCTTTCTGCAAATTTTGAGTTGTTGTTATGAAAGGGGAACAGTATGTTAGGAACTATTTTGATCGTCGTCGTGGTTTTGATGTTGCTGGGTACTCTTCCCACATGGCCTCACAGTAGGAACTGGGGATACTATCCCAGCGGCGGACTTGGCTTGATCCTTTTGGTTGTGCTCATCCTGGTGTTGATGGGCCTGTTTTAGGGGGCCGAGTGATGCGTTTCATGTTAGTACCATTCGTCAGCTTCGTCTTAGCCTCTACCGGACCTTCTCTCGCAACTGAAACAGTAAAAGAGCCACTGCCCGTGAAAGCACTTCCCGTGTGTTCTTCTCACCCCAACTGCGTTTCGTCCTTGGCTACGGATAAGGCACACCGGATGCCGCCGTTCCGCTTCACCGGTCCAGTAGAGGCTGCACATGAGCGACTTCTAGGGATTATCCGGCTGATGCCGCGGAGCGAGATTGTGAAGGATGAACCCGGATATCTTGCCGTCATTTTCCGTTCGAAAGTCTTCGGTTTCGTTGATGAAGCGGAATTCGCTTTCGACGAAAAGAGCGGGGAAATCAACTTTCATTCCGGGGCGCGCAGCGGCTACTACGATTTCGGTGTCAACAGGTCGAGGATCGAACGGATTCGGGAATCTTTCATGGAACCGAAGATTTAATGGGCTCATCTTGTGGATGATAACTTTGATACAGAACGGAGGTTGCTTTAATGGACAAGCGAACAGAGTACGTCGAAAAACTCTCAGCACAGATGGTCGAATGGGAAGCGCAGATTGACCGGCTCAAGATAAAGGCAACAAGCGCCACGCCCGAGGAGAGGCTTGAATATTCCAGTGCGTTGGCAGCGTTGGAGGTCAAGCGGGATGAGGCTGCGCTGAAGCTGCAGGGGATATCGACCGCCGGCGATGATGAATGGGAAGACCTCAAAGCAGGGACGGAACAGATATGGGGCGATTTCACGACGATGTTGGGTAACGCTATCAAAAAGATTAAATGAGCAAGCCGGCTGCGTAGCTTCAGGTGACTATGCGAACCATTGCGGCGGTTTTTTTTGATTCTGTAAGAAGTTTACCTACATGGAATGAACGGTATGAGAGGACCTAGCGGAAAAAGACTACTGATTGCGGGCGGCGTTGTCGTCCTGATCGTAATCGCTGTAATTGCCGCTCTCTTATTATTTGACATCAATAAATTCAAGTCGACTATCGAATCCGCTGCCTTCGACGCGACAGGTCTGGAGGTCAGGATCACCGGGAAGATCGGTCTTTCTTTCTTTCCCTTTGGCATATCGGCTAAGGATATCCACATCGCCAACAAGGGCGGCGAAATTATTTCCATTGAAACCCTCAAGCTGGGGGCAAAGTTGTTGCCTCTGCTGAAGAAGCAACTCAAAGTCACCGGATGCGAACTTGTCAAACCTGTTGTCACCATCGTGACGGACACCGATGGGAAATATATTTTTGAAAGCGGTGAAAAGAAATCCACTGAATGGGTGTCCAGAGTACTCTTCAATTTGAAAGATCTCAAGCTGTCCAAAGGGGGACTAATCTATCTTGACAAGAAGACGGGGGAAAAGACAGAAGTTAGGGATTTCAATCTGGCAATCAGGGGGCTCTCAACAGGCAACAGCACTGCTGACATCAAAAAGAACGTCTCGTTCACAGGGAACTTAGACTGCAAGGAGGTTCTGCAAAGGGGGTTCAGAATAGAGAATCTCAAGACATCTGTGAAGGCGGTCAAGGGAGAATACAATTTTGGACCTCTCGCCATCGGGACACTCGTTTATTTTGACAAAAAGGCGGGTGAAAGGACCGAGTTAAATGAAATCAATCTGGCTATCAAGGATATTTCGCTAGTGGATACTTCAGGGGAAATCATAAAGGACATCGCATTCACGGGAAACCTGGACTGCAAGGAGGTACGGAAAAAGGACCTCAGCATTGGCAATGTCAAAAGCCCTATAAAAGTGGAGAAGGGAGTTATCTACCTCACATCCCTAACCATGGATATCTTCGGCGCGAAGGGCGAAGGAGATGCCACGGCAGACAAGTCGGAAGTCGATGCTGTGTATAAAATAAATTTGAAGGTATCGAAGCTGGACATCGCAAAGCTTGAGGAGTCCTTCGGCACAAAAAAGGTCATCGGCGGTAAGGGTGATCTTTATGCCTCCCTGAAGGTTAAAGAAAAAGGAAGTCGCAATCTGATGAGCAGCATGAACGGCACTTTTTCTCTCCGGGGTGATAACTTCGTTATTTATACGATGGACCTCGACAAGGTCCTCTCATTGTATGAAATGAGCCAGAATTTCAATCTTGTCGACCTCGGCGCTTTCTTCATCGCCGGCCCTCTCAGTAACGTTGTGCTCAAGGGATACCGTTATGGGGAAGTTTACAACCAGACCCGGGGTGGACAAGGCACCATCACAAAGTTCATCTCCCACTGGAAGATCAAGACCGGTGTGGCGGACGCTACGGACTGCGCCCTTTCGACGCCCCATAATCGGGTTGCCCTTAAAGGCAAGCTTGATCTTGTCAACGAACGATATGAAAATGTAGTAGTGGCGCTTCTCGATGACAAGGGATGCGCAAAATTCAAACAAAACATTAGCGGTTCCTTCGGCAGTCCCAAGATCGGTGCGGTGAGCGCGGTCGAGTCCCTTGCCGGCCCAATCTCCAATCTTTACAGTAAGGCAAAACGCTTTGTTGAAGGTGGCAATTGCGAGGTCTTTTATAACGGCGCTGTCAAGCAAACAGCAAAATGATTCTCTTCTTTTGACATAAACCGCTCGATCAACGATTTCAGCGCCATTCCTACCCCACCCGTAATGGCAGTGGCAACAACAATCAGCTTGGCTGAATCCCGGAATATTTTGCGTGATTCAATAAAGCCCGTTTTCCAGGAACTCCAGAAATAGAAAATTACAGCGAACATCGTGCCCGTATGAAGCATGATCAACAGAAGGGTCATTTCCGGCATAGTCGGGTCGACTCCCATTAACTTTGCGGCAACGATAACATGGGCAGA
>DATJZV010000097.1:0-4796 GCA_035498715.1 Nitrospirota bacterium
GTCATGATCATCCCCTGGATGATTTTCATCCTAACGGTCATATTCCTTTCACCGCGGCTGAATTTCATCTCCTCGCTCGTCATCGGATTGGTCCTCCAAATCGCCATAGCCCTCCTGATCCTCAACTTAGACAAAATCTATTTCAGGCCTTAACTCCTGCGGGCTTGTTTGAAATTATTATTTTCTCGTCTAAAATATAACTCAACACCACATTAAGGAGGGTGCTATGGGATTTTTCGCTCTCTTAGGTCTTATTACATGGCTTTTGCTCATAGTTCTCACTTTGAGTGAATGCCTGCAGTCAATAGAACAGAAACCGAGTAAGGAGTGGTAAGAATGAATACGACACAAGAAGTCCTGGAGAACCATTGGAAGTGCTTTGGCAAGCGCGACCTCAACGGCATCCTCTCCGACTATGCTCCCATGGCGATTCTGTTCACGCCCGACGGACCGCTCGTGGGAGTTGACGCGATCAAACCGTTATTCGAGGGTCTGTTGGCAGAGTTCTCAAAGCCTGGTTCTTCCTTCGAATTGAAGCACCAGTCGATCAAAGGTGAATATGCCTATATTTTGTGGACCGCCGAGACGGCCGACAACAGTTACGACCTGGCGACAGACACTTTCGTCGTTCAGAACGGTAAGATCGTCGCCCAGTCGTTTGCCGCAAAGGTTTTGCCGAAGGGCTAATCCTCGCGGCTGGTCGCCCAACAAGCCGCTCCATCTGGCGGGGAACGCCCGCAGCTGCCCGCCGGGGCATTAGGCGCAATGAGCCAGAACCAAGGAGGAAATCATGACACAATTGCAAGCAGCCAAGATCAAGGAGTTGAAAAACAGCTTCAGTGGTGAGATTCTTCTTCCTACCGACGGTGCCTACGAGGGCGCACGGAAGATCTGGAACGCGATGATTGACAGGCACCCGGCACTCATTGCTCGCTGTGTAACCACGTCGGATGCTGTTCACGCGGTGAACTTCGCGAGAGACAATGGGCTCGTACTCGCCGTACGCGGAGGCGGGCATAACATCGCCGGCAATGCCGTATGCGACGACGGCCTCATGATCGACCTTTCGTTGATGAAGAGCGTCCAGCTAGACCCGAACACTCGCCGGGCGACCGTCGAGCCCGGCTGCACCCTTGCCGACTTCGACGCGGCCTCGCAGGTTCACGGTCTCGCCACACCGCTTGGCATCAACTCGACCACGGGCGTGGCTGGCCTGACGCTCGGCGGCGGTTTCGGGTGGCTGAGCCGGAAGTACGGCATGACTATCGACAACCTCGAGTCAGCCGAGGTTGTGACTGCTGCCGGAGAAGTGCTGCACGCCAGCGCGACCGAGCACCCCGACCTCTTCTGGGGCCTGCGCGGTGGCGGTGGGAACTTCGGTATTGTCACCAGCTTCGAGTTCCAGCTCCATCCCGTCGGGCCGGACGTGCTGAGCGGGCTCATCATCTTCCCCTTCGACCAGGCGAAGTCCGTGCTCACGCAGTTCGCCCGTTTCACCGAAACGATGCCGGACGACCTCAACGTCTGGATGATCACCCGAAAGGCACCCCCGCTGCCCTTCCTGCACAAGGACGTCCACGGGAAAGAGATCGTCGCCCTCGCACTGTGCTATGCAGGTGACCCTACTGAGGGCGAAAAACTGATCGAGCCGCTACGCGGCTTCGGTACAGCACATGGCGAGCACGTCGGCGTACAGCCGTACACCGCCTGGCAGCAAACCTTCGATCCGCTCTTGACGCCGGGTGCGCGCAACTACTGGAAGTCGCACAACTTTTCGCAGCTTAGCGACGGCGCGATCGACGCCATCATCGAATACGCCAGCATGCTGCCGTCGCCGCAGTGCGAGATCTTCGTCGGCACGATTGGCGGCCAGACGGCCCGCGTAGCGCCCGATGCGATGGCCTACTCGAGTCGAAACACCAACTACGTGATGAACGTACACGGCCGCTGGGAGTCGGCCGCCGAGGACGGGCACTGCATCGCCTGGGCGCGCGAATTCTTCGCCAAGTCACAGCCGTTTGCCAGCAGCGGCGCGTACATCAACTTCCTCACCCAAGACGAGACTAACCGCATCGCGTTCGCCTACGGTAAGACGTATAATCGGCTAGTGGAGCTCAAGAAGAAGTATGACCCGGACAACCTCTTCCACATGAACCAGAATATCAAGCCGGCTTGAGAGAACGTGAGGCACCTAATAACCGGTACCAGCGAACTGCGTTCCGCCGCTGACCCGGGCTGTTGGTCAGAGCACCTCGCTCTTGCCCTGTGTTTGAAATTATTATTTTCTGGTCTAAAATATACCTCACTACCACATTAAGGAGGGAGTCATGGGATTTTTTGCTCTGTTGGGTTTTATTATATGGGCCTTGCTCATGGTCCTCATTTTCAGAAAGGCCGGTTATTCAGGCCTCCAGATTGTTCTCCTTTTCGTCCCTGCAGTAAACGTCATCCTTTTCATCTGGTTTGCCTTAACCGAGTGGCCGATTCAGAAGGAACTGGAAAGACTGAGATCCGGAAGAGGGATGTAAGGGAGCTAGAGCGTATTCGCTCCCCTTTCGCAAAAGGTGAATGGGGAGGATCTGCAAACATACTCGAACACCATGGCTTTTCCTCATTATATGAGGTAAAATGAAACGCCGTGGAAAAAGAATTGATTTGCAGACCTATGATCATGTTCGGAGGCAAAGGCGGTGTCGGCAAGACTACCTGTTCGGCGGCCGCTGCATTGCAGCTCGCATCATCCGGACAGAAAACCTTGATTATCACGTCGGATGCAACCCCTTCCCTTTCCGACATCTTTGAACAAGAGATAGGAGATACCATCAGATCCATAGAGGAGCGTCTCGACGCCGTTGAAATAAGTGATGACGCCATCCTGAACAAGTGGAAGAAAAAATTCGGCCCTGATTTTTATGAGATACTCTCTCACCTTATAGATGTGGAGGGACTTGACAACGAGTCACGCCACCAGCTGCTGGACTATATCGGTTCTGCCCCTTCCCTGAGGGAAGAAACCATGCTCGACCTCATTGTAGATCTGGCTGAGACCGGCACCTATGATCGTATTGTCTGGGATACTGCACCTGCGGGCGAAACACTGAATCTCCTCAATATGCCGACCTACATAAGGAACCATCTCAGCGCTGGCTCCAGGGTTTTCGAGGGGCTGGACAAGATCGGGAAAAAGATCGCAGGAAAAAGGTCGATCGCGCGAATCATGGATGAATGGATTGCTGCATCGGAGAGGATATCACGATATATTCTTCGCAGCGCAGCCTTCGTTGTTGTCGCTAACCCTGAAGCGCTTGTGGTCAAACAAGCCCGAAGGGTGGTAGAAACCCTCAGGGGGTACCATATCACCCTCCAGGGTATGATTATCAATAGGGTGATCAATGATCCCGACTCTCCCTCCTTCAGGACCCTGCAGGAAACGCAGGAACTATATCTGGCAGATCTCATAAGGCTCGCAGATGGATTACCGGTCGCAATGCTTCCCTTCTCGCTGAAAGAGATAAAAGGGAAGAATGCGTTAAGGGAAATAGGAGAAGGATTGATAAAGGAGCTGAGACTGTAATGGCTAACCTCTTCAGGCCCAGACCTGACCTGATCCTCCTTCATCCCCCCACTGTCTTCAGATTCCGCGAGCGGCCGGGTTTTTACGGTCCCATGAGCGATGTGATACCGTCTTCTTCGATCTTTGAGATTTATCCCATCGGTTTTCTCGCTATCTCCGACTACCTTCACCGTCACGGAATACCGGTGAGGATTGTGAACCTTGCCATGAAGATGCTCAGGGCTGAATCCTTCAATCCCGAGAAATTCATAAAGAAGCTGGATGCGCTGGCCTTTGGTATTGACCTCCACTGGCTCCCCCACGCGGACGGAAGCCTGTGCCTTGCGGAAATGTTAAAGAAGCATCATCCCGGAAAGCCGGTCATTCTTGGCGGGCTCTCTGCCACTTATTATCACAGTGAGATCATGGCGGACTATCCCTTCGTAGATTTCATCGTGCTCGGCGACTCTGCAGAAGAGCCTCTGCGGATGCTGATGGAGGCGATAAAATCCGGGACCGGCTTTGAGAGCGTGCCAAACCTTGTATGGAGGGACGGAAGCGGAAAGGTCATGACAAATGAATTTTCCAACAGGCCGGAGAACCTCGATGACATCAATTTTGATTACCTTCACCTCCTCAAGATGGCCATAAAATACCGCGACCCGTCAGGGTATATCCCTTTCCGGTACTGGCTCAGTTATCCTGTTACCGCGGTATTCCAATGCAGGGGATGCGTCCATAACTGTGCTTCGTGCGCGGGCTCCCTCTCCTCTTTCAAGAGGGTCTGCATGAGAGAAAAACCATGTTTCAGGTCTCCTGAACTTCTCGCAGAAGATATCAGAAAGATCTCGGAGTACACGGGCGCGCCGGTCATGGTGATAGGGGACCTGCTGCAGGCCAGGGAGGATTATGCCGGAAGATTTCTGGATGCAGTCAAAAAGTACCGGATAAAAAACGAGTTGACTGTCGAGTTCTTTACCCCTCCCCCTGAAACCTTTATCAGAAAAGTCGCTGACTGTATCGAAAACTTTAATGTCGAGGTGTCCCCGGAATCACACGACCCAAAGATCAGGAAGGCCTTCGGGAAACACTATGAAAACAAAGAGCTGGAGCAGATGATTGCAACGCTCCTGGACGCCGGCTGCAAGAGGATTGACATATTTTTCATGGTTGGCCTGCCGTACCAGGATTACCGGTCGGTCATGGAGACCGTGGGATACTGCGAAGAGCTTTTGCGGAAATT
>DATJZV010000098.1:0-4701 GCA_035498715.1 Nitrospirota bacterium
GCCAAGAGAGCAAATACTAGGGACGGCCGCAGGATGGTGTGTCCCTGTGAAATGACGGCGGTTATCTGGGACAGGGACGTTGACTTGCTCACCAGGGAAACGGCAAATACGGCCATGAGCATGGCAGGCTCGGCCAGGGAGGCGATGGTCATTTCCCGGCTCGATCCCATGCCGCCGAAAGCGGTGCCGATGTCCATGCCGGCCAAAGCGGTAAAGAACCGGGCGATGGCAAAGAGCGCGACGAGGGCGATGACATCGGCCGTAGCCGACAGAGGCAGGTCCGTGGAAATTATCGGAATGATCCCTCCGGCCATGACTGATACGCCGAATACGAGATAGGGCGTGAAGCGGAAGATCCATGATGCGTTCTCGGCCAGCGTTACGTCCTTAGCGAAGAGCTTCATGATGTCCCGGTAGGGCTGGAAAAGGCTCGGAGACCTACGGCCCTGGAACCAGCATTTTACCATTTTCACCCACCCCGCGAATGCGGGGGCCAGGGCGAGAAGGACGGCGATCTGCACGAGCTCAATGAGAAACGAATAAATGTTCAACTCAAGACCCCTCAATGGATGAAGCTAAATCTAAAAGGAAACCTCATGAAAATATCAAAAGAACAAGGATCGTCACGAACGAATAAATCAGGTAAATCTGGATACGGCCATGCTGCATCCTTCCAATCCTGCGGGAAAGCCAGAAGCTGGCATCTACCACCGGCTGGTACAACCAGCCCCAGAAACGGTCCCGCACCCGCAGATGGTAATGCAGACGCTCAGGAAATGCCGGATGCGTTGCGGGCGGAAGCTGCCGTATATGCTCTTTGATGCTGAAGAGAAAGCCGAATATTCTTCGTAAGGGCATGGAAAAGGCCGTGGCCGTATACTGCATCCGGTTGGTTACCTTTTCAAATCCGCAGTCCCAGAGAGGCGCCCGGTGGATAGCACCGGGCCGCGTATGGAGCAGCAGGTAGGTCATGATCACGACGAACAGGATGCCCAAAAACGCGATGGGCGCTGAATAAGAGGCCCGTTCGGCAGCAATCGGCGTGAGCCACATCCACCCGAAGCCCGATGCCGTTGATGCGATAGTGCCACCGACCAGATCCTCGGCGAGAGGGTCCATCCATTTGATCATGAACGTGGGCAGAACGCCGAGCCCCAGACAGGTTATGGCGGCAAGCATCATGCCGATCCGCATGGACCAGCGCGCCTCATGGACACGACCATGATGATGACCGCGCTGGTGTCCCAGAAATGTCACGCCGAAGGCCTTCACGAAACAGGCAGCGGCAAGCGCGCTCGTAAGCGCCAGGAGCGCGGCCCCCAGCGGGATGAGCAGGTTCAGGAGCGGACTGGGAAGCGCGGGCGACAGCAGGAACGCCTGGTACGTGAGCCACTCCGACACGAAGCCGTTAAAAGGAGGGAGCGCCGAGATCGAGATGCACCCGATCAGGAAGAACACGGCGGTCCAGGGCATGAATCGGATGAGGCCGCCCATCTCCTCCATGTTCCGCTCATGCGTGGCGTGAAGCACAGAGCCGGCTCCCATGAAGAGGAGCCCCTTGAACATGGCGTGGTTCAACGTGTGGTAGAGGCCGGCGATCAGCGCCAAGGCAGCCAGGAGGGACATATTGAACGATGTGAATATCATGGCGAGACCGATGCCGATGAGGATAATACCGATGTTCTCCACGGAATGGTACGCAAGGAGCCTTTTCAGATCGTGCTGCATCAGGGCGTAAAGGACACCCAGGACTGCTGATATGAGGCCAAAGACCAGGACGAGAGCGCCCCACCACCAGGGGAAATCACCAATGAGGTCGAAGACGACCCGCACGATCCCGTAAATGGCGGTCTTGAGCATCACCCCGCTCATGAGTGCGGAGACATTCGATGGTGCGACCGGGTGCGCTTCGGGCAGCCATACGTGGAGAGGGATCACGCCGGCCTTGGCCGCAAATCCGAAGAATGCGAGAAGAAAAGCCACCGTTGCCCATCCCGCAGGGAGATCGGTCTCGCGCATGGCATCGAAGGTATAGCCTTCGAATCCCTTGAAACCTGTGGCAAGACCTGCCATGACGCCGAAGGACAACAGGATCGCGATCGCACCCACGTGGGCGACGACAAGGTACAGAAAAGCCGCCCTTCTGTTCTCAAGACGCTCATCCTCGAAGAGCACCAGGAAGTACGAAGCCGCAGCCATCAGCTCCCACGCGATGAGGAAGAACAGGGCGTCGTCGGCGAGGACGACGAGAAACATCGCCGCCAGAAAGATGGTGTAAAAAACCACCAGGTGTGTTATGGAGCGATGGCCGAGAAACCCCTTGACGTACCCGATAGAATAGATTGATACGAAAAAGGCCAGGAGTCCTACGACTACGAGAAAATATCCCGACAGGAGGTCGAGCCTGAGATGAAATGGGAGGTCGGGCAGACCGATGGGCAGAATTGCCTTATAAGCGTCGCCGCTTGCCACGGTCCAGACACCTGCAACAGTGGCGAGAAGTGACGCGATGGCGGTGAGGGAAAAACCTGAATTAATGAGGAGCCGCTGGTTATTGCGCAGGAACGGCGTTAGCGCAAGCAGGAGAAGAAGCACAGCAAAAGACAAGGATATGATGCTGATAGGTGAAAGAAGCACTTCCCTACCTCCCGGAGTATCCCTGCATCTTTGACCTGAAACCGATCATTTCATCTCAAAACCGCGTCCGATACATCCAGAAAAAGTAACTCTGCCACAGCGGCACCGAGGCCCGGCGTAAGACGAGATGGGAACAAATAAACCCCCATGTCAACTGTGAATCAGCGGGGAATCCATTTTTGACAGGATCATGACGCTTGGCTTCTTCGGTTTATCGAAGACGCTTGTCGATTAGCTCGGAAAGCCCCAACAAGATCGCGATAGGCGTCGGCGGACATCCCGGGATGTATCCGTCGACGGGAACAACATTTGCGACCCCGTTCGTGACGGCGTAACTTCCTTTATATATACCGCCGTCTTTCGCGCAATCACCGCAAGCGAGAACAAGCCTTGGCTCGGGAGTCGCGATGTACGTCCTCCTAAGCGCAAGCTCCATCTGGCGCGACACCGGGCCGGTCACGAGCAGCACGTCGGCGTGCCGCGGTGACGCGACGAAATCGATGCCGAACCGCTGGATATCGTAGACGGGATTAGTGAGCGCCGTACACTCCCATTCACAGGCATTGCACGAGCCCGCATCGATCTGCCTGATCCGAAGTGATCTCCCGAAGATTGTATCAATTTTCCTCTGAATGTCAACAATCTTCACCGCTTGCTCAGGCGTGACGGTGAATCCCTCGGGAAAAGGAATGACCTGTTTTTTCCGTATAATATTATTTATGATCTCTTTCAACATTTCTTGCCTTCAAGTAGTTAAAAAATGCTAAATCTTTTTGACAGGGTTGACAATGTGTACAGGCTTTTTCAAAACCAAAGCATCAATCCGGCTAATCCCAATATCCTTTCGAGCGTTCAACCGCACAGGCCAAAGACTTCAGTTCCCGCATACTCCATGCGCCTGACACCTTACCCTTAGCGATTCTCTACATATCCGTCCCTGAGTACGACAAGTTAAAGCTCTTGTTGCAGAGAGGGAAGTCGGGCACGATGTTCCCATGGACCGCAAAGGGCACCGCGGGCCAATTGCAGTACGACGGTGAGCGGAACTTTACGCGAAGCGGCTTCCCTTCCCTGTCAGCCATGACCCAGTAGAACACCGAACCGCGCGGCGTCTCGGCATAGCCCAGTCCCGACGCATAGGCAGCGGCCTGCTGCACCGGAACAGCAAGTTCGCCCTTATATCCGCTTTCAATGAGCGCCTGGATCATGGATATGGAGCATTCCGTTTCTTCACCACGTATCATCATGCGCGCGAAAACATCTCCCTTTTCGTGGGTGTGGGATTCGAAGATCAGCCGGTCGTACAGAAGATGGGGATGGGACTTTCTCATGTCATCGGTCAGACCGGACGCGCGCGCAGCCACGCCTGTGACGCCGAGCCTCATGGCTATGTCCTTGGACAGCTTACCCGTGTTCTGGAGCCGTTCGATGTGCGATACCGACCCGAGCAAAAGCTGCATAAGCTCTTTATAACCTCTGGTAGCGATATCAAGGGTCTTAAGGATATCATCAGCCTCGGCAAATACATCCCTGGTGACGCCGCCGACCACGTTCACTCCGCGCAGATACCTGCTGCCCGTGAGCCGTTCATTGAGCTGCATGAGCTGCTCTTTGATTACCGCGCCCTTCATGTATCCCACGGCGAGCGCCGTTCCCGCGCACATGTTCCCGATGTCCCCGACATGATTGTAGATACGTTCGAGTTCGAGCAGGAGGGTCCGCACGGCAGATGCCTTTTCCGTGATTTCGGCCCCCGCCATCCGCTCAACCGCCATGCAGTATGCTGCACCATGGGAGAAGGATGAGGTACCGGAAACGCGCTCAGCGAGCTTCACCCCTTGGGTAAAGCCCAGGGTCTCGAAATGCTTCTCCGTACCCTTGTGCGTATAGAATAAACGAGGCTCGAGGAAGAAAATGGTCTCTCCCACGGCGCTGAACCGGAAGTGGCCGGGTTCGATGATGCCGGCATGCACCGGGCCAACGGGGATCTGGACGACTCCTTCGCCTTCGACCTCCATGAAAGGATGGGGAACCTTTATCGTCGTTCCCTCTCCCCACTCCTTG
>DATJZV010000099.1:0-7927 GCA_035498715.1 Nitrospirota bacterium
GGAAGTCCCACACGGATTAGAGGCATACATATATTTCCACCGTGGTAAGGCTTTTGAAGGTTTAGCAATATCTGATTTGAAGCCTAACAGTGAATATTTTTCAAAAGCCCTCGCTGATTATGACGAAGCAATAAAGTTGGCACCTAAATATGAAGAAGCCCGAAAACAGCGGGAGAGTCTTTTGCAACGGTGAGGAAAGAATTAAAGCCTAAGTATTCGCAGCCAGACTGCTGAGCACAATACTGCCACGCCGGCCTCGTAATATAGCCATCACACCTTTCAAGCGGTAATCCTATTCTTTTCACACGACCACTGTTGATACATTGTAGGTGTAACGCACAAAGAAGAAATGCCATTTTCAGTTACGCTCCCTGCCTGTCAGCAGGATACGGCATGCAAGATAGTCTTCCTTCGGGAGGTACAACCGACTACAGGCCAGATTTTTCCACCACCGTTTCAAGAAATACGAAAAAAGACCCCGCAGATGCCAAGTGATACTGTTGTATTGAGAACAACTTCATATACGACATATGTCGTATTGTTTTACGTTCTGCAAGTGATAGAAGATCTCCTTGGAGGAAAGGCGTCGGACAAGCTCACGAATGGGTTTCACTTAGTAACTCCCCCATAAGAAGCCTTGAAAGCGCAGGGGGGCGAAGACTGAGACACACCTTTGTTATAAGGCTAGTAAGAGCCAGTCCGAATTGCCGTACCGCCGGCCCCTGGGAATGCTCCCCCAAGTATTCCAGGGGCTTTCTATATTGCACCAGAAGATCAGCAATGCCGCCCTCCTCATTACCAATAGAAAGTCAGCGGACAACACTCCCTGGAGCGCAGAACCGCCCTCTGAACGAACTGCCTATCGTTCAAAAATATGCAACTGGCATCCAAATAACGTAGCTTTGTTGCAATATTTGCAATTCGTTTCCAAGAAATGGTTGGGTCCTATGAAAATGCGTATTATTTCACAAAAAACAGAATGAGTAGTTTTCTTAAGTCTATGATTATATTACTTTTATTTATTATCTCATTTCTGGCTCGGTCTTTGCTAAGTTATGTTGCCAAGTCAAACAAATCAATTCTCAAACAAGGAGGCAACAACAAATGAAGAAAGTTCTCGCAATCCTGTTTGCAACGATTTTCGTGGTGTCGACGACGGGTCTGTGCTTCGCCCAGGCCGCTCCGGCAGCAAAGCCCGCAGAGAAGGCCGCTCCGGCCCCCGATAAGGCGGCTGCCGATAAGAAAGCCGCGGACGACAAGGCGGCAGCGGATAAGAAGGCGGCTGCCGACAAGAAGGCAGCGGACAAAAAGGCCAAAGCGGACAAGAAGGCAAAGAAAGATGCCAAGAAAGCCGAGGATAAGAAAAAACGCCAGGCCGAGACCCCCGAGAAGAAGCAGATGAAGGAAGATGCCGCCAAGACGGGCGCCAGCGGCAAGTAATTCTTCAACAGACTGAATGCGCAATTTCAAGAGGGGCATTGATTGACAATGCCCCTCTTTTCAGTTCAGCTGCCGCAGCTAAAACACGTTGTGTGTCCGCTTCTTCTCTGATCAACTCACCCTCACTTCTTTGCAAACAGCTCTTTGACCCTTGCCAGGGCGGACATGGAGGTCGGCCAGCCGGAATAGAACGCCAGATGCGTGATGACTTCGATCATCTCTTCTTTTGTTATTCCGTTGGAGAGGGCCTTCTCGAGATGAAACGGGAGTTGCTCCACCCGATTCAAAGCAATCAAAGCCGTAATGGTAACAAGGCTCCGATCCCGTTGTGAAAGCTGGGGACGCTCCCAGACATCCCCGAACAGAACCTCGTCTGTCAACTCGACCAGTTTCGGTGCAAGATCCCCATAGAGACGCCTGGCAGTGCTCGGCTCGGGTTTTGTTCGTTTCATGTATTTTCACCTCCCATTTTTTTGGATGCGTTCAGAATAGGGAAAACCGATATAAAATGCCAGCATAAGAAGAATGTCCATTCCAATGCCCGCCGATTCGATGGGGATCCGTGCAGGGAAGGTTCTATGCGAGGACGGAGGTTGAAAACTATGCAGGATTTCAATAACGAATCATGATAAGAAAACGGATGCGATGAAAGCAGCAAGGCGCACGAGAACCGGCGTCCCAGGAGACGCCCCGACCGATACAGAGAGGAGGATTGTGCAAGTGAGCTCGTCCAAGCAGCAGACAACAGTTCGTGTTGCGGTGGTGCAGGCGGCGGCAGTGCCATTCGATGCGGAAGCCTGTGTTGACAAGGCCGTTCGCCTGATCGGGGAAGCTGCTGCCACCGGAGCAAAAGTGGTCCTCTTCCCCGAGGCGTTCATTGTCGGGTACCCCAAGGGGCTCAGCTACGGTCTTGTGGTCGGCGCACGCGACCCGGTCGGGCGCGAGGAGTTCCGGATCTATCTCGACGCGGCCATCGAGGTGCCCGGCCCGCAGACGCAGCGGCTCGGCGAGGCCGCCGCGGCACATGGAAGCTACGTCGTGATGGGCGTGATCGAGCGAGACATGGGCACCTGTTACTGCACGGCACTCTTCTTCGGGCCGGACGGCACGTTGCTCGGCAAGCACCGCAAGCTGATGCCGACCGCATTGGAACGGATGATCTGGGGATTCGGCGATGGTTCAACGCTGACGGCCGTGGACAGCCCCTATGGCCGTATCGGCTCGGTGATCTGCTGGGAGAACTACATGCCGATGCTGCGGATGGCCATGTATGCAAAGAACGTAGCGTTGTACTGCGCTCCCACCGCCGATGATCGGGACACGTGGCTCTCGTCGATGCAGCACGTCGCCATGGAAGGGCGCTGTTTCGTGCTGACGGCATGCCAGTTCATCCGCAAGAAGGATTTCCCCGAGACCGTGCGCGTCTCCCTCGGCGATTCGCCGGATTCGGTGCTGATGCGCGGCGGCAGCGCCATCATCAGCCCCCTGGGCAAGGTTCTCGCGGGGCCACACTTCGAGGGCGAAACCATTCTGACGGCGACGCTCGACCTGGGCGAGATCGGCCGCGGGAAGTTCGACTTTGACGTCGTCGGTCATTACAGCCGACCGGACGTCTTCCAGTTGCAGGTCAACGAGGCGCCTCAGCACCCGGTTGTCGCAAAGACCAGGTAGAATCCGGATGTCATCCTGCCGGAAGCCAATTCAATAGAAGTTTGTTTATAATCGATGCAGATGAAAAGGCAGAGTCGAGATCGGCTCTGCCTTCGTCGTCTCCGCGTTCCCTTTCCATCCCCGGCAGGCGGGCGTGAGTGTGTCCCGGGTCGACTAGTCAATTTCGAAGGCGAAAATCAGTCTTTGACTGATCGATTCACCGGCAGCCCTGTGAGAACATGACAACAATGTAACGGTCGGAAGAAAGGAGAACCGGAGATGAAACGAATCATGCTGATCGGTGTCCTTGTGGGTCTTTTGTCAGGACTGACAATCCTGTCTGCGGCATTAGCAGCCGATTCGGTCACGATGACGGGTGAGGTCGTGGATACATACTGCTACGGTCTCATGGGGGCCAAGGGGGAGAGCCATCGTCCCTGTGGAATTTCGTGCGCAAAGGCCGGCATCCCGATGGGTCTGCTCCAGGACGGTACGGACAAGCTCTATGTCCTGCTGCCGAATAAAGACAACAGTCCCTTGCCCCCCGCGGTCATGGACAAGATGGGGCGGAAAGCGACCATTACAGGCAAGATCTACTCGACGGGTGGAAGCCAGTTCCTGACAGTCGAATCCATCAAGTGAGGCCATGATCGAGACGCTTTTGCCCGGGGTGGGTCATCTTCAGAACATCCACCCGCTGGTCGTCCATTTTCCGATTGCGTTCCTGATCGGATCGGCGTTCTTTTACCTGCTGGCGGCCGGGTTCCGGAAGGAATCCCTGGCGACGACGGCGTTCTCGCTGCTCGTCGCGGGGACCCTTGCCGCTGCAGCAGCGGTGGGAACGGGCCTCTACGCGGAAGGGGGCGTCATGGTCTCGCACAGCGTGCGGGAAGAGCTCCTGTCGGTTCACAAGCGATGCATGATTGCAACCCTGGCTGTGAGCGCAGCCCTGTCTCTATGGGCGCTGGCGGACAGGCCCTTCCCGGGAAGGGGCCGCGCCGTCTTTATCCTGTTGTTCATGCTGATGCTGGCGCTCATGTCGTTCGGCGCGGATTACGGCGCCCGGATGGTCTATGACTACAACGCCGGCGGAAATGCCTGTTCTCAGCCCATCGACTTCACAAAGTAATCCTCCAGGGCGTCCACCCGGTTGGGGATGGCTGCATCTTTTTCCTGTATCGCAAAGCTCAGCGGCGAGGGTGGAGCATCGCATGAAACTCAGGGATGACAATACCGGGATCCTGTTCATATTCACGATCCTGTTCCTGCTCTCAGGCTCGTTGAATTTCTTCTTCATTATCGTGTATCTGGACCCTCATCCCTGGCATGCCCAGATCATCGAAGGGATTCTGGTGCTGGTCACCGGGCTGATCGCGATAACCTGCCTTGTCATTGTTGTCAGAACAATCGCCAGGATGCTCGATGAGGAACGTGAGGTCGAGAGCCATGGCAGTTACGAAGAGAGATTGAAACGCATCGAAAACGTTCTTGCCGGCAAAGAAAAATAACCCGTCAGCCTGCATTGTCGCCCGATTGGGGACGCGATCCTGTCGCCGCGTGCAACCGTTTCCCGCTCGCATCCACAAAAACCTCTGCAGATCGCCAAGCGAAATTTTCAATCTTCATCATCACGGAAAAATGAAAGAAAGGAGAGCTATCCATGAACTGGGATTCGATGTTGGGCCAGATACAAAGCAAGGCCATCGATGTGGGGTTGTCCGTCATGGGCGCCCTGGCGCTGTTCATCGTCGGCCGCTGGCTGATCGGCGTGGCCGTCAGCGCGGTGCAGCGAGCCCTGACGAAACAGCAGGTGGACCCCACGGTGTTGCGTTTCATCGGGAACACACTCTCCGTCATTCTCAACGTCATTCTGGTCGTGGCGATCCTCGGGTATTTCGGCGTGCAGACCACGACCTTTGCGGCCCTGATCGCCGGCGTCGGGCTGGCGGTCGGGACGACCTGGGGCGGGTTGCTGGCCCACTTTGCGGCCGGCGCATTTCTCATCGTGCTGCGGCCGTTCAAGGTGGGCGATTTCATCGGCGCAGGCGCCATCGTCGGCACCGTCGAGGAGATCGGCCTGTTCGTCACGACCATCAATACCCCCGACAACGTTCGCACCTTTGTGGGCAACAACAAGGTGTTCTCCGAGAACATCCAGAACTTCACGGCGAACCCCTACCGTCGCGTGGACCTGGCGGCGCAGATCTCCGGCGCCGCGGACGTGCAGGCGGTCATCGCGAGGCTCCGCGAGCGTCTGTCGAACATTCCGAATGTCCTCGCGGAGCCAATCCCGGACGTTGTGATTCTGACGTTTACGCTGGCCGGCCCGGTCCTGGCGGTTCGCCCTTACTGCCACAACGATCATTACTGGCAGGTGTACTTCGACACGAACATGGCCATTCGGGAAGTGTGCGGTGATGCAGCGTTCCCGCCGCCCATGATGCCCTATGCGATCAAGAATGTAGCGTGACGATAAGCATCCGCCGGAGCGCCACGGGAATCGGGAAAAGCGCTGGAAGGGATCCAGTGGTGCCGCCCGAGGCAAGGAGAGGGCCGTTGAGGAGACGGCGGATGACGCTCTTCAGCAACGCCTTCAGTTTGCAATGCATTCACCGGCGTCTCACCTGACGATGAAAGAGCGGGGCTTCCGATAGGCGTAGTCGTGCAATCGTTTTAAAATTCCTCGCACCAAGGTGCCAGGAATTTAGAAACATAAGGAAAGGGCGAGTCTGTTATTATGCTCGCTTACCCCGCAGCAACGTTCGACCAGCTCACGTCAGGCACTGCGGGGATTTCGCGTGCAATCGTTTTCAACCCTTGACATCATATTTTCGATGCACTACAAAATGCAAAACGTTGTCCTGTAGGTCCTGCCGATTGAATCAGCCAAGACGTCATGGGGGCCGTGAGCGAGTGATGAAACCCTGCTTTCGATGAAGGCGGGGTTTTAATTTTGATCGAAACAGACAAGGGGGGAGCCAAATGGACAAGATGAAATTCAAGCACACGAGGAGCCGGTGTTTACGGGTTGCTGTGATTCCGTTCCTTCTGCTTTTTTTTCTGATGGTCGGTGTGGTGACCGCATTCGACGATGCCGATCTCCAGAGACTGAAATCAACGAATCAGTGCCCGGGCTGTAATTTGACGGGAGTGGTTCTGTCGGGGGCAAAATTACCCGGCGCAAAATTGGCCGGTGCAAACGTGTCGAGTTCGAGCATTTCCAACTCGGACCTGGCCAACACGGACTTCTCCGGTGCAAACATGTCTTACATCAACTTGACCAGCGCGGATCTCACCGGCGCCAACTTGTCTAACGCGGACTTGCGTGTTGCCGCCCTGACGAATGCAAAACTGGAGAAGGCAAACCTTTCGAAAGCGAACCTTGCAGGCGCCGCCCTGTGGGATGCCAACCTGGCCGGCGCCAATCTCGATGGAGCAAACCTGGCCGGAGCCTTTCTGAGCGGTGCGATCTGGGTTGACGGAAAAAAATGCAAGGAAGGTTCCAAGGGGGAGTGCAGGAAATAGGCAGCTACAAGAGTATCACCGACAGGATTGCACCGGCCGGAACGATATAGAGGATATCCGCTTTTCGAATCAAGGCGGTGAGTGCAGCAACCCCCATGATGAATCGCACCGTGTCCCAAGAGACTGCCGAGGCGAACTGGATGAAAACGAAAAGCAGCAGGCCCACGAAAGAGGCGAGGATTCCCTCGATTACCCTGGCGAAGTAAGGAGACGATCTCAGCCTGTCAAAAACCGGCGCAATGGTGACGACCATAAAGAAAGACGGGGAGAAGATGGCGATCGTGCGACGATTGCCCCCGCAAATCCCTGGATGATGTAGCCCACAAAGGTCGCCGTGATCACGATGGGACCCGGCGTCACCTGTCCGAGGGCGATGCCGTCCATGAAAACCCCGCTGGCCATCCATCCCTTCGCTTCTCGACACCTTCAAGACTGTGGGCGGCGATGTCGGCGCCTCGGGCCACCTGGTGGCAAAGGGGTTCGGCAAGGGCGCCGGTACCGGCGTGCAGAGGTCTTTCGACCCGATGCTTTCCGTTTATCCACTCTCGGATGCCGGTCTGGCGGCCGAGGCCGGCTGGGGCGCCACGGTATTCGCACCCGATCCGATTCTCAGCCCGGAAAAGCCGTCAGCGGGACCTGCGGCTGCCTCGAACTCGGCGAAGGGTCAGCAGTTTTTCAGGCGGCAAGGGCCACGCGAGAGCATGAAGCGGGTTTACGATGTCTCTCCCCTTGTCACCGTTGCCGCCCTGGCCACCGACTCAATGGCGATGGCCGCCACGGCGGCCCCGTAGTCCAGGTCGATGTTGGACATGTTGTCGTGGGTGTCGTGGTAGCCGACGCGGTTGATGTCGTAATTTTCCATGAACAGCACGGCGGGAATGCCCGCATCGGAGAAGATCTGGCCGTCGGTGTTGAACAGCGAGCTGCGCATGTCGCCCGGCAGTCGAATCTCGCCGCGCAGCCGGGGATGACGAGCAATGTCCGGAATCGTGATGCCGTCCTTGCTGCGGCGGCCCGCGCTGCGATGGCGTCGCGCCGGCTTGCGGTTCCACCTCTCGGATTGGGCGTTCCAGATCATATTAGCCAGGTGAGCCTGATAGGCCAGCCAGACAGACTGCGGGCTCATTCCCGGCGAGATCTGGAACTCGTCGCGGTCACGGTCGCGGTTGTGAGCAATCATGTCCAGCACGTAAACGCCGTCGATCCTGACCTTTGAGAGGTCATGTGTTTTTTTGCCGGATGTGTTCAACTTCAGGGTGCCCTCTACAAGGGACTGCGCCAGGTGACGGGCGCCCATGCAGTCCGACGGGAA